>SXON01000048.1 GCA_005778355.1 Pseudomonadota bacterium | reverse complement strand
CTCGCCCGACACGTCGCGCGTGATCGAAGGGTTCTCGCCTTTCCGGGCGATCTTGTCGATCTCGTCGACGTAGATGATGCCCTTGAGCGTGCGCTCCACGCTGTACTCGGCGGCGGTGAACAAGGAGAGCACGACGTTCTCGACGTCTTCAACGACGTAGCCGGCCTCTGTCAGCGAGGTGGCGTCGCAGATGGCGAAGGGCACGTTGAGCTTCTTCGCCAGCGTCTGGGCGAGGAGGGTCTTGCCTGTTCCCGTGGGCCCGATGAGCAGGATGTTGCTCTTCTGGAGCTCCACGTCGTCGCGATTGGCCCGGGCGTCGATGCGCTTGTAGTGGTTGTGGACCGCCACGGAGAGCACTTTCTTCGCCCGTGTTTGCCCAACAACGTAGTCGTCGAGGTGACGCGCGATCTCGATTGGCCGGGGGACGAGCGCTCGCGCTGCCGCGAAGTCCTCGCGCTCGTATTCCTCGGTGATGATCTCGTTGCAAAGCTCCACGCACTCGTCGCAGATGTAGACGCTCGGCCCGGCGATGAGCTTACGAACGTCGCGTTGCGACTTGCCGCAGAAGGAGCAGGTCAGGTCTTTGTCGCGGGTCTTGCGGTGCAAAAGGCGCCTCTGGGCTCAACGTAGCCGGGCCAAGCATCGGCCGCAGCCGGTCTGACCTAAGGCGACAACACCCACACCGTCACGCCCGTGCCATCGTCGAAGTGCTGCTCCTCCACGATCATGTCGGCGAAGGGCAGCTTGGCGTGGCCGAGACCGGTCTCGCCGTACACTTCGTCGTCGAGCACGATGAATCGGAGCCCATTTTCCGCGAGTGCTCGGGCGCGGGCGGCGCGGTTCTCGGGCTCCTGGAGGGCCGAGGGCGGCACCTCGCTACCGGTGGTCTGCGGGTTGCAGAGGTCGTTGAGGTCCTGAAAGAAACGTTCGATATCCGTGTCTTTTCGTTTCTTCGGCTGCATAGTGAACAGCCCCTGCGGCGAGTTGACGAGGGCCCGGCCCAGCGCCACCTGGAGGAAGGGCTGGTCGGCGGAGACCAGGGCCGCGTCGAGATTGGCAAAGACGGGCAGCTCGAAACGCTCGTGGAGTCGACTTGCCCCGCGCACGGTGGGCAAGACCACGGCGGCGCCCTCGCCCGGGTGGTCGTGGACGAAGCGGGCGAAGGCCGGCTCGGGGACGGCGATGCGCGGAAAAGCCTCGCGAAAACCCGTACGTTCCATCGACAGCCACGTGCCCCCGATGACGGCCGGGATCGCCACGGCCACGCGCATCCACTCTCTCGGGAGGCGCCCGAGACCGATGCCGGCGGCCGTGAAGAGCGCGAGCGCCATCGGGATGAGCCAGCGCCTGGGGAATCGGATCGCGCTGGGCGAGAGATTCTGGTTGAACCACTCGATCCCGCCACCCACCGCTTCGCCCGGGCCGCCCCACCAGCGGGCGAGCACGCTCGTGTTCTCGGGCGAGGCGCCAAGCGCGAACAAGAGGCAGAGAACCGCCCATCCCACCCAGGGCAAGGACCGTGCCGGGCGGGCGACCGCGAGCCCAGCCGCACCGAGCAGCGTGTAGGTGGGAACAAAGGCCGGCGAGAACGTGAAGTCCCAGGGCTTCAGCATCTTTCCGGCGTCCCACTGCCACCAGGTGGCGAGCTTCACCGCGTTCTGGGCCTTGTTCTCGAGGCGTCCCGAGAGGGGCAAGCCCCAGTAGAGGCCCACCACCGCTGCGATGCCGAGCGCCGCCACGCCGAGGAAACCCCATCGTGCGCGCGGCGGGCAGCGCCACAACGGCAACAGCGTGAGGGGAACCGAGAAGATCGCGTGGTACGGACTGTCCAGAGCCACGATCGTGGCGAAGACCCCCGCGGCGATGCCCCAGCGGTTTCCCGGGTCGGTGCGGGCGCGGGCCAGCGACGCCAGCATCGCCGGGATCGACCAGAAGGCAACGTGCTCCGCGGTGCCGTCGGTGAGAGCGAGGAGCAGCGTCGGTTGCGACGCCATCAGCCCACCAGCGAGCAGGCCCGCCCCGCCGCTGCCGCTCGCTTCCTTCACCCACCAGGCGGTGCAGAAGGCGCCGAGCCACAAGAGCGCCACCACCCACGCGTTGTACCCCTCCCAGGGACCGAGCACCCAGTGGAGGGGGGCGCCCAGCAGGCTCGAGACGAAAGGGAGGATCAGGAGCTTCACCCCGCCCGGGAAACCCACGCGGTCGGTCCAGAAGGGCAGGGGGAAAGCCTGCGCCTGATGGTCGAAGCCCCAGGTGCCCCGGAACAGGTCGGTGCCGGCGGCCCCGAGCAGGCCGCCCTGGAAGAGCGGCGCCAACAACCAAGCCACGAGCGCAAGCAGCGCCAGCGCGATCCAGGGAAGCCGCACGCGGGGAACCTATCGCGTGCGGAGCGGGGCGATGCCGAGGTAGCGCGCGGCGCCTCGGCCACGCGCGCGGTTCATGAGCGTGCGGGCAACGGCGTATACCGCGAAGAAGGAGGCGAGCAGGGCGCGATCACCGGCGGTCGGGGGGACCGGGCCGCACACGAGCTTGTCGTCCTGCGCACCGTCGTCCACGAAAAGCACCCGGAGCCATGGCGTGGTGTCGACGCGCGTGCCCGTCGCGAGGCGGGGGCCGAGCACGACCGCGTCGACAGGGTCGCCATCCTCGCCGATCTGCCCGGGCACACAACCGTAGTTGAACGGGCAGGGCAGGGGCGACACGTACTCCACGCCCCTGCCCGCCTCGCGCTTCACGAAGCCCCCGCGCGGCACCTCGATCTCGACCGTTATCATCGGCCCTTGCGTTATCAGGAGGCTCCCATGCGTGCGTTCCCTCTGCTCCTCCTCGTCGGCTGTCCACAAGACACGGGCTTCCAGTCCGGCACCGACACCAAGATCTCCGGCGGCAACGGCGTCATCGTCGTCACCCCCAACTACGTGCTCTTCGAGGGGCTACAGCCATCCTACGCGAAGTCCGCGTCGTTCAACGTGGCGAGTACCGGCGAGGAGCAGCTCCAGGTCTACCAGGCGCGTCTGATCGCCAACCCCGGCGGTGTCTTCACCTTCGAAGACAAGACCGACGTGCTCATCAACACCGGCGACAGCGTCGACTGGGACGTGGCGCTCTACACCACGGAAGAAGGCAAGTTCGAGGGTGCGATCCGCATCGAGAGCAACGACGGCACCACGCCCGAGGTGGTGGTCGAGCTCTGCGGGGCGACGGCGGGCTGGGCCGACCCCTGCGGCAGCGGAGAAGATAGCGGCGTTGACAGCGAGTAAGATACCGGCAGGTCCTGCGGCGGAGGTCGTTTCCTGGCTCGACCGCGAGGCACTGGGCCTGGCCCGGGCGCGAATCGCGGCGAAGCTCGGCCGTCCCGACCCCTTCGACCTCCGCGAGCGCCTGGCTCGCGAGGGTGGACACTACCCGGGTCGCGACGGCGTTCCGCTCACCGCCGACTTGGCCGACGCGATCTTGCTCGAGGCGGCTCGGGAGGCCGATCCCGCCTTGCTCGCCGGGCTCTTCGCCGGTCGACCGCCGGGCCCCCGAGCACGAGCGGTCGACGTGTCCTTGCCGGTGCTGCGCTTCCCCCGTGAGCGACCGCCGCCGACGACCAGGGTGCGCCGGGAGGAGTCGTGGTCCAGTCGCGACATGGGGGACGAGCCCGTCGCCACCGTCCGCTGCGCGGTGGCCGTCCCCGGCGGGGTTGCGCTCGGCTCCGACTACGGGCTCACGCTCTGGCGCGAAGGCAGGTTCGAACGCTTCCCCTGGCCCCGGGGCGCCCGACGCGAGGCGCGTCGTGTGGAGGCGATGTGCGTACACCAGGGCGACTTGCTCGTCGCCACCTCACAATCGCTGGTGCGCTGGGACTTCCGGGGCGATCCCACCGTGCGCAAGCATGGGGCCGACAGCGAGGAGGGCTGGGATGAGCTTCGCTGCCTCTTGTCGACCGGTCGGCAGCTATTGCTCGGCTGGCGCACGCGTCTCGAGGGCGGCGACGGGCCGGCCGAGTGCTTCGCGCTCTGCGAGGCGGCGGGGGTGGTTTACGCGGGGACCGGCGACGGGGTCCTGCACGTGGTCAATGGTGGCCCCTTGCGACGCTTGTCGCCCATCAAGCACGCCCCGGTGCGGCACCTCGCCTTCGCCGACGGCGTGCTCCACGCGGCGGCCGGTGGTCAACATCATCGCTTCGACGGGTGTAGTTGGACGACAGCGCCGCCAGAGCCCACGGCCTTCGCCGTGGACCGCTGGCAGCGCCTGTGGCTCCTCGCCGAGGGACGGCTCTACGCCGCGACCCGCGAGGGGACGGTGCCGGTGCCGGTAGAGCTCGATCGCCCGTGGTGCCTCGCCGCCGCGGGGGAGAGCTTGTGGATCGGCGGGCGGGAGCGCGTTTGGCGGGTGGAGGTGGGGTGATCGTAGAGGGACTAGGCGTTTTTTTCGCGGCAATCGTCGCGGCGACGTGGGTTCCCACCCTGTTGATTTGGTGCACACGGCTACTGGGTTGGGTCGTCGCCGGTTGTCCCGCCGCCTTCGTGGTTGTCGGCCAAGCGCCCTTCGCCACCCGCGCGGTGGGTCGGCACGTGTTCGTCCAGGGGAGCGGGTGGTGGCGCCAGTGTAGGCTCATCGAGCAGCTTCCACGGGGAAACGCCCTGCGGGTTGAGCGGCGGCTCTACCGCATGGCTCTGGCCACCTTCTTGGTCGCGGCGATCGCCACCGCCGCCATCGTGCAGGAGCCCCTCGTGACCGGGTTTGTCGCCGCCGCCGTGCTCTTGGCCCTGGTGGTGGCCGCTCTGTTTTCGGAGTCCGGCCTGCCGGTGGCGCCCAATCAGCGCCCGGTCCCTCTCCGCTGCCAAGTGGAGTTCGAGCGCTACAGCCGCGACCTGTCGGGGGAGGTCCATCGACACTGGGCCCGCGGCGCCGCGAGTGCGCTCGCGCAGGCCGGCGCGCCACTGGCTGCGAGGAGCGTCCTTGGCGACCTGTCTCCCGACCTGCCCCTAGACGAGGCCGCCGTGCACCATTGGGTGACGGTCGACATCTATCGGGCGCTGGGCGACACCGAGGGCATGCGCCGCGCGGCCGCCGAGATGCGCGCTCTCTGGGGAGAAGGCGCGACGGCGACGGCGGCCGACGTGGACGCGATTGCCGACGCGATTGACGGTCGGGTGGAGTCCCTCGACGCCCACGTGTCGGCGCTCGGCGTTCGTGCCGAACTCGGCAATCTGGCCCTGCGCGATCTGGTTCGCTCCATCGCATCGCAAGACACGCGAGGGGTCGCGGCGGCCCTTTGGGCACATGGCGGATCGTGGGGTTGCGACGGGTGGGAGGTCGGGGCGCGCGCGCTCCACCAGGGCGGCGACGGAAGGGGCGCGTTCCGAGCGTCGCAACAGGCCCTGCTGGTGGCCTACGGCTGGACACTGGAACTCGACGGCGGGGCCCGCGAGGAGACGATCCCGCGACTCTCGCGCCTTCTGTTGCTCATGGAGGAGGTCGCCCGTACTGCGGGGATGCCACCACCCGCCTTCGTCGCCCAGGTTCGCGAGGTCGTGGCCGCCCCCCCTCTTGACGCCCCAACAGCTAACTCTTAACCCTTAACCTCCGGCACCTTTTGCCGCGGCACCTTTTGCCCCCGCTCGCCCCGGTGGGAGATCGAGGCCACGGGCGGTCCGCCGCCAAGCAGGGTGGTGACTCGTGTTCGCGGTGTCCACCCAGGTGGAAGTGTGGGGTGGCGCCCCTGGCGCGCCCCATCGCGGAGCGCAGCGCAGCCGATGGGGACGCCAGGGGGTGACAGGACCCCCCAAAGTTACGGTGCCTGCCCGCCGCGAACACCTGAGTCGACGGGTTCCCCTGCGCCGGGACGAGGACCGCACGTGGCCGGTGGCTACTCGCAGCCGCAGGGCCCGAACGCCGGTGCCCCGGGGGCGTCGCCGCTCGGTGTCTCGTCGGTGGCGACGGGCTCCATGCTGAAGCTGATGCCCGCGCCGCCGGCGCCGCCGCCGCCGAGCACCGACTGCGAACCGGTGGTCACCGAGCCGGTGGCGCACACCGAGCCGCGAGGCGTCACGATGGCCCCGAAGGGGATCTCCATCGGTGCGCTGCCGGTCACGTGCACCCACTCGTCGTCCTGCCGCACCCAGGCATCGATCTCGCCGTCCCAGGTGTCGACCATCGCCCAGCCGGGGATGTCGAGGGTGGCCCCGGCGTAGGCGGCCTGCGCGCTCACCACCACGGTGCCCACCATGTCGGCGGCCTTGGTGCCCGGCACGCGCCACGTCCACTGGCCGGCGAAGCGGGCGCCGCCGCCGGCGTCGACCGAGATGTCGGCCACATTGTCGGCCTCGGCCATCGTGAGCGCACTGCCACGCGCCATGGCGGCGAGCCGCTCCGTGTCGACCTCGGCGCGGGCGTCGGCGTCGGCCTTGCCCTCGGCCCAGATGGTCGCCTCGCAGGCGTTGGCCTCGGTGCCGGGGAGCGCGGCCACGGTCACCAGCTCTGCGGTCCAGCGTCGCGTGAGGCCCATGAGGCCGTCGTCGCTGTCGCAGTAGTTCTCCTCGCGACGCCCGCCGAAGCTCTGGGACAAGGAGGCTTCGCTCGACCAGGCACCCCGGTGCTGGACGTCCTTCCCGTCGCTCTCGCGCTCTTCGACGAGGGTCCAGCCGCCGTTGACGCTCACGGTGGTCTCGGTGACAGCGCAGATGGGCCAGGTGCCGGCGTGGGCGAAGGCGATGAGGGCGAGCATGGGGGAGACTCCTGCCTGCTTGGATCGGATTCGGTCGGCGGCGACGTGAGGGGGCCGGCGACGAGTTAGCGGCGCCCCCGCCCGGGAGGCGTCGTGACCCAAGCTGCAGTGGACCCCAAGGCCTTCGCCCAGCTCGCGCTCACCCGCGTGGCGCGCGAGATGCAAGGCTCCCTCATCCTCGGCATCGCCGCCGAGGTGCGCGGCATGGCCGCCTCGGGGAAGCCCATCTGCAACCTCACGGTCGGCGACTTCGACCCACGCCAGTTCCCGGTGCCCGCCAAGCTGCGCGACGGCATCGTGGCGGCGCTCGACGACGCGCAGACGAACTACCCGCCTTCGGAGGGCATTCCTGAGCTTCGTCGAGCGATTGTCGCGTGGTACAAGCGGGCGCTCGGCCTCGATGTACCCGTGGACTGGGTGGTCACCGCCTCCGGCGCGCGCCCGGTGATGTACGCGACCTACCGGCTCTTCCTCGAGCCGGGCGACGTGCTGGTGTACTGCGTGCCGAGCTGGAACAACGGCTACTACGGCCAGCTCACCGATGCCGTGCAGGTCCAGGTCGCGACCCGGGCCGAAGACGATTTCTTCCCGACAGTGGATCAGCTGCGTGAGCCCTTGTCCCGCGCGAAGTTGTTCACGATGAACTCCCCGCTCAACCCGACGGGGACGGCGATCGACCCGGCGCGACTGGCCGACGTCGCGCGGCTCGTCGTCGAGGAAAACGCCCGGCGCACGGCCACCGGTCGTCCACCGCTCATGTGGATGTGGGACCAAGTGTACTGGCTGTTGACCTACGGCCAGGCCCGTCACGCGCACCCGTCCGTGCTCGTGCCGGAGGTGGCGCCCTATGTCGTGACCATCGACGCGATCAGCAAGGCCTTCGCTGCCACGGGGCTGCGGGTGGGCTGGGCCACGCTGCACCCGATCCTCGCCGAGCGCATGAAGTCTTTCCTCGGTCACGTGGGCGCCTGGGCGCCGCGGCCGGAGCAGGTGGCCACCACCACGCTGCTCGGCGACGACGCGGCGATGGCGACCTTCGGCGAGGGTTTCCGGGCCGGGTTGCAATCGCGACTCGATACGCTCCACCGGGGGCTGTCGCGGCTCGGCGTGCACCACATCGCGCCGCAGGGGGCGATGTACCTCTCGGTGCGCTTCGACCTGTTTGGCAAGCTGGGCGTCGATGGTGCCCCGATGCGCACCAACGAAGACGTTCGCCGCTGGCTCCTGCAGCGGGCCGGCTTGGCGGTGGTGCCCTTCCAAGCCTTCGACCTTGCCGAGGAAAACGGCTGGTTCCGGATGTCGGTCGGCGCGGTCTCCGTGGGCGCCCTGGAGGCCGCTCTCGATCGGCTCGGCTCGGCCCTGGCCACGGCGTAGGGTCGCCCCTGCTATAAACGCGAGACCGTGACCGGCAGCGATCTCGTCCGCCAGCTCCGTGCCGCGCCCCCACGCGGGCCCGAGGAGGCCGTTGCGCTCGCGAGCGGCATCGGCGCCATCACCGCCGACCACGCGCTGCGCTTGCTCGATCACCTCGTGAAGGGCGGGCTCGACGCGGTGCAGGTGCACGCCCAGGGCGCGCTCTTCGTGCACCTGGTGCACCAGAGCGGCGACCGTGCCCTCTTCAGCACGCTGGTGAAGGCGCTCAAGTCGAACGACCCGGCGCTGCGCGCGGTGCTCGCCCAGGCGCTGCCGAAGGTGAACGACCCGGCTGCACACCCGGAGCTGGTTGATCTCCTCCGAAACGCCGATCCGGGCATCCGCGCCTCGGCCGGCCAGGTGCTCGCGGCGGTAGGCGGACGCACGGTCTTGGCGATGGTCGACGACCTCGTGAAGGAGCCCCACTTCCCGGGCCGCGGCATCGCCATCGACGTGGCGGTGCGCGTGGCCGGCCACCACGCCATCCCCACGCTCCTGGAAGCATTCCCTCGCGCCAGCCAGTCAGAGAAGTTGAAGATCCTGAAATATCTAGGCGAAGAGCGATTCATGGGTCGCGACAGAGCGGGCGCGCTGAGGGCGCTCGCCATCGGCCTGGTGGACGAGAACGAGGCGGTGGTGGCCGCGGCGGTGACGGCCTTCTCCACGCTCGCCAGCGAGGCGGAGTGGTTCGCCTACGTGGCCCCGATGTTGGACTGGCCATCGCTCACCATCGTGCGCGCCGCGTTGGACGGCCTTCGGCGCTTCTGCTCGGTGCAGACGATCGCGGCGCTCGAGCGCAAGCTCAATAGCGGACCGCAGTCCATTCGCCTCGCGGTGCTCGACGTCATCGAGTCGCTCGACACCGACGCCGTCCTGCCGTTGCTCGTGGAGGCGCTGGGCCACCGGCAGCTCGCGGTGCGGGCTCGCGCGGCGGAGGTGCTTGGGCACGTGGGGGCGAGCGGGAAGGTCGACGTCGCGCGCACGGTGATGTGGCTGCTGCACAGCCGCGACGCCGAGGTGCGGCGCTACGCCGTGGAGGTGGCCCGGCAGGTGGCCGACCCCGCGAACCAGCTCTGGCCGCGACTGGTCGCTCACCTCCGCGACGAGGACTGGTGGGTGCGCGAGCGTGTCGCCGACGCGCTGGTCGACCTCGCGGGCCAGAAGCTCGTTCGCTACGTCATTCCGCTGCTCGACACCGGCACGGCCCCGGTGCGGATGTTCGCCGTGGGCGTGATTCGACGCCTCCGTGCGGTGGCGGCGATCGGGGCGCTGGTGCGCACCGCGCAGGCCGACACCGACTGGTGGGTACGAGAGTGCGCCATCGAGGCCATCGGGGTGCTGAAGGACACGCGCGCCGCGCCACACGTGGCCGAGATCGCCCTGAAGGAGCCCGACTTCCGGCTCGTTGCCCTCGGTGCTCTCCGCGAGATGGGCGCTCGCGACATGGCGCCGCACGTCGCCCGGGTGCTGGGTGACGAGGCGCCCGAGGTGCGGCTCGCCGCGCTCGATTGCCTGGAGAGGATCGGCGACAACGCGCAGGCCATCCCCGTGCAGCGCCTGCTCGGCGACCCACACCCGGCCGTCGCCGAGCGAGCGCGTAAACTTCTCTTGCGATGGAACGTCACCGCGTCCACCCGAGCCGTCGACGACGAGGAGGGCTCAGCGCTCGACCGTCTCCTGCTGGCGATGGCGGGGTCGGGCGGCGACGATCTCATTCTTGTCCCCGGGCGCCCGCCCTACATGAAGCGCCTCGGTCGCGTGGAGGCGATTGGCGAGCACGTGCTCGCTGCCGACGACGTGCGCGACCTCGTGGTCCCCCTGCTCAGCGCGCAGCAGACCGACGACATCGATCGTCGTCGCGACGTCGACCTGAGTTACCGCGTGGAGAGCGACGGCACGCGTTTCCGCGCGAACATCTTCCGGCAGATCCACGGCATGTCGGCCGTGTTCCGCGTGGTCCGCGGCAGCATCCCCACGCTGGAAGACCTCGGTCTTCCCCCGGTCGTACATGGCCTCGGTGACCTGCCGAACGGGTTGGTGCTCATCGGCGGCCCCACGGGTTCCGGGAAGAGCACCACGCTCGCCGCGCTAATCGACAGGATCAACCGCTCTAGTTCCCGTCACGTGATCACGTTCGAAGACCCGATCGAGGTGGTGCACCCTCGCGCCAAAGGGCTCGTGAACCAGCGCGAGCTGGGCACCCACACGGGGAGCTTCAACGCCGCGCTCCGGGCGACGCTCCGCGAAGACCCCGACGTCATCCTCGTGGGCGAGCTGCGCGACCTCGCCACCATCAGCTTCGCGGTCTCGGTCGCCGAGACCGGCCACCTCGTGCTCGGCACCGTGCACACCGTGTCGGTCGACACCTCGCTGGACCGCCTGATCAACACCTTTCCCGCCGGATCGCAGGATCAGGTGCGGGCCATGCTCGCGGGCAGCCTGCGCGGCGTAGTGTGCCAGCATCTCTTGCCACGGGCGGACGGCAAGGGGCGCGCCCTCGCTGCCGAGGTGATGATCAACAATGACGCGGTCGCGAACCTGATCCGCAAGGGCAAGTGTTACCAACTTCCCTCGGTGATCGCGACCTCCCGCGATCAGGGCATGCAGTCCATGGACGCGGAGCTGATGCGCTTCTACAACGCCGGGGTGATCACCGCCGACACCGCCTACGCGAAGGCTCACGACAAGAAGCAGTTCGAGGCACTGGCGCCGCCCGACAGCAAGAAGGCGGGGGCCTAGGTCATGCCCCTCGTCGACTCGTTCCTGCGCGTGGTGGTCGACCAGCGAGCAAGCGACCTGCACCTGCACGCGGGCAAGCCGCCCATCGTTCGCCTCGATGGCGACCTCGTGGCCCTCCCCTTTCGGTCGCTGACGACTCGGGACGCACAGCGCTTTGTCACCGAGGTCTTGGACGAGGGGCAAAGGGCCACCTTCCAGCGCGACCAGCAGGTGGACTTCATTCACGAGATCGCGGGGGTTGGGCGTTTCCGCGCCAACGCATTTGTCCAACACGACGGCGTTTCCGCCGTCTTCCGTGCCATCGCCGACCGGCTCCCAACCATCGACGAGCTGAACCTGCCCGAGTCGGTGCGGGAACTCACTCGACTGGCCAACGGGCTGGTGCTGGTCACCGGGCCCACCGGAAGCGGCAAGACCACCACGCTCGCCGCGATGCTCCACGAGATGAACATGAACTCCGAGCGTCACATCATCACGCTTGAAGATCCTGTGGAGTTTGTTCACGAACCTCTGGCCTCGGTGGTCACCCAGCGGCAGGTGGGTCACGACGTGGCCTCGTTCTCGGAGGGGCTCCGGAGCGCGATGCGGGAGTCGCCCGACGTGCTCATGGTGGGCGAACTCCGGGACTATGAGTCGGTGTCGCTGGCCTTGCACGCCGCGGAGACGGGCGTGCTCGTTCTCGGCACGCTGCACACGCGGTCGGCGGCGAAGGCCATCGACCGGGTGATCGATGTGATGCCGGAGGAATCGCGCGACCAGGCTCGCGGCGTCTTGTCCGTGCTCTTGCGAGGCGTGGTGGCCCAGGCGCTGTGCAAACGCGCCAGTGGCTCGGGGAGGGTTGCCGCGCTCGAGATCTTGTTGCACAACTACGCCGTGGCCAACCTCATCCGCGAGAACAAGGTGCACCAGGTGGAGAGCTACCTGCGCACGGCGAGCAATGAGGGTGGCGGCATGCAATCGCTCGACCAGGCGCTGTTCCGCTACGTGCGCGACGGCATCGTGGCCCGTGACGAGGCCCTGCGGGTGGCCCGCTCGCCGGAGCACCTTGCCGAGCAGATCGGCGGCCTGCCGGTGGAGGAGTAGGTGCCCCCGGCGCCCAACCTGCTCGTGGGGCCCCGGGAGAAAGACCCCGGCGCCGAGCTTCGTTTCCGGTCGGCGGCGTCGACCATGCGCGCCCGCAACGACCCGCGAAGCGCCGGGTGGCTCTTGCTCTCGCTCGTCGACGTGGAGCTGCGTCGCAAGGGCGAGATCGCGCCGCAGGCGGTGACGATCGCCCACGAGGCCGCCGAGGCGCTGGCCGCGGCGGGTGAGCTACGGGCTGCCGTGGCGGTGCTCTTGTCCGCCGGGAATGGTCCGAAGGCGGCCGAGGTGCTCGACCGCAACGGCGCCACGGCCGCGGCGGTGCGGGCGCGGGCGACCACTGGCCGAGTGCCCCTGGGCAGTACCCCCGCGGCGCCTGGCGTCGTCGCCCCGGAGAACGACGCCGCGGCGGTGCAGAAGGCGGCGGCGGAGGCCATCGCCACCCTCCCGGTCGACGCGCGTGGCCAGCCCGCGCTCGAACTCTGCACCGCACTGGAGCTCTACGCGCCCGCCGCCCGCCTCGCCGCCCGCTCGGCCGACCACAAGCGCGCGGCGCAGCTCTGGACGGCGGCAACCGAGTACTTCGCGGCCGCGCTCGAATTCGCGCGCGCCGAGATGACCGACGCCGCCTTCGAGGCGGTCACCCGGGTGCGGCACGACGACCCGAGCTACCGCCAGGCCTGCGTTTTCGCCATCCGCCTCGCGACGCGCCTCGACCGCATCGTCTTCGCCCTCGACCACATGCTCGGTCCGTTCCTCGCCGGAACCCCCGAGGCCGACGCCGAGTTCGACGCGCACCGTCGCCTCGCGTCGTTGTACGCCCGTCACGGACAGGTGGCGATGGCGGACGACATCCTCACCCAGCTCGTGGAGCTCCGGGGCGACGATGGTGGGCTGCTCGCCGAGCTGACCCACCTGCGAAAGGCGCGCGGACTCGAGGGCCCCCGGCGAGGGCGACGCCGCGGGGATGGCACGCCCGAGTTGCCGACGCCACCCGCCCTCGACGCTCAGCGCGTGGCCGTCAAGGTCAACGCGCCGGCGGCGGCGCAGGGGGCGACCATGCGGGTCGACGGGGGGGCGGCGCGCCCGCCGGAGCCGCCGTCGAGGCGCACCACCGACACCCCTAGGATCGGGGTTCCGGCGCTCGCGGGTTCGCTGGGCGCGGGGTCGAAGGTGGGTGGGCGCTACCGCATCGAGGAGCAGCTCGGCGTCGGCGGGGCCGCCGTGGTGTACCGGGTTTGGGACGAGGAGCTCGACGAACCTGTGGCGCTGAAGATCCTCAACGCACCGGTGAGCGACGCCAAGCAGATCGAACGTTTCCGCCAGGAGCTGCGACTGGCGCGGCGGCTCGCACACCGCAACGTGGTTCGCCTCCACGACATCGGCGTCCACGAGGGTTTCCGCTACCTCACCATGGAGTTGCTTTCCGGTCGCGACCTGCGCCGCTGGCTCGACAAGGGCGCCACGCGGGGGCTCGTGCTCGGCTGGTTGCTCCAGGCGGCCGAGGGGCTCGACGCCGCCCACCGCGAGGGCGTGGTGCATCGCGACGTGAAGCCCGAGAACTTGTTCATCGGCGAAGACGGCATCGTCAAGGTGATGGACTTCGGCATCGCGCGCGCCACCGATCTGCGCAGTGTCACGGCGCAAGGGGTCTTTGCCGGCACGCCCTCTTACATTGCCCCCGAGCAAATCACGAGCTTCTCCGTGGCCGGCCCCGCCGCCGACATCTACTCGCTGGCGGTGGTGGCCTACGAGTCCTTGTGCGGGCGCGTGCCCTTCGACCAGCCCTCGCTGCCGGGACTCCTCCTTGCGCACACGCAGCAACCCCCGCCCGCGCCCCGGCAGTGGGTGCCCGAGATGCCGGCCCAGATGGAGCGCGAGTTGTACCGGGGGCTGGCCAAGGATCCGCGCCAACGTCACCCGGATTGCGTCACCCTCGTGCGCTCTTTGCTCGCGTCGTCACCCTGGTTGCCCCCGGGCCCCACCACAGGGAGCGGTCGAGGCTAGTCCCGGGTCACTAGGAGGCGGCGGCCCAGGCCATGACGGCGGCCAGCGTGAGCGTCGCCACCACCAGTGAAGCGGCGACGGCCACGATGGTCCACCAGCGCCGACGCCGTCGCGACGTGGGCGGCAGGGTGGCAACCCGGGCGGCACGCCGAGGGACGGACCGCGACTTTCCCTCGAGCACCGCCCGCACCTCCGCCACCGTCGGTCGCAGCTCCGGCTCGCGGGCGAGCATCGCCAGCGCCAGCTCGGTCACCACGCGCAGGTCGGGGTCACTCACGCGGTTCAGGCGTTCCTCGGCCTCGTCCAGGTCGGGCAGCATGCCATCGAAGGCGAGGGGCGGCGGGGAGCCCCGGGCGAGGGTCAGGATGAGCGCGCCGAGCGAGTACACGTCGGCGGCGGCGGTGACGGTCCCCGCCCGCCAACACTCGGGCGCGGAGTATCCCGGACTCCCCGCCGGTCGCGACACGTCGGCTGCTTGCTGCGACATGCGCTGCGCGATGCCAAAGTCAGCGAGCAAGAGGTGCGGCGTCTCCGGGTCGGGCTCGCGCAGGAGCACGTTCTCGGGCTTGAGGTCGCGGTGCAGGATCCCCGCCTGGTGCGCGGCGTCGAGCGCGGCGCAGAGCTGCGTGCCGAGCAGGCGCACCCGCGCGGCGGGGACGCGGCCCCGTCCTGCCATCCAGCCGGCCAGGTTCCCACCCCGCGCCCACTGGATGATGAGGTAGGTGGCGCTGGTCCCGGGCAGGTCGACGACCCCGAGGTAGGGCACCACGTGGGGGTGGTCGAGGCCGCGCAGGATCGCCGCCTCGCGCAACAGATCGAGGTGCTGTCGCAAGCGCAGGCCACCGTGGTGCACCACCTTGATCGCCACGTCCGCCGAGCCGTCGAGCGCCCGTGCCCGCCAGGTCTCGCCGCCCATGCCCACGCCCACACGTCCGAGCAGGGCGAATCGGTCGAGCAAGACTGCGCCGGGCGTCAGCTTGCCTTGGGGCTGGGACAGCATGACCTCTCCAGCATGGGCGCGGCAAGCTGTCGCGGCAAGGCCCTTTCCCCGGCCTTTCACCCGGGGGCGGGAGGATGGGCGACTCTTGCAGCCGGGCCTACAGTCCAGGCTCACCCTGGAGAAAATGTGCGCTCCTGTCGCCTCGTCACCATCCTTTCGCTGTTCCTGGCCGCCTGCCCCACTGAAGTGGTCATGGACGAGCAGTCTCCCAGTATCGACGCGGATAGAGACGGATACACCGACCAGATCGATTGCGACGACGGCGACGCGGCGACCTACCCGGGCGCGGCGGAGACACCCTACGATGGGGCCGACCAGGACTGCGACGGCGCCCATCTCGTGGATGTCGACGGCGACGGCTACGCGGCCGTGGAGGCCGACGGCGACGATTGCAACGACCTCGACGCGGAAGTGTACCCGGGGCGTCCCGAGTACCAGAACGAGGTCGACGACGACTGCTCAGGCGTGGCCGACGACAACCTCGACACCACCGACGACGACGGCGATGGCGCCGCCGAGTCGGAGGGCGATTGCGACGACACCCGTGACGATATCGGCCCGGGGATCTTCGATGTGCCTTACGATGGTGTCGACCAGGACTGCACGGGCGCCGACAATCTCGATGGCGACGGCGACGGATTCGACTCGGCCGACCACGGCGGCACCGACTGCGACGACTACGACGTGAGCGTGTCGCCCGGCGCGGCCGAGGTGCCCTACGACAGTATCGACCAGGACTGCGATGGCGCCGACCTGCTCGATGCCGATGGCGACGGTCACGACGCGGCCAGCGCCGGTGGCGACGACTGCGACGACACCGACGCGCTGGTGGCGCCCGGCCTGACCGAGTTCGCCGACGGCAAGGACAACGACTGCAACGGGAGCATCGACGACGCCCTCGACACCGCCGACGACGATGGCGACGGCTACGCCGAGGTGGATGGCGACTGCGACGATGCCGACAGCAACGTGTCGCCCGGGGCCTCCGACCTCCCCTACGACGGGGTCGACCAGGACTGCTCAGGTGCCGATGTGAGCGACGTCGATGGCGATGGGGCCGACGCCACCGCGGCGGGGGGTGACGACTGCGACGATGGCGAGGACACCGTGTACCCGGGCGCGGCCGAAGAACCCTACGACGGGGTCGACCAGGACTGTGACGGCGCCGACCTCGTGGATACCGACGCGGACGGCTACGACGCCATGGCGGCCGGCGGCGAGGATTGCGACGACACGGATCCCACCGCCTTCCCCGGCAACGCCGAGGTGGCCTACGACGGGGTCGACCAGGACTGTTCTGGCGCCGACTGGACCGACGTCGATGCCGACGGCTACGACGCGGAGGCCGCCGGCGGCGACGACTGCGACGACGAGGACGCGGCGGTCAACCCTGGCATGTCCGACATCGTGGGCGACGGCATCGACCAGGACTGCGACGGCTTGTCGTTGTAGCGCCCTGCTAGTCGACGAGGACTTCGGCCACGCGCTGCCGCAAGTGTCCCTGTCGGCGCTCGATCGCCCAGGCGTCGAATCCCTGGGCGCGCAGGTCGGCGCGGACGCGGCACACGAGCACGTCGAGCCGGTTGTCGTTGCCTTGTCGTCCCCAGATGCCGGACTGCAACGCACCCGTGGCACACCAGCCCTGGTCGGGTGTCGGCAGGCGCTCGGCCCGGTCCCCGGCCAGTTTGCGCGCGAGCAGCAGGAGAAGCACCGACTTGGTGGAGCTCTCCACCCGGTGCTCGACGCCACGTTCGAGATCGGTGAGCACCGCCTCGGGGCCGTGGGGCCCGTCGAGCCGGGCGCGCAGGGCGTAAGGGTAGGCCTGGTGTTGGGGGCGCATCGTCGGCGCGCCGGTGGCGGGGACGCTCTCGAGCCGAAACGACCAGCCGCCCACCTCGAAGACGGCGCCCTCGTCGACCAGCGCGTCCTCGTCGCCGCGGCCGAGCCAGCAGCGCCCGTCGGGATCGACCAGGAGCGTGGCCACCCGCCCCTCGGCGCCGGGGATGGGCACGTCGACGCCGTGCCCGCCACCGAAGTGCAGGCGGTCCCCGAAAACCGGGATGCGCGCGCCACTCTCCACGTGGGCCACCACGGGAACGCTGCGGTCGGCGGGTCGCGGGTTCCCCTCGAGCACGAGGCGTGTGTCGTGGCCAAGCCGGAGCTCAACGCCGGGCAGGAGCTCCTCCACGCCGGCCACCCGGCGCTCGCCGACGAAGGTGCCGTTGGCGCTGCCCAGGTCGCGCACGAGCACGCGCCCCGCTTCCTCCCACGCGAGACAGTGCATCCACGACACCGAGGCGTCGGGCACGACGAGGTTGTTCACCGGCGCCCGCCCGATGGTGACGGCACTGTCGCCCAGGCGGAGCCGGATGCCCGCCCCAGCGCCGTCGAGAAGAACCAGCTCGAGGGCCATGCCCCGCGGTAACGCCGGGTGGGCGACCTTGCACACCCCTTACACGGGCGCACGCGAGGCTTCTCGGGAATGAAGGCGGCCGTAGAATCGACCAGACTCCCGGAGAAGCGAAATGGCGACAGCTCGCACCAGCATCGACGGCGAACGTGACCCTTTGACCGCCACGTTGTCACGAACGGGCCTCAGCCAGGCGCTGGCGGAAAGATCGGCCGGCCCCGGCTGGCAGTTCGTCGTGGCCGTCGAGAACCTGGGGCAGCTGAACCGGGCCATCGGCCCGGCGGCGGGCGACCGCCTGCTCCAGGGCATCGCCGGCACCATCGTCGCCGCGGTGCGCAGCATCGACTGCGTGGCCCGCTCGAGGGGCTCCCAGTTCCTCGTCGTGATCTACTGTCGCGACGAGATTCAGGCCTCCCGCGTGGCGGCGCGGGTGCACCGTCGGGTGGTTGCCTGGCTCGCTGCCTGCCCGATCCAGCGCCCGCCCCCGGGCGTGGCCTCGCCCACCATCGAGGTGGAGCACCTGGGCTGGCTCGACGGCGGGCCGGGGCCTGTGTCCGGTCGCCGGGCCCTCTCGGGCGCCACGCGGCGCGAAACCGGCGCCACGCTCTTGCTCGCCGAGCACATCCCGGGCCTCCGGGTCCGAGCGCGGCCCATCACCGATATCGGGAGCGGCAAGCTCGTGGGCTACGAGCTGAGCGCGAGCGTGCCCACCGGCGGCTTCAGCCGGGAGCTCCAGCGGGCGCTCGTGGAGGGCCAGCTCGTGGAGCTCGAGCGCGACTTGCTCGCCCGCCGCCTCGCGCTGGGGGTGTCGCTCCCCGGCATCCTCGCGCTCCCGCTCGCGACGGGCATGGCGCTCGACGAGGAAGTGCGCCAGCGCCTCGCCGAGGCCGTCGCTCGCCGAGGCCGCGGCAGCGTGGTGGCCCTGCTCTGGAGTCCGGGCGCCCCCGCCTCGCATCGTGACATCCTGGCGGCGGCGGAGGCCGTGCGGGAGGTCGGGGTGGACGTCGGGCTGGCGCGCGTGGGCTGCACGCCGCACCGCATCGACGCGCCGCTCTTCTTGTCGCCGCGGGTCTTGCGCCTCAGCAGCGCGGCCGCCGCCCGTCCCTCGGCGCTCGCGGAGCTCTCGGGCCTGGCGCGTGCCATCGGTGCGGCCACGCTGGTTCCCGAGGCGATGCGGGAGCCCGGCCTCGACTGTCACGCGCCGGACTTCGTGGTGGGCGACGCAGTGTCCCGAAAGGCGGACGAAAGGGTCGCTCCCGCCGGCGGTGCCTAGGCTAGAACCACTGGGTATCCTCCCAGAATTTGAAAGACACCCGAAGGAGGACAGAGCCATGTTCCGCAAGTCAACCCGCCCCGAGGACGACGGCACCGACGCCCCCGAATCCAAGGGACCGCCGTTCGTGCTCTTGCTCGTCTCACTCACGGCGGGCGCGGGCGTCATCGTCGCGACCGGGCTCGCGCTGTTCGACGTGGCCATGGACCACAGCCGCCGCCAGGCAGAGGCCTTGCCGATGGACGAACACGCGGTCGACGAGGCCGTGGCGGTCGTGGAGCCGCAGGACGGCGCCAGCACCGGCGAGCTCTACGAGGCGCAGGCCACCGTGAAGGACCTGGAGTCGCAGATCGCCGCGAAAGAGGCGCTCCTCACCGAACTGGCCCTCGCGGCCGGCCTCGACGCGCCGCCAGCGGAGGCCCAGGTGCTCGTGGAGGAAGTCACGACCCTGCGCGCCAACCTCGTGGCGGCGCGGCAGGTGCGCGACCGGCTGAAGGGCGAGCTCTCCGAGGCCCTCGCGGCCGTGGAGCTGCAGACCGAGGAGACAGCGCGTTTCCGCGCCTCGGCCGACGACTGGCGCCAGCAGGCGGAGCGCGCGCAGTGGCGCGACCTGGTGTCGACAGCGCAGGTCGAGGTGTGCGACCGCGGCACCCGGCGAGGCGTCGACAAGTGCCGCGCCGAGGTGGCCTCGTACTTCACCGACGATCGCTACGCTCGCTACGCCAACTGCGTGCGCGAGGGCGGCGCGACGCCGGTGCTGCTCCGCGTGGACCGCGGGAACGACGTGCCGAGCACGGCGGAGCCGGTGGGCCCATCGCCCATCTTCCGCACCGGTGACTGGTACGTGCTGTACTGCGATCCTCGCCTGCCCGAGCAGGAGGCCGAGTGGCTCAACCCGGCCGACGAGCAGGTGGCGTCGCTGGAGTAGCGTGACGCTCGGCGGGGGCCGGGGGTCCTACAACGAGCCCCGGTACCCGCCGACGATCGCCAGCTCCTCCACGCCTGCGGCCTGCGCCGTCGCCAGGACCCGCCCGAGCTGCCGCCAGGGAACCGTCCCGTCGGCGTGCACCTCGGCGCGGGATTTCGTGCGCGACGCGAGGAGGCGGTCGTAGAGGGGCTTCACCACCCCCTCGTCGCCCACGTAGTCCCAGGCCGCGATTCGCTGGCCATCCACGTAGATGGCGTCGGGCGCCACGATGATCTCGATGCCCCCCTGTCGCGAGTCCTCCGAGGCCGTGGGCGCCAGCGCGAAGGGCCCGGACGGCGGCGCCGGGGCCAGCTCGGTGGAGTAGGTGCGCAAGAGGAAGACGAGCAAGAGCGTCATCATGTCGACCATGGGGGCGAGGGCACCCACGTCGAGGCCCACGTTGGCGGCCTCCTCGCGACGGCGGAAGAGCTTCACTGGAGGCTCACGCGCGGGAAGAGCGGCGCTTGGGTCGGGCCGCGTACCACGTCGAGCACCGCGAGGAGCGTGGTGGTGGAGACGTCGGGCGAGGGCCGCACCTCGGCGCGCTCCTGCGATCCGTCGATGCGATGGATGCTCTCCATGGCCGCCAGCATCGCCGCGAGATCGACGCCGTCCCCCGACGCCGGGACCTCGATGGCGCGGAGCTCGCGGGTGTCGGCCGACGACGCGATGTCGGTCGTCGCCACTTCGAACTCCACGCGGGCGGAGGTGGGCTCGAGGGTCACCACGACGGACTTGACGAGCCCGGCGTGCGGCAGGGGCGGCGCCTCGCCGGGGGCCGCCAGTCGCAGGTCGACGATCCCGAGGCGCTGTCCCGATGAGGTGGCAAGGAGGAAGAAGAGCAACAGGAACATGAGCGTCACCACGCCGAGCAGCGTGGGACGCACATCGGCTTCCGCCGCGGGCTCTCGCCGAGACAGCTTCACGCCCGCTCGGCCGCCTTCCGGGCCACGTGCACGCGACCGGCCGCCGACTCGACGGCGGCGAGCAGGCGCCGGGCTTGTCCGTCGAGGAAACTATGGGCGGCCAGCGCGGGGATCGCCACGAAGAGGCCGAAGGCGGTGGTGGCCATGGCTGTGGACGATCCTTCGCTCAGCGCCGCCGCACGCTGGGCGGCGGCCACGTCGCCGAGCGCGCCGAAGGCGAGAATGAGCCCGTATACCGTGCCAAAAAGCCCGAGCATGGTGGCGATGCTCGCCACGGCGGACAGGTACGGGATGCGATGGCGGATCTGGTCTTCCGCCTCGACGGCGGCGGCGGTCATCGCGTCCCAGCCGAGCTCGGCCGTGGGCTGTGCAAGGCCGGCGGCGATCACCGCTTCCAGCGGGGTGTTGCCGAGGGACGGCAACGTGCCGCTTTTCACGCCGTCTTCCACACGTTTCACCACGGCGGGGCCGTCGACGCGGAAACGAATCATCGTGACCGCGCGCTCCACCACGACGGCGAGGGCGAAGGCCATCACCGCGAGCAGCGCGTACATGAAGCCCGAGGCGGGGCCGGCAAAAGCGTCGAGGAGGTAGCGGAGCATGGGGGCTTACCGGGTAACGAAGTCGAGGCAACGGGCGCGGGTGTCGGTCTTCTGGATCGACTCGCAGAGGGCCACCGCGCGGGTGGGATCGGCGCGTTTGAGCTGCGCGGCCACGCCGTGGCGGCAGTGGTCGGCGTAGGGCCCGCGCGTGGCGCAATCGGCGAGGGCGGCGTCGGGGTCGCGCTCGGCGCCCCCCCAGCCCAGCCCGTGGTAGCAGGTGCCTCGCCACTCGGCGGTACCGCCGTCGCAAGCCGCAGCGGCCTCGTTCATGTCGCGACGGGCAAGGTACTTGCCGATGCCGTGCCAGCAGGTCTTGCGGGTGAGCCAGTCACCCTCCTCGCGGGCACAGAGCGCGCGGGCGGCCGGTTCGTCGACCAGCGCGATCTCTCCCACCACGTCGTGTCGGCAGAAGGTCTGGTAGATCTCGGCCTGCGCGCAGCGCGCCATGGCGTACTCGGGGTCGGTTTCCGCCAGCGAGAGCCCCGTGCCGAAGAAACACTGGCCGCGCCACTTCCGGGCCTCGATGCCGAGGCAGATGGCCTCGGCGCGACCGCGATCGGCCACGGCGATGCTCTCGGCCACGTCGGCCTGGCACTCGAGCAGCATGTCGGCGCCCGCCACGCGGGTGCACACGCGGAGGGCCTCCTCGGGGTCGGCGGGGGCCACTTGCCGGGCAAGGGACTGCCAGCACACGTCGCGCAGGTCGGCCGCCATGGCCTCGCAGGTGCCCGGCGTCAACAGCGTGGCGCCGCCGCCTTCGCCGGGCGCACCGGCCGCCGGGAGCGCGGCGAGCCCGGTGGGCTTGGGGGGCACCGGCATCGACTCCCCCGCTTCCGGTTTCTCGGCCTCGGCCGCGAGCGCAGGGAGCCAGCGCTCGGCGCCGAAGCGCAGGCCCAGCAGCAACGCCAGCCAGGCGAGCACCAGCAGTGAAAAGTGGACGGTTCGCACGCGCTAGTCGGTGTAGCCGAGCTCCTGCATCCAGGCCTCGTACTCCGCGCGATCCATGTCTTCGAACTTCTGCTCCTCGGCCACCTTGGGTGGCTCCGGGGGCGGGCGAGTGAACCACCAGCCAGCCGCGCCCGCGGCGACGAGGAGAGCGCTGGCGGCGAGGAAGGCGCGCACGGTCGCAGGAGGGTATCGCGGCTCGCTCACACCCGCGATACGCTCGCGGCCCTTCCGAGGCCCGCATGCGTTTCCTCCGTCCCGCCCTCGCGATTGCGCTCTCCGCGGGCGCCACCTTCGGTGCGCTCCACGCGCACGAGGCCCAGGCCGATGCCTATCCGAAGCCTCGGATGGAAGTCTCGCTGAAGCCGGTCAGCGTCAACATGCGCGATTTCAGCTTCCCGAGCGGCTTCCGCGTGATCTTCCAGGAAGACCACACCCAGCCCGTCGTCTCGCTGGTCATGAAGATCGACCACGGCTCCCAGGACGACCCCGAGGGGCTCGAGGGCATGGCCCATCTCATCGAGCATCTCTGGTTCCGCTCACTGCACACCGGCACCGACGGCAAGGACTTGCCCAAGGTGTGGGACCTCATCCAGCAGATGGGGGCGAGCTTCAACGCCACCACCAGCAACGACCGCACCGACTACCTCACCAGCGCCCGCAGCGAGCTCTTGCCGAACCTGCTCGGCCTCGAGGCGCTCCGCCTGAAAGACGCGGTGCGCAAGGTCACCGCCGACGACGTGCTGGTGGAACGCGAGGTTGTGCGTAACGAGCTGCGTTTGCGCTACGAGAACGGCGGCGCGGCCGGCCTCGGCTACCTCTACGACAAGCTCTGGCCGGTGGGTCACCCCTACCACCGGATGACGATCGGCTCGCACGGCTCGCTGAACAACATCACGCTCGCCGACATCCAGAAGTACGTCCGCGACTACTACCGGGCCAGTGAGGCCACGCTGGTGGTCGGTGGCGATCTCTCGCTCGATGAGAGCTCGAAGTACCTCGAGGCCTTCAGCATCGACATGCTCGCCGCAAAGGACGATCCGGAGGGCAAGAGCCTCACGCTGGTGGCGCCCACGATCCGCATCAGCGGTCCGCCCGTGGAGCCGCCGCCCACCGGCACGCCCATCGAGGTGAAGGGCGAGGTTACCAACCTCCAGACCTTCAGCGCCGCCGTCGAAAAGCACACGCTCGTGCTCGGCTGGCCCATGCCCTCGGCCTACACCGCAAACGACGCGGTGATGTACCAGGCGCTCAGTCAGCTCCGCAACGCCATCGTCCGCGAGCTCTACCCCGACTGGGAGTACCAGCAGGAAGACAGCCCCGTTTCCGAGAATGCGCTCGACTGCTTCCCCGACGCGGGCCGCTATGGCTCGGCCGCGGTGTGCTTCATCGAGATCAGCGAGGACGACGACCCGGCGAAGATGACCGAGAAGGCGCTCAACGGTCTCTACACCATGTGGGCCACCGACGAGATGTGGGCCCAGTTCCAGGACTTCCAGTTCTCCCTGTCGCAGCAGGCCACGCTCGCCTACTTCCTGCAGAGCGTCGACGAGGTCACCGACATCTTCTCCGGCCGCGCCGCCAACGTCTCCGACTTCGTGCACTTCACGGGCGACCCGCAGTACTACTCCCGGCAGATCGAGTGGAACGCCAAGGTCAACTCCGACCAGGTGCGCGCGTTTGCCGAGAAGTACTTCAACCGCAAGCGTGCGGTGGCCGTGCACCTCAAGCCCTACGAAGATGGCGACATCACGCTCGACAGCAGCGACAGCCAGTACCGCGGCCAGAGTCGCGACGCGGCCGTGCTCACCATCTTCAAGCCGGAAGACATCAACGAGAAGGTGATCAACGAGACGATCGTCGTGCCCGACACGAAGAAGATCGTCGAGGAAACGCTCCCCAACGGCATGAAGGTGGTCGTCATGCCGCACGGCTCGGGGCCGATCGTCCGAGGCATCGTGGCCTTCGGCGGCGGTACCGGCAGCGTCGACATGAACCACCAGCAGGCCACCTTCGGGCTGTCCAACTGGACCTGGCCGCACTACCGCGCCGTTGATCCTCTGCGCGTCGCCGGCGACGACGGCACCTTCATCTCCGACCTCGGCTTCACGGTCCAGGGCTCGGCCGCCGCCGGCAACGTGGAAGACCTCGCCTACATCCTGCGCTACCGCCTCGACGACACCGTGGTGTGGACCGACGGCAAGATCGACTGGGTGAAGGACGCCAAGAAAGACATCATCAAGTGGATGAAGAAGGGCATCGACGCCGCGCCGGTGATCCAGCGCCAGCGCCTGTTCCCCGGGCACCCCGTGGGCGACTGGTTCGACCACAAGGACTGGGATGCGATGGGCAAGATGGGCTCGGGCGACGCGCAGACGGTGCTCTCGCGCATCCTCCGCCCGAAGAACGCCACGCTCTACCTCGTGGGCAACATCACCGTCGACGAGGCGCGCACGGCCGCGAAGACCTACTTCGGTGGCTGGCAGGGCTGGGGCAAGGAGCCGGCGGGCTGGACGGCGCCGCGCTCGATGTACCCGCCGCCCCCGGCGCCACCTGCCCGGCAGATCATCCTCTTCAACAAGGACAACGCCTCCCAAACCGACGTGAGCTACGCCTGCCAGATCGCGCCGGTTACCCCCGACACGGAGTGGGCGGCCAACCTGATGGCCGACGTGATCAGCGACGCGCTCTGGCTGGCGCTGCGCGAGCAGACGGGTGCCAGCTACGGCGCGGGCGCCGGCACCACGGGCTGGGAGGGCGGCCCGGCGATGATGTTCCAGAGCGTGCAAGTGCAGAACGACCAGGCCGCCTTCGCGGTGAAGGTGTTCCTCGAGCAGGGTGAGAAGGCCAAGGCGATGAAGCTCGACGACCGCATCCTCGCCACGCGCAAGTTCAGCAACGCGCAGCAGTACGTCATCGGGCAAGTCAGCACCAACGACATGATCAACCGCCTGTTCCGCGTGGGCTCGCGTGGCTGGGGGGTCAACTACTTCAACGAGATCGGCTCGCGCATCGCGAAGGTCACGCAGAAGGACTTCCCGGCGATCCTCGAGCCCTGCGTGGGCCACGAGGTCGTCACGGCCGTGGGCCCCGTCTCGGTGATCAAGGCCAACTTCGACAAGCTCGGCATGCAGGTCGAGGTCTTCGACGTTGATGCCTACCGCAAGGCTTACCGTGCGGAGATGGGCCTCAAGGAAGAGAAAGAGGACAAGAAGAAGGACGAGAAGAAGGGCGAGAAGAAGTAAGCTCAGGGCTACTCCGGCTCCGCTACCTCAGCTCGAGCAGCTCCACGTCGAACACCAGGGTGGCGCCGGGCGGAATGACGCCCCCGGCGCCCTTCGCGCCGTAGCCGAGCTCTGGGGGCACGTGAATCTGGCGCTTCTCGCCCACCTTCATGTTGAGCACGGCCTCGTCCCAACCCTTGATGACCTTGCCCACGCCCACGGGAAACACGAAGGCCTTGTTCCGGTCGACCGAACTGTCGAACTTGGTGCCGTCGAGCAGGTAGCCCGTGTAGTGCACGGCCACGGTTTGACCGGCCATCGGCGAGCCGCCGGTACCGGCCTGGAGCACGTAGGACACGAGCCCGGTCGATGACCTGTCGCCGCTGAGCCCCTCGATCGACCAGGGCTTCGACGTGGCCACGAGGCCCATGTCGGAGGATTCCCCGCGGCCGACGGTGGTGGAACAGGCGGGGAAGGTGAGAAAGGCGAGGAGGAGGGTCAGCATGGCGCCGCGGCTATCACGCAGTAGGGGACGGGGCCTCGCCGGCCCCGTCCCCTACCGGGCCATCCCCTCCGGCCTCCAAGCTCCGCTTTCCGGCCCTCGGCGTTGCGCGTGCTCGTAGCACGCACAACGTGGCCCTCTCCCAACCCCGCAGTTTCCATGCCGTCGGCATGGAAACTATCGCCCCGCCGAACGCCGGGCTACGCTGCGGACCCTCCCGGGAGCCTCGCGTGGACTGGTCTGGCGGCATCTGGCGCGATCTCGAACTGGGCCTCGCGCTCGACTGGAGCCACGCGACGATCGACTGGTCTGCGGCCGAGTCCCGGCTCGCCCCCGCCTTCGCGGCGATGGCGGCGCTGGAGGCCGGTGCCGTGGCCAACGCCGATGAGGGACGAATGGTGGGTCACTACTGGCTGAGAATGCCGGAGATCGCCCCCACGGGCCTGGGGCCGGAGATCGTTCGCGTGCGTGAACTGTGTCGCGACATCGCGCGGGACGTCCATTTCGAACGACGCTACCGCAATGTCCTGCTCCTGGGGATTGGCGGTAGTGCGCTCGGTCCCCAGCTGGTGGCCGACGCGCTCGCCGAGCCGCACGATCCGCTGCGGCTGTTGTGCATCGACAACACCGATCCCGACGGGATCGCCCGGGTGGTCGGTCCCCTCGACCTCGAGGAAACGCTGGTGCTGTGCATCAGCAAGTCGGGCGGCACGGCGGAAACGCGCAACGCCCTCCTGGAAGTGCAGGCGGCCTACGCCCGCGCCGAGGTGCCGTTTTCGTCGAGCGCCATCGCTGTCACCGGCGAGGGGAGCAAGTTGTGGCACGTGGCCGCCGAGTGGCGAGCGCGCGTGCCGATGTGGGACTGGGTGGGCGGTCGCACCTCGCTGTTCTCGGCGGTCGGCTTACTTCCAGCCTTCTTACAGGGTATCGACGTCGACGCGCTCGTGGCAGGTGCCGCTTCGATCGACGCACACACGCGCACCACCCGCGTCGAGACCAACCCGGCGGCGCGGTTGGCCTGGGCCTGGTACCAGATCGGTCGCGCGGAGAAGCGCCGCGCCATGGTCGTGCTCCCCTATCGCGACCGCCTCGTGCTCTTCTCCCGCTACCTCCAGCAACTGGTGATGGAGTCGCTCGGCAAGGCCCTCGACCGCGGTGGGCGCGAGGTGCACGAGGGGCTCGCGGTGTACGGCAACAAGGGCAGCACCGACCAGCACGCCTACGTGCAGCAGCTCCGCGACGGGCCGGACGACCACTTCGTCACCTTCGTGGTGTCACTCGACGACGGGTACCATGGCCAGGAAGAGGTGGAGCCCGGCGTCGCAAGCGGTGACTACTTGCAGGGCTTCTACCTGGGTACCCGGCGGGCGCTGGCTGACAGCGGGCACCCTTCGCTTACCGTCACGCTGTCCCAAGTCGACGCCTTCCGCGTCGGCGCCCTGCTCGCGCTGTACGAGCGCGCGGTGGGGCTCTACGCCGAGCTGGTCAACATCAACGCCTACCATCAGCCCGGGGTTGAGGCGGGCAAGAAGGCGGCCGGGGCGGTGATCGCGATGAAGCCGAAGCTGCTCGCGGCCCTCGGCGATGAGCCGCGCCGTGTCGACGAGATTTGCACGGCGGCGGGGCTCGACGACCACGCGGCGGCCCACGCCCTCTTGTCGCGACTTGCCGCCAACGATGCCGGGGTCGTGCTGCAGGCGGGCGACTCGCCTGCCGCCGACCGTTTCGCGCGCCCAGGATGATCCTCCTCCTGCTCGGCTGCGAGAAGCCGCCCTGCCCCGCGGCACCGAGCTTCTTCACGCCCTCGCTCGCGTCGCTCGTGATCCTCGAGGGCACCGACGGCTTCACGCTCGACGGCGGCGCCGTGCCGCTCGACGGCTACGCCGGCTTTTCCGGTCCTGGGCGCGCCACGGCCTCGCTGGTCGCGGGACGAGGCAGCACCTACCGGGTGGTCTACGACGTCGAAGCCAGCGAGCCCGCCTCCCTGGTGGTCCGCTTCGGCGAGACCGCAGACGACACGATCACCATCGCCGAGGTGGAGGTGAGCGGCGCGGGCAGCCTGGAAGTCACGCCGGTGGGCGCGGGTCGTCGTATGGAGGTCGTGTTCGCCAGCGACGGTGTCGTGCGCATCGACGACTTCCGCGTGGAGTACGACGAGTGGGCCGAGGTCAACGACGCGCCGACCGGAGCGCTCCAACTCGGCATGCTGGTGCACGTGGAAGACATCGCCGAGATCGAGCAGAGTCCGGACAACTTCACCCGGCGCGCGGTGGTGCTGGAACGGCTCGCTGAGACACTCGCCGCTCACGATGCGAAGCTCACCTACCAGGTCGATGTCACCTTCGCGCAGGGTGTCCAGAACTGGGACCCCGGGTACGTCGACCGCGTGGCGGCGCTGAGCGGCGGCTGGTCGGCCCACATCCACAACGAGTCCGAGGGCGAAGAAGCGGTCGAGTCCGCCGCTCGCGACGCTGCGGTGAGCTACCGCGAGATCGGGGTCGACCCGACCGACATCAATGGCGGCTTCCAGCTCGCGCTCTACGAGCGTTTCGCGGCGGCCGGGTATTGGAGCATGTCGGCCTACAAGGACCCGTCGACGCAGGCTGGCCTGCCCATGGACTCCGTCGTCCCGTGGCGGCCTCGGGACGGTACCGGCACCGACGACGTCGAGGCCTTCCTGGTCCACGACGACGAGGGGCCGCTCATCTACCTCGGCGGCGGCATGCAGTCGGAGCCGGCCCACGATCGTGTGGGCGAGGTGGCGCGGCGTCGCCTGTCACAGCTGCTCGCCCACGCGGTGGACGGCGAGGTCAACACGGCCTACCTCGTCACCCATGTCGACTTCTTCTCGCCGCTCGGCGACGACGACGCCGACTGGGATGCCTACATCGAGGATGGTCGCCTCGATGCCGACCTGGCCGAGTACGACCGCATGCTCAGCGAGGTCGTCGATCCGCTGGTCGACGCCGGGCACGTGCAGTGGGCAACCAGCGGCGAGATGGGCCAGTGTTTCCGGGATCGAGAGGTGGCTTGCGGGCGGGTGAACGAAGATTCAGAAGAGTGAATCACTGGCCCTGTACGGGCCTCGCAGGCCGGTTAGCTGCGGCGCGCCTCCCCACCCCCTTCGTCTTGGAGCTGCTCGTGCCTGACTCCTCTGCCCGTCGTGTTGCCATCCAGACCGCCACCTCGCGCACCGTCCGGAGCATCGCGCGACCCGTCGACGCCGAGGGCCGCCCGGCGCGCATCTCGCAGTACTTCGGCAGCCGCGTTTTCGGCGCCGACAAGCTCAAGCAGCGGCTCCCGCCCGAGATCTTCGCGCTCTGGACCGCCACCGTGGAGAAGGGCGCGCATCTCGACCGGCCGGTCGCCGACGCGATCGCGCACGCGGTGAAGGAATGGGCGCTCGAGTCGGGCGCGACGCATTTCTGTCACTGGTTCCACCCCATGACAGGATCCACCGCCGAGAAGCACGATAGTTTCCTGTGGTTCGACGGCGCGGGTCGCCCCGTCGAGAAGTTCACGGGCGCCATGCTCATCCAGAGCGAGCCCGACGCCTCGAGCTTCCCCTCGGGCGGCATGCGCTCCACCTTCGAGGCCCGCGGCTACACCGCATGGGACCCGACCTCCCCGATGTTCCTGATGGACGGCCCCACCGGTCGCACGCTGGTGATCCCGAGCGCGTTCCTCGGCTACCACGGGCAGGCGCTCGACGAGAAGGCACCCCTGCTTCGATCGATGGAGGCCCTCTCCAAGAGCGCCACGCGCCTGCTCGGCTTGCTCGGCAGCCCCGCGCAGCGGGTCACTGCCACGGTGGGCCCGGAGCAGGAGTACTTCGTCATCGACAAGGCCTACGCCGCGCTGCGTCCGGATCTCGTGGTGGCCGGGCGCTCGGTGCTCGGCGCCTCGGCGCCCAAGGGCCAGAGCCTGGAAGACCACTACTTCGGCTCCATTCCGCCGCGCGTGCTGGCGTTCATGGAGGAATGCGAGCAGGAGCTTTACCTCCTCGGCGTGTGGGCCAAGACTCGCCACAACGAGGTTGCCCCTTCGCAGTTCGAGATCGCGCCGGTCTTCACCGAGGCAAACGTGGCGGCCGACCACAACCAGCTGGTGATGCAGACCCTCCGTCGCGTCGCCGACCGTCACGGCCTCGCTATGCTCCTGCACGAGAAGCCCTTCGCGGGCGTCAACGGCAGCGGCAAGCACGTGAACTGGTCGATGTCCACCAACCATGGCGACAACCTCCTCGAGCCGGGCAGCGCGCCGCAGGAAAATCTGCGTTTCCTTGCCTTCCTCGCCGCCACCTTGCTCGGCGTGCAGCGTCACTCGGCGGTCTTGCGCGCGAGCATCGCCAGTCACGGCAACGACTTCCGCCTTGGCGCCAATGAGGCGCCCCCGGCGATCATCTCGGTCTTCCTTGGTGATTTCCTCACGCGGATCGTCGATGGCATCGTGTCGGGGCAGGTGGCCAACCTGGCGGCCGGCCAGGCGATGATCGAGCTCGGCGTGTCGCGACTCCCGGCCGTGGCGAAGGACAACACCGACCGCAACCGCACCTCGCCCTTCGCCTTCACCGGCAACAAGTTCGAGTTCCGGGCCGTCGGCTCCTCGGCGAGCATCAGCTTCCCTGTCGTGTGTCTCAACGCCGCCGTGGCGGACGGGATCGACCAGCTCTCGGCGTGGATCGAGGCCAGCAAAGGCGACGTGATGGGCGCCGTGCGTCGAGCGCTCACCGAGTCGAGTCCGGTCCGCTTCGACGGCAACGGCTACTCGGCCGAGTGGGTGGAAGAAGCCGAGCGCCGCGGCCTGCCGCACGCGCGCAACACGCCCTCGGCCCTGGCCGCGTTGCACGGCCAGGCCGCGTCGTCGCTGTTTTCGCGTACCGGCATCCTCAGCCATGAGGAGCTCGACAGCCGCTACGAGGTGCGGGTGGAGCTCTACAACAAGAAGGTCGACATCGAGGCCGACGTGCTCCGCGAGCTGGTCGATACCCACGTGATCCCCTCGATCGTCGAGGAGCTGTCGGCCACCGAGGGCGTGGCGGGCACGCTGGCCGAGAAACGATTCCTCGCCGTGGAGGCGGTGGGCGACCGCGTGTACGAGGCCCGTGCCACGCTCGACGACGTGGTCGCCGGCGTGCCGGAATCGAGCGCCGCCGGTGTCGCCACCTACCTCTGCGCCAAGGTGGTCCCGGTCCTGGCCGAGTTGCGCGCCGCTTGCGACGCCGCTGAGAAGCTGGTGGCCGACGACCGCTGGAGCCTGCCGAAGTACCGCGAGATGCTCTTCGTCAACGGATAGCTAGAGCCCATGGCGGGCCCCGCGCGCAAGGCGATCGTGCTCTCGGGCGGCGGCGCCCGTGGCGCCTACGAGGCGGGCGTGTTGTCGTCGGCGCTCGAAGGCGCGGCTGGGGCGCGCGTGGATTTTCTCTGTGGCACCAGCGTGGGGGGTATCCACGCGGCCATCGTGGCCTCGCACGCGGAGCACCTGCCTCGCGCGGCCGAGGTGCTCCGGGATGCCTGGCTCGGGCTCGACGTGGAGACGGCGCTCAGCCTCTGGTCCTGGCATCCAGGGCGGATCCAGCGTGTCTTGCGCGGTGGGGGTCGCCCGGCGTCGGTGTTCGACGGGCGACCGCTCGCACGCCTCGTGAGCCGCGTGGTCGATTGGCCGGGCGTGGCTCGAAACCTACACCGCGGCGCGCTCCAGGCCCTCGTGGTGACCGCCACCCACGTGCCCACCGGCCGTCCCACCGTGTTCGTCGACACGGCGCCGGGCCAGGCGCCGCCCCGCTTCTCGAGCCCCCGGGTGCGCGTCCGTCCCACGCGCATCGCGGCGCCCCACTTGCTGGCCTCGGCCGCCATCCCCTTGCTCTTCCCGGCGGTGCGGGTGGAGGGCGAGCTTTTCTGCGACGGCGGCCTGCGCATGAACACGCCACTCGCCCCGGCCCTCGGCATGGGGGCGAACCGGGTGCTGGTCATCGCGCAGTCCACGGCGCGACCGGTGGTGACTGAGGCGGCCCCCGAGAGCTACCCCGGCGCGGCGTTCCTGCTCGGCAAGGTGCTCAACGCCTTCCTCCTCGACCACGTGATCACCGACCTCGAGGAGCTGCAGGTCATCAACCGCTTGCTCGACGCCACGGGGCGCGTGGGGAGCGCGGACGTGCTGGAGAGGCTGGCGGCCGGGCACGACGGCGCCCCGGGCTTCCGCCACGTCGCCCCCTTTGTCATCCGGCCCAGCGAGGACATCGGGGCGCTGGCGCACCGTCACCTGCACCGACTCTCGCTCCGACCGCCGGCCACGGCGCTCTTGCGGCTCCTGGAGGGTGGCTGGGGCGGTGTCTCCGACCTGGCCAGCTTCATGCTCTTCGACCGCGCCTTCACGGGCGAGCTGTTCGAGCTCGGTCGCGCCGACGCCCTCGCCCAGCGCGAGACCATCAGCGCGTTCTTCGCGTGATCGCCCTCGTCGGGGCGTGGTTGCTGGCCGCCGATCAGGCCAGCGCCGCCGAGAGCTGGCGCGCCGAGCGCGAGATCGCGATCTACACCGCGCCCGCCGAGCCGAGGCAACGCCGGGGCGTCGTTCCCCCGGGGGCGAGCTTCGAGGTGGCCGAGCACCAGGTTGCCGAGGGCTGTCGCGACTGGGGCCTCGTGGCCCTCGGTGGCTGGGCCTGCCTGGACCGCGCGACGCTGAGTACCGAGGCGCCTGCCTCCCTCGCGGTGGAGTCACCGGAGGCGATGCCGTACCTCTACGGCAAGGCACGGGGCGTGGGCCCCGTTTCCCTCTACCCGAGCGCCGCCGCCTTCGCGCGCGGCAAGGCCGGAGGTGAGCTACTCGACCCTGAGCGGAGCTACGCTTTCGCGGGGCGCGAGCCTACGGCTCGCGGGGAGGTGCTGCGCCTGCGCGACGGACGAGTGGTGCCGAGCAACCGGGTGCGCCTGTACCAGGCGAGCGATTTCCACGGCATCGACGACGCTGCCCTGGCCTTGCTCGGCTACGCCTCCCCGGCGTGGTGCGTGGCGACGAGCGGCTGCGCGCTCGGCGACGGCACACGCCTCGACTACCATGCCCTCTTCGACGCGTCGGTCAGCGAGCCCCGCTCGGAAGCCGGGGTGGCCCGCTGGCGACCGGCGGCCCGGCCCGCCGGCGTGGGTGAGTCCGATCTCTGGGTCGACATCGACGTCGGCGAACAGGTGCTCGCGCTCGTCCGCGGCGATCACGTCGAGTACCTCACGCTCGCGGCCACGGGTCGCCGCGGGCGCTGGGAGACGCCCGTGGGCGAGCACCTCGTGCTCGACAAGCTGCTCGCCAACGACATGCTCAGCCGCGCCGACTCTCCCGAGCCCTACGCGGTGGAAGGTGTGCCATGGGTGGTCCACTTTGCCCATCGTTACGCCATCCACGGGGCGTATTGGCACGACCGATTCGGGCGACGCACGAGCCACGGCTGCGTCAACCTCTCCCCTGTCGACGCCCGAGCCCTCTTCGCGGCGCTGAGCCCGCCCCTGCCGCCGGGTTGGCGAGCGGTCTACGCCGATCCCACCGACCTTCCGACGCTCGTCCGAGTGCGATAGACCACGCCCCGTGGAGACAAGATGGCCCGCGTCCTAATCGAAGAAGAAGGAGCCCCGGTCCGCTACTACCGGCTCGTCACCGATGGCGTCGTGCTCGGCCGCGCCGACACCGCCGACCTCGTGCTCCCGGACACCGACGTGTCGCGCAAACACGCGATCATCGAGCGTCGCAGCGAAGGCTGGTTCATCCGAGACAATGGCAGCGCCAACGGCACGCAGCTCAACGGTGCCCCTGTCACCGAGGCACCCTTCGGGCCGGGCGACGCGGTGGTGGTGGGCAAGTTCACCCTGCGCCTCGAGCTTGAAGACGAGGGCGAGGGTGCCGAGTACATGGGCCCCTCCGACCATCTCGGCGACGATCTCACCTCCCCGGCGATCCCGGTATCGGAGATTCTCGCCGCCCAGCAGGCCGCCGCGGCGAGTCCACCGGGGCCGTCCGTGTCGCCCCCGAGCGAGCCCGCCCCCTCCACCGAGGCGCCCCACCTGCTCGGCACCGACGGCGTGCGCTACGACTTGAGCGGCAGGGTGCTCGCCTTCGGCCGCGACATCCCCGTCACCGGCACTTTTCCCTTCTTCTCCGCGGGTGAGATGCGCGCGGCCGACGGCGGCTGGGTGGTGAAGCAGGGCTTCATGCTCACCCCTGTCGAGGTCAACGGCAAGAACGTGTCCACTCGTCGTCTCGTCGCGGGCGACCAGCTCCGCGTGGGCGGCACGCGCTTCACCTACCACGGGCCCTGAAATGAACCTCCTCGCCGCCTCCCTCGCGCTCGCCTATGGCGAGAAGGTCCACAACGAGCTCACCGAGGAGGCGCTGAGGCCCATTCTTGGCGATGCCACCTCGCTCGTCGGCCCCGTCCCGCCGGCACCGGAGGGCGTCGACCCGGCCACCTACGCCCCGCCCGTGCTCGACCCCGAGACGCAGGCGAAGACGGGCGTGGCGGCGCTGGTGCAACGTATCGATAACTACGGGCGAAATACGCCCGACCTCGCCGCTGCATGGACCGCTCGCTACCCGTCCCCAGGCGACTTCGACACCTGGGCGCTGAAGGAGCTTTTGCTCCTCAACCCCGACCAGGACGTGTACGGGATCGACAAGTTCGACCTCGACCCTTCGCGCCTTTCCACGGTCTCGGTGTCGGCTCGTCGTCCCGACGACGACTTCCGCAACCGGGAGCGCCTCGCCCACGGTCCCGATCGCAAGCCACAAGCGGGGGTCCCCGACGACCCGATCATCCTCAACATGGGGAAGCTGGGCGCTCTCTCCTCGCAGGCGCACGCGCACTACGGGCTCGACCAGCTCGAGTTCTCAGAAGACCCGGCCGTGCTGCAGACCGACCCGCCGCGCTTCGCCGTGGCGGCGGGCTGGCCGGGCGGCCCCGTCGTCACCCTCGCCGCCGAGATGACGCAGAGCCACCTCGACCTGAGCACCCTGGCCGCGCTCGAGGGCTACGGGGTCTTGTCCAATGCCTACGCGGGCCAGGCCTTCCACTACCTGGAAGACACGGGCAACCCCATCCATACCGTGCAGGTGGGCCTCTACGACTTCTTCAAGGACGCGTTCTTCCAGCGCCTTGGCAAGAGCATCCTCACCGGGGGTGGCTACCTCGGTGAGTTGCCGTCGTTGGCGAGCATCGGCATCGGCATCCTCACCAACCACCACACCATCTCCGAGCAACTCGCCGAGAAGAAGCTGCTCGCGGGCGACGCGCGCCTCGCGGGCGCGATCACCGCCGATGACGCCGAGTTCCTCGCGAAGCTGCCCTCGAGTGCGGCGGGTGACTACGGTCTCGACGCGACGCGGGCGCTCATCAAGGCGAGCGCGCCCGACGGTGCGCCGATGTACGCCAGCACTCGCGCCATCGTCGACAAACGTTACCGCAAGTGGGGTGTCAGCTTCGACGACAAGAACGACGATCCCGATGCCACCCTGCGCAAGGGCGTGTCCAGCGCCGAGATGGACGCCTTCTGGGGCTTGCAGGAACGTTCCTTCAAGCGGGCCGCCACGGCGGTGCGCCGCGTGTGGACGATTCACGACGGCGCGATCCAGGGGGCCCTCGCCACGGCCGAGGCCACCGAGGCGCTGCGCACGAGCACGCTCGACAGGCTGGTACGCCGCCAGTTGAAGCTCCGCGCCGAGGCGGATGAACGTCGGGCGAAGTACCTTGCGAATCCGCCGGTGGCGTCGTCGGCGCCGTCCACGCAGCCGGTCGTGCTCGCCGCCGAGGTGGGCGGGGCCACGCTGGTGGGCTTCGGCCTCTCCCGCGGTTTCCGGCGCCTACGAAAGAGCTGAGGGCAGGCTCGCCAGCTCCTCGGCAGGCACGAGCACCTGCAGCGTGTCGCCCGGCGCGAGCACCTGGTTCGCGCGCGCCGGGGTGCCGTTGAGGGCCACGAGCGCGTGCCCCGTGCGAGCGTAGAACTGGCCGGCCGTCTCGCCGACGGCCTCGGTCGCGACGCCCACCTCCACCACGAGCAGGGTGCGCTCCCCCACGCGGTGCGCCCCGACGACGCGCCGATCGAGCGCGGCCGCCGCGAAGATCGGCGCGGCGACCGCCGACGTGGACAGGCTCACGTCTACGCCCATCGCGTTCTTCACGCGGTTGGCCAGTCGCTGGTCGAAAAGCCGCATGACGACGTTCACCTCGGGGGCGGCCTCCTGGACCTCCAAGGCCACCTCCAGGTTCACCAGGTCGTCGTCGGTGGCGATGACCACTGCCCGGGCCCGGGACGGGTTCAAGGAGCGGATCAGCTTCTCCTGGCGGGCGTCGCCGAGCAGCAGGTGCACCGGTCGACCGTCGGCCGCGAGCGCGCGGGCGGTGGCGATGTGCTCTCCGTTGGCGTCGGCCTCCACGACGAACACCTCGGCGCCCATCGCGAGCAGTTGTTCGAGCGTGCGGAAGCCCACCTGTCCGAGGCCCACCAGGATGATGTGGCCGCTGGTGGCGTTCGCGAGGATTTCCATCCAGACTCCTGCGTTTTCTGCCTTGCGGAAAACCGTGAGGCCCACCTTGACGAGGCCCTCGGCCATGATGATGACCCCGAGAAGCGGGAAGAGGTAGAGGATGAGCTGGCCCGCCGGGTCGGCCGGTAGCTCCGCGTTGAGCTCGCCGAGGAGCAGCATGAATGCGGTGTAGGCGGCCGCGTCCCAGCTCGGCGCCAGGCCGCCCAGGGGCGCACCCCATCCACGCTCCACCACGGTGCCGAGCGCCCACGCGGCGGTGAACTGGGCAAGCGGCCAGCGCAAGTTGCGTAGTGCAAAGCCGAAATAGCGAAGCTCGGCCCAGGCGCGGCGGAGGCGCCGAGTGAGCGGCGGCGTGGAAGGAGCGAAGGGCACGGGCGACGGCGAACGTAGCGCGGGGCGGGCGCTCAGTAGGGCTTCTCGCCGACCCAGTTCCCCGGCGGATCGTAGCGGCAGGCCCAGATCACGGCGCCGTTGTCGCAGCTGCCCTTGCCGCAGCCCACCACGGCCGTGTCGGCCCATACCACCTGGGTGTAGTGGCCGCAGGCCTTGCCTCGGTCGCACTTGTTGGTGTCGTAGTCGTAGAACTCCACCTCGCTGGCCCAGCCTTCCACGACCTCGGTCGGTGTGGGGGAGTAGGACGACCACCACAGGTTCTCGCCGTAGTCGTCCTGGTTCTCGTGCTCGAAGGCACAGTCATCCGCGGCGAGGGCTACCGCCCAGCCGAGCGCGGAGTCGGCCACGTCGAGGTCGTACTCGAGGGGACCGACGCCCACGCCGTCGCGAATCTCATTGTGCGCCTCGAGGAACTCCTGCGCGTCCCCGTCGAGGGTCGACGCCTCGTCGGTTTCGGCGGCGGAGTCTTCCTCGTCGCCGAAGGCGATGGGGCCACAGGCCAGGAGTGCACCGGAGAGCAAGAACGTCGCGAGGCGGAGCATGGGACGATGGGTAGCACGCCCTCGCTACGACCGCGCCCCTGCCCGCAATTCCCTGGCGGCCGCCCGCGCCGCGTCGCTCACGCGCACGCCGCCGAGCATGCGCGCCAACTCCTCCACGGTGGCCGACTCGTCGAGCGCGCGCACGGATGAGAAAGTGCGCTCGCCCACGGCCTCCTTGCGCACGTGCAAGTGCAGGTCGGCCCAGGCGGCGATCTGCGGCAAGTGGGTGACACATAGTACCTGGTGGTGTCGCGACACCTCCTGCAGCTTGCGCCCGATCACCTCGGCGACGGCGCCGCCCACGCCACTGTCCACCTCGTCGAAGACGTAGGTGCCGACCGGCCCCATCTGGGCCAGCACCCGCTTCACCGCGAGCAGCGCACGGGACAGCTCGCCGCCGCTCGCCACCTTTCGGAGGGGCCGAGGCTCCTCGCCCCGGTTGGTGGCGATGCGGAACTCCACGCGATCGGCGCCGCGGGGACCGACGCCGGCGTCGGCAACGTTCACGTCCACGCGGGCCTCGCCCATGCCGAGCGACGCGAGCTCGCCGGTGATGGCGTTCGCGAGCTTCCGCGCCTCGGCCCGGCGGCGGCTTGACAGCGCGGGCGCGACTCGGGCCACCACCGAACGTGCCGCTTCGATGGCGGCTTCTGCGTCGGCAAGGGCGTTGGCCGAGCCCTCGATCTGGGCGAGCTCCTCCTCGATGCGCCTCCGGGCCCCGGCCAGGTCGTCACCGTGTTTGCGACGCAGGCGACGCACCTCGTGCTGGGCCTCCTCCAGCGCCGCGAGGCGGGCGGGATCGGCACGGAGGCCGCGCGCGTAGCGTCCCAGCTCGGTGACGATGTCGTCGAGCTCCGTGGACAGCGCGACGAGGCGCTCGTGGACGCTCCCGAGCGCGGGGTCGAGCCGGGCCGCGGAGGCCACGTCGGCCTCCACGCGCGCGAGGGCCCCGCTCGCGGCCTGGTCGTCGTCGTAGAGCCGGGCGTGGGCGCGCTGCACCAGGGCGGCCAGGGCATCGACATTGCGAAGTCGCGACAGCTCTGCCTCGTCGACATCGAGCCCGTCGACCTTGTCGAGCTCCGCGAGCTGGAAGCGGAGCCAATCGGCGCGGTCCTCGCGCAAGCGTCCTCGCAGGGCCTCCAACGCCGTCTCGGCCTCGCGAAGTGTGGCCCAGGCCGTGTCCATCTGGGCGCGCAGGGCGCCGAGGTCGGCGTAGGCGTCGAGGTAGCCGAGGTGCGAGCCCGGATCGACCAGCGAGTGGTGCTCGTGCTGCGAGCTGATGTCGCAGAGCCCACGCGCCACCTCGGCGAGTTCGCCCGCAGTGGCGAGGCGGCCATCGATGTAGGCCCGCGAGCGGCCGGCGGCCTCCACGACGCGCCGCAGGACCAGCTCCGGGCCGACGTCGCGACCCGCGAGGCGTTCTCGATCCCCGGGAGAGAGCTCGAAGAGGGCCTCGACCTCGGCACGTTCGGCGCCCGTGCGCACCAGCTCCGGGTTTGCCCGCCCACCGAGCACGAGCTGCAGGGCGTCGACCAGGATCGACTTCCCGGCGCCGGTTTCCCCAGTGACGATGTTGAGCCCGTCGCCGAGGAGCAGCTCGATGTCGTCGGCGATGGCCAGCTGTCGAACGCGGAGGCAGCGCAGCATGCGAACGCCTATCTTGGCACGTCAATAGCCGACGGTCAGATCCTGACCGCCCACACCCCCACTGGGATCCCACCGTTCTTGAAGTGGACCAGCCGCTCGGCGTTGCGGTCGACCCGCTGGGCGAGATCCGGCTGAGGCGACAAGAAAACGGCGGTCCACCCCGTGAAACGTTCGCGAAGCGCCCGGCCGAAGTGGCTGTAGACCGGGGCCACGCTGACGCCGAGTCGGCTCCCGTAGGGCGGGTTGGTGACGATCGTGCCCGCCACGCCGGTGGGCTCGATGTCGCTCACCTGCAGGTGACGGAAGTTTGCCTTGACCCCGGCACGTTGCGCGTTGGCCTGCGCGGCCAGGACCGAGGGCGCGTGGTGGTCGGAGCCGCTGATGCTGACTCCGGTCGCGACGGGCTGCACGCGGATGGCCTCGCGGGAAAGCCCTCGCCACTCGTCGCACGCGAACCGTCGCCGCCCGAAGGGGGGGCGCCCGGCCGCGAGCAGGGCCGCCTCGACGGGGATGGTGCCCGAGCCGCAGAACGGATCGAGAAGCGGGCGGTCGCCGCGCCAGTCGGCGAGCCAGATCAGGCAGGCGGCGAGGTTCTCCCGGAGCGGCGCCTTCACCGCGTCGGTGCGCCAGCCGCGGCGGTGGAGCAGCTCGCCGCCGGCGTCGAGCGACACCGTGGCGATGTCGTTGTCGAGGCGGATCTGGACGTGCTGGGCGAGCTGTGGCCGTGCTTCTTTGTCGGGCACGAAGGGGCCTTTCAGGCACTCGCGGATGGTGTGCCCCGCGGCGCGCGCGGCGACGTCGCGAAAGCGGACAGCACTCTGTCGCGACGTGACGTCGACCTCGAGCTTCGTCAGCGGGTGCAGCAAGGTCTTCCAGGGCACCTTTCGCAAGAGCCCGGTGAGCTGGTCGGGCGACTTCGCCGTGCCCGATACCAGCTCGATCAAGAGCTGCGATGGTGTGCGCATCGTGCGCGCGAGCTTCGCGACGCGGGCGGGGTCGGCCTCGAAGCGAACGCCGCCGCCGACGACCTCGCCTTGCACGCCGAGCGTCTGCAGCTCGGCGAGCACCACGCCCTCGAGGCCCGGGTGAATCACGGCGAAGGCGTTCATCGGGCGGGGGCTATCGCGGGGAACTGGGGGTGGTACGCTCAGCCATGCTCCTGCCCTGGTTGTTCGCCGGCTCGGGGACCGGCGTGAGCCCGGTCACGACGGACAAACGGCCCCCTTCGCTCTGATTCGAGACGCCCAGCGTCGATGGCGAGGAGTTGCCGGCCTGCGAGGCGCTCCGCATCGTGGCGCTCGCCCACCACGGCGACGATCCCGACGCCCGCCTACTGGTCAAGATGTCGCTCGACGGCGGCGTGGTCGCCGACCTCGTGCGTCCCGGCGCCCGCTGGACGCTGCGCGCCGACTCGCTTCAACCCGGCACCGAGCACGCAGCGCACGCCGCAGTGACCGACCCCGCGGGGTTGGTCACTGGCGCCGACACGAACTTCCGCGTGGCCGAGAACTCCCCTCCCGATCCATGGATCTTGTCCCCGGCCGACCTGGCCAAGGTCCTTCCCACCGAGCCGCTCGCGGTGCTCGTCGACGTCGCCGACGCCGAAGGCCAGGAGGTCGCGCTGGCCTGGCGCCTCGACGACACACCCATCGACGGCCCGGCGAGCGCCGATGCGAGCGGTCGCGCGGGCTTCGATCTGGATCTCGTCGACCTCGACGGCGGCCTGCACCCCTGGAACTCGACGCCACCGACCCGTGCGGCGCCGTCGCCACGACGAGCACCCGCTTCGCCCTCGCCTGTACCGAGGTCTGGTACGCCGACGCCGACGGCGACGGACATGGCGATCCAGCCAGCACCGTCCAGTTCTGCGAGCCCCCGCCTGGCTACGTGGCCACCGCCGACGACTGCGACGACGCAGATGCCAGCGTGTTTCTGGGCGCCTCCGAGTGGTGTAACGGTCGCGATGACGATTGCGACGGGGAGATCGACGAGGACGCCAGCGATCCTCCCGCCTGGTGCCGCGACGCCGACGGCGGTGGCCTTGGCGATCGCGACGAGCGCGTGTACGCCTGCGAGGCGCCCGAGGGCTACGTGTCGAGCGCCGGCGACTGCGACGACAGCGATGCGAGCGTCACCCGGTGCCCCGGCAACGACGACGGCTCGATCTGTGCCTCCCTCGTCGGCACCGACGACGGCAAGGTGCCGAGCTACCGCGGCTGGTGTGACACCAGCCTCGGCTTCGTGGATGACGACGGCCACTGCTACTACGCGGTGACCGACCGCACGACGTGGTGGGAAGACGCGCGCGCGAGCTGCATGGCCGCCGGGGGCTACCTCGCCACCGCCACTACCAGCGACGAGTCCGACTTTCTCTACGCCATCGCCGACCGTACCTTCGCAGGCGCCTGCGACGCCGACAGCGAAGGCACTTTCGCATGGATCAGCGGCGAGACGTGGAGCTTCGAGGACTTCGGCAGCGGCGAGCCCAACGACATGTCACCGGGCGAGGATTGCTTCGAGATCACCGGGCGCGGCGACGGCTACTGGAACGACATCTGGTGCGGCTACGTGTCCTTCGGGCAAGCCTACGCCTGCGAGTTCGAGTAGCCGCGCGGCGCGATCGGTCGGCTAGCGCACCGCGGCGGCGGCTCGGGGTCGTCGGCGACGAGCGGATGTAGTGTCGCGACACTATCGCCAGAGGTCATCCCCCCCTTTTCGAGACACTTGCCGCAGTCATCCCATCAGAAATAGGACTCGGGCCGCGCCTCGCGAGTCCGCGCCACGGACAAAGGTTTGTTTTCGTCGAGGGTGCCGGTGGCCAGTGAGCCCGGGAGGGCCGATCTGTCCTATTTTTTCCCCGATGAGTCGGGCATGTGTCCTAGAAGTGACCACATGGGTGTCGATTCGTGTGTCGCGACACAGCGAACGTCAGATCGGAGCCCCCCGGAGAGCCCCTACGGCACCGACAGCGCGCGCACCGCCGGGTGAATGCTCCCCGGCACCATCTCGCGGGCCTTCGTCGCCACCCGTGGCAAGGGCGACGCCAGCGCCGCCTGCACCACGCGCAGGGCACCGGGCTCACCCAAGAGGTCGACTCGCATCAGCGCCGCCATGGCGAGCCCCTGGCGCTCGCTGTCGCTCGACCACGCGACGATCGCGTCCTGCACTACACTCTCGGTACCGAAGCGTTCCGCGAGACACGACGCCGCCCGCATCGGCACCGACGAGGGCAGGATGGCTGGGTCTGTCAGGCCGAGGAGCTCGTCGCGCAGCATCGAGGTGGGCTCGCCGAGCGAGAGACAGTCAACCCCGTCTCGCGCCGCCAGGGCGTCGGAAACAGGGGAAGCGAGGGCGACAGAGAAGAGGATGATCATCGAACACCGACGTTTAGACCGAGTACGCCCACCTGCGCATTCGAAAGCTCGACTTGCGCGGTACAACCGCTGTTCCCGCACACCGGGTAGGGGAACATCAGGTTGTCGGCGAGCGCGCTCTCGCAGCTCTTCGTCGAGGCGCACTCGTCGGTGTCACTGAGCGCGTCCCAGTAGTTCCAGCCCATCTCCACCGGGTGGTAAAGCCCGAGGAAGTGGCCGATCTCGTGGGCCATCGTCTCGCCGTAGATCTCGATCTCGGTGTCGTTGAAGCTCGCGTTGGCGCCCGCGTGAACCAGCCAGCTCACGGCCACCACCGAGTGGTCGGTGGCCACTTGTGGTCCGGGAATGCCGCCCGCCATGCCGTAGAGGTCGGCCGCGCCGCCCACGTCGTCACCCACCACGAGCAGCACACCCTCGCCCACCTCGTCGTAGAGCGACTCGTAGGCGGCGTTGCCGGTGCTCGGGGAGGGGAGGCTGGCTTTCACGTCGGACGTGATGAACTCAGTCGAGAGCTCGATGCCGTGGCTCGCGTAGATCTCCGTCCACCGGGCCACCGCGGCCTCGGTGGCGGTGGTCACCTCGCTGTCGTTCTCGAGGTCGCCCGCGTAGGCGATGGTCGCCTTGAGCTTCATCGCGCTGCCGGCGCAGGAGCGTCGCATGATCGTCACATCGACGTCGCGACGGCCCTCGTAGTAGAAGTCGTCGGACAAGGTCGACGCGTACATCGTCCACTCGCCCTCGCTCAGCCCAGGGTCGGTCTCCCGGACCGGCCAGTTCAGCGTGGTGGCGGAGGCGTTGGCGTAGAAGGCGTCGGTGAGCGAGTCGTGACTCTCGTACCAGTCTTCCCAGTCGAGGATCGTCTCGCCGTCGGGACTGACGAGGCCGTCGGTCGACACGTAGCCGCTGCCGCTGTTCTCCACGATCACCTGGAAAACAGCGTCGTCGCTGTCGAGCGAGAGCGGGATGGTGACGATGCCTTGCCGGTCGCTCTGGAGCGACATCGTCTCCACCTGCACGTCGCCGCCGCAATTTTCAGCTTCGCTCGTCGTGCCGGTGCAGGCCAAGAGCGAGAGTCCGATGGCCGCCCCGACGGCGGCGAGGGCTGAAGACTTCATCCGTCTTCGACGACGAGCAGGGCGGGCAGATTCGCATCGTTCTCGATGCCGCCGTCGACTGCGGTGCCGCGCAGCGTGACGTTGGGGGCGCGCGTGGTGGTGCCGCGCGTCGTGAGCTTGCCGTGCACGCGTGCCCCGGAGAGCGTGGCGCGCACGCCGTCGGTGAGCACCACGTCGCCCTCGAAGCTCCCGCCGCTCACCTCGACCGTGGCGAGGCCGTTGGCCATGAGATCGTTGCCGTTGCGCGCGCGGTTGCCCGTGAAGGTGCAGTCGTCGAGGCTGAGCTTGCCACGCTCGGCGAAGGCGCCGCCCCCGATGCCACCGCCCGCCAGGAGCGCCTCGTTGTCTTCGAGGCGGCAGTTGGTCAGCGTGAGTTCGCTCCACCCGGTCAACCGCACGCCGCCGCCCGCGTCGCCCGCGCCACCGCGCAACGTGAGGCCTTCAACCTTCACGACGAGCTGGTCGCCCGCCACGCGCAGCACCGGGCCACCCCGGCCGCCGTCGATCACCGCGCCGACCTCGCCGCGCAGCGTGAGGCTCGCCTCGATCACGAGGTTGGCGCTATGGACGCCCGGGGCAAGGCACACCACGGCGCCTTCCACCAGGTGAGGGTCGATAGGCGCGCCCGCCTCCACCCGGACAGTACAATCAATCATGGGATGCCTGGCCTAGGCCTTCGTCGCGCCCTGGGGCGCCTTGTTCGTCGAGATGTTGGTGAAGTGCTTGAGGAACTCGGCCGGGGTGATGGGCTTCGGCTGCCAGGTGCCCCAGGGGTTGTAGAACTGCAGTTCCTTGCCGTTGACCACGCCGTCGAAGGCGTAGGCGTGGTTGGCCACGAGCAACTTCTCGGCGTTGACGGCGCCCTGGTAGGCGAAGCGCAGCTCGAGGTCTTCCGCCTTCCCGGGGCCCTGCCCGGCCTTGAGCTTCAGGTCGGCGGTGTTCTTCTTGTAGTCGACGGTTCCGGTGTCGACGGGGCTGCCGGTGAGCTTCCCGGTGGCGTCGCCCTCCTTGCCATTGTCGGACACGCTGCCCTTCATCTTCCCGGCCTTGTCGGTGACGCGCATCGTGCCGGGCACGATGTGATTCCAGCGGTGGGTGTGCGAGATCGTCGCGCTGAAGGGGCCGTCGCCGCTGCCGCGGAAGGGCATCTGGGCGTCGGACTGGCGGTTGTTCTCGACCGCCGCGTAGATCGCCATGCCGTCTTTCTTGGCCTTCTCGAAGTAGGGGATGACATCCTCTTCTTTCATCGACTTCGGATTCTTCTCGGCAGAGCGGGCGCCGGTGATCTCGGCCATCGATTGCGCGCCGTAGCCGCCCTGTCCCATCGCCTGGTAGCTACCCTTCCACTTTGCATAGGCCTTTTCCATGATGGCCGGCCACATCTTGCCGCTCGGCTCACCCGCGTAGGCCGGGTCGTTGCGGTTGCCGGCCACGGTGGGGAGGTAGCTGTCGACCTCGATGTACACCGGCTTGTAGTCGCCGCCCCAGCCGGACTCCTCGTAGAAGCGCACGGTGTAGGTTTCGGAGGTGGGGTTGTACTTGATCGCGTCTTTGATGGCCTGGGGCGAGGCGTTGGCGATCGCCGCCATCGAGGCGATCAAATAGCAGTCGCCGAGCGCGCCCTGGGCGGTGTCGCTGCCCTTGGGATCAGCGGGGCTGTGGTCGCCCTTCTGCTTGGCGTAGATGAAGTCGTCTTGCAAGCCGACGGCGTCGTCGTCCTTGTTGAGCATCGGCTGCTCCGAGAACAACGATGACGCGCACCAGCCCTGCTTCTTCTCCTTGTCGACGCGCACCTCGACCTTGATCTTGTCGCCCTTGGCCTCGACGATCTTGCAGGTCTTGCCGTCTGGGACGGTGAACTTCTCGCCGCTGCCGTCCATGCTGCCGGTGAGCTCGACGGTGTCCTTGGGACCGATGAGGGCGCCCCACTTGCCGCTCTGGACCGCGGCGGGGCGCATCGGCCCGACGGGACCGTCGGTGGAGGCGCCGTGCGGCGGCTCCTTCTCGGCGCCCAGCCACGAGCTGATCTCCTCGTTGCCGATGGCGCTGTTGCCCTCGTTCTGGACCGATCGCTGCAACGCGGCGTTGCCGACGCGGGCCTGCTTGTCGGGTGCCGCTGGGGTCTGGGTCTCGGGGCTGCCGCCGGACTTCTTCGCCTTGCCTGGCGCGCGTGTGGACTGCTGGAGCATGCCGCCTCCGGGTACGATGCTACCGCAAACGGGCGGTCCCCGCCAGCGGGCCGGTCAAGTGTCGACGGGGCCTTTCCGATCTGGGAACTGAGGTCACGACGATGCTCCCCTTGCTCGCCCTCCTCGCCCCGGCCTTCGCCGGCGCCGAGGACAACGTGATGACCAACCAGTACGGCGAGGTGCTGCACTGGGGCATCGAGGTGGTCGACTTCGTCGTCGACCCGCAGAACAAGGACGGCCTCGACGAGGACGGTGCCATGGATGCCGCCGCCGACGCCGCGCAGGCCTGGAACGACATCGAGACGGTGGCCATCGAGCTCGACTTCGCCGGTCGTAAGAACGGCTTCAAGGGTGGCTACGACGAACAGAACGGCGTGTACTTCGTCGACGAGTGGACGAGCTCGCCCGACCTGCTCGCCCTCACCACCGCCTGGTCGAACGAGGAAGGCGAGATCCTCGACTTCGATCTCGCGGTGAACACCGACGATCACGACTGGGCGCTCGACGGTACGCCGGGAAAGGCAGACCTCCAGAACACCCTCGCCCACGAGTTCGGCCACGCCCTGGGCGCCGACCACATCGACTACGACGAGAACGCCACGATGTTCGCCTCGTCCACGCCCGGCGAGGTGCTCAAGCGCGACCTCAACGAGGCCGACGTGGCGGTGGCGGAGTGGCTCTACCCCGATTTGCCCGAGGGTTCCGAGCTCGCCGCGAACCCGCTGGGCGCCTGCAACGCCGCCCCCGTGGGCTTCGGCTGGGCAGCCGCGCCCGCGATGCTCCTCGCTTTCCTCCGTCGCCAGGTGTCCCGATGATCCTCGCCCTCCTCGCCACCGCAGAGGCCACCGTGGTGGCCAAGGCCCTCGACCCCTTCGCGCTCGCCATCCTCTCCGACGCCACCGCCTTCGGCGACGTCACCGAGGTGCAAACACGCTGGGAAGGCGGCATGATCTGGACGGTCGCCACCCTGTCCCTCGTCGACCTGGACGAGGAAGCCGAGGTGTGGATTCCGGGCGGCTGCCTGTCTGGGCTCTGTCTCACCGTGGCGGGGACGCCCTGGGTGGACGAGGGGGAGCGCGTTTTCGTGTTCCTCCGCGACGACCAGCCCACCTCGCTCTCGCAGGGTCTCTTCCACGTGGAGGGCGACGTCGCGGTGCGTGACACCGAGAAGCTCGCCTTCCGCGAGGGCGAGAAGCCGGTGGCGACCTACGAGATGAGCGAGATCCGCCGAGCCGAGGCCACCGTTCCCAGGCGACGCGGCGGCTAGCTCGCGACCGCCCGAAGCTGGCTGTCGCGACACCAGGGGCCGAAGGCCCGGGCGCGCACCGCCGGGGGCAGGTCGCCCCAGGTGAAGGTGTCGATCGCCCGGCGATAGGCTTCCAAGCCGAGCAAGGGCCCAGCCATGGGGAAGCTGCGCATCAAGAGCGGGATGACCAGCGGCGACAGTCGGCGCGCCCATCGGAGGCCGTCCTCGCCGAGTCGCGAGCGGAGGAAGGTGACGTGGCCGACCTCGTCGATGATGATCTCGTCGACCAGCGCGGCGAGGTGCGGCCCCATCGGCGAGCCCTCGAAGAACTCGACGGCGAGGGCCCGGAGACGGCAGAAGAGCGTGATGCCGACGGCCTCCGCGATGAGCGTGATGCAGTCCGTCCACATGGTGGGCAGGCGCGGGAAGAACTTGAGGAAGAGGCGGAGGGCGAGCGGCGGCGGCGCAAGGTCGGCCTCCACGCCGAGCGCGCGCACACCGTCGAGCAACATGCGCGTGTGGTAGAGCTCCTCGCGCGCGATGTACTTGTAAGCTTCCTTCTCGTCGCCCTCGCCGGGCAGCTCGTCGCCGAGGCGCACGTTCACCCCGTACTCCTCGGCCTGGTTGGTCATGGCCATGTAGGCCATCCACAGGGCGAGACGCGGGTCGTCGGGACGGATGGCGCCACCCGCGGCGATGCGCCGGTAGGCCTCGGCGGGGGCACGGCCCGACCAGCCCGGGTTGCTCGCCATCCAGCGGCCGAGGAATGCCTCCCGGCTGGGCAAGAGCAGGTTCTCTGCCTGTAGCTCGCCATTGCGGAGCCGAAGGCTCTGCAGGTAGCCGCTGAGCATCGGCGCGCGGTCAGATTCTTCCATCAGGTCGAAAGCGGTGTTCACGGGGGGCCTCGGGGCGACGACCGACCCTAGCTCGTTTCACTGACAAATGTCAATGACGAATGTCAATGTCGTGATGCCTTGACAGCTCTCTCACTGTCGGCGCTATGTGTGCCAGTACCACCCGGTGCCCCATGGCACGCCCCCGCAAGCCCGGCTTCTCCGAGCACCTGACCTGGTCCACCAGCACGCCGAAGCTCTACGCCGGCGCCACGATCGCCGCGCAGAACACCGAGGGCGTGTACTTCTCCCAGGCCTCGGGCGACGGCTTCGAGAACCTGTCCGCGACGGCGGGCAATGTCAACAAGCGCTACGTCCGCCACGGCATCTGGGCACTGAACAACCCGGGGTCCTCGGTGTCGGAGATCGCGGTGGTGTCGCTCAGCATCGAGCGCAAGCGGTCCTGATGCTCTCCCCCGCGCTCGCGCTCGGCTGGCTCCCGCTCCTCGCGGGTTGCCGGGGCGAGCCGGGCCCGGGGGCGAAATACGGGGACACCGGGGAGGGCGCGCCGGACTCCGTCGCCGTGGCCGACAGCAGCGACAGCGGCGGCCTCGACACCGGCGACTCCGCGGCGGACACCGGCCCCGTCGTCGACACCGGCGACTCCGCCCTTGACACCGGCGAGGCCTGCGTGCCGACCGGCGAGGAGGTGTGCGGCAACGGCGTGGACGACGACTGCGACGGCACGCGCAACGGCTGCGGCTGGGAGGGCGCGGTCGCGATCGAGGACGCGGGTTTCGCCATCGACTACGAGGAGGAGGGGCAGGCGTCCTCCAGCGCGGTCGCGGGCAACGTCGATGTCGACGGCGACGGCTTTGTCGACCTGCTGGTGGGCGCGAGCTGCACGGGGCTCGACCCCTCGGTGTACACCTGCAACGACGGCGCGGCGGGCGCGATCTACGTGGTGCGCGGGGGCGCCGCGCGGGACATTCCCGCGGACCTCTCGGGCGCCTGGGCGCGGGTCGACGGCGTCGAGGCGGCCTACATGCTGGGTAGCGCGCTCGTGTCGCTCGGCGACGTGGACGGCGACGGGCTCGGCGAGTTCGCGTCGTACACCGCGGACAGTCCCTCGCCGCCGCCGGGCGGGGCCCTCTACGTGATCTCGGGCGTGCCCGCCGGGCGCAGCGAGGTCGACGACGTGGCCATCGCGACCTACCGCGCGGAGGACGACGGCCTGCGGATCGACGCCGCCGCCGGCGGGGGCGACCTCGACGCCGACGGCGTGCCGGACCTCGCGATGCGCGAGGGGGGGAGCGGCGGCGGGGCGGTGACCTGGGTGTGCGCGGCCACCGGGCGGGGGACGGTGACCTCCGCGAGCTGCGGCGCGAGCGTCGGGGCCGGGGAGCCGCGGTCGGCGGTCGGGGAGCCCGTGCGCGCCGACGCCGACCTCACCGGCGACGGCATCGACGACCTCGTGGCGGTCAACGCCGACGACTGCCGGGTGGAGCTCGGCTGCACTGCCTCGAGCATGGCGAACGGCGCCGTCTACGTGCTGGCCGGGCCCATCGACGCGGACGTGAGCTGGGCGGACCGCGATGCCGAGCTCGTCGGGGAGGGGGTGTACGACGCTGTGGGTTCCGAGGGCGCAAGCTCGGTCTCGACAATCGAGGATTTCGATGGGGACGGGGGGGCGGACGTGGGCGTGCTCACGCCGTACTGGGACCCGGCGCACGACGACTACGAGGGCTGGGGTGCGGTGTATGTCGTGACCGGGCCGATCGGTGGCAGCGCGTCGCTGGGATCGGCATCGACTGTCTTCCGTGGCCCCCGCAACTTCTACCTTGGTTTCTGCCTCGCGGCCCAAGGAGATCTGGACGGCGACGGCCGCTCGGACTTGGCGTTTGAAGGGAGCGCGGCAGACGATCCCGGCTCCAATGCTTTCAAGGTGGTTTTCGGCAGGCGCGACGGCGCGGTGATGGACGTCCCGGACGCCGAATTCGTTGGTGCGAAGACAGAGAGTCCGGGGTCGAGTTGCGGCACCCTCGGCGACCTCGACTCTGACGGGTACCGGGACATCGTCGCCGGCGACGTCGGATACGACTACAACGCCGACAGGTACCGCTTCTACGGCCGGACCTCAGTGATCTTCGGCCGGGAGGGCTGGTAGCCGTGCCTGCGAGTCCTGCCGAGGAGCGCGCCCGCTTCATAGACTTCTCGTTGCTGCGACAGGGGGTCATCGCCGGCGCGGAGCAGTGGCTCTTCGCGATCGACGACGGCGATGCCGACTCGGTGGCTGTCAGCTACGAGTCGGCTGGCGAGCTGTGGGCGGGTCGGGTGTATCTCAATCGCCCGCACCCACCAGGTTCGTGGGTGGTAGCAGGCGCGGTGCAACTGACCAACTTTGGTAGGGGAGACACCTACAACTCCGTGTCCGATCATTGGCACATTTTCGCCTTCGGCGTTCACATCTTCGCGTACTCGAACCAGCGCGCCGACCGTGTCCGCATGATCGTGACCGACACCACGTTCACCATCCTGCAACAGACCGAGGTCACCAACGACCGCCGGGTCCCCGCGTACCGGGTCGACGTGCCCCTCGCGCCCCTCCCGCTGGTGCAGGGCGCGGTGACCAACGACCTGCACTGCGTCGCGGACACGTCGCGCTCCGTCCTGGGCGAGCAGCTCGTGGCCATCGCCATCGGCGTGTACGGCCCGGCGTCGGCGCCGCCGTCCCCCAACGGCCACCACGTCTTCTTCGTCGACATCACCGCCGATCCCGCCGGCAACCCGGCGGGGCTCGACCACGAGAGCACCTTTGTCGACCGCAGCACCACCACGCGGATCATCTACGAGGCCTCGGCGCGGCGGGTGCCCCGGCGCTGGCCGGGCTCCTCCACCGGCCCGTCCGGGGGCGGCTCCGAGTTCCAGGTGGTGGTGCCGTCCACGCTCACGATGGCGGCGAACGTGCTCTACCTCGTCGCCAGCGCCGACCTCGACCGCCAGTTCGACGTGCTCGCCACCATCCAGCGGCGGAGCTACTCGCCGCTGGCGCCCGGGCTGGTAGACCACCAGCTCGCCATGGGCACCGCCGTCGGCTTCGCCAACGGCTTCCAGCTCGTCACCTGTCGCGACATCGTCGACCCGCAACCCGGCGCGAGCGGCGACCACGGCAGCGTCGTCGCCTGGTTGCTCGACGACACCCACCGCATCGTGCCGCCCTACAGCGCGAGCCACCCCGCCGTTCGCGCCGAGGGCAACCGTTTCAACCGGCCCCACACCAGCCGCCACGGCGACGTGGTGCTCACTTGCTTCGACACCGAGCAGCACGACTGCGTGATGCAGGCGCACGTGGCGAGCTACGACGTCGTCCCGTGACGACGCCAGGAGCTTGACACGTCAACACGACGGATGTTCTACTGGCGCTTCCGCCTGAGGCGGGAGAGGATGGTCTGGTGAAGCTCTTCTTGCGCGTGATCGCCACGCTGTGGGCCGGTGGTGTCGGGCTGGTGGGCTGCTGGGTGGCGGCGCCCCTGCTCACCGGCACGGCCACGGCGAGTCTCGACGTTCCCCTCCAGGCTTCGGTCGCGACGCCGGCCAACGAGTTCGCGCGGAGCTTCGTGCAGGTGCCCCCTGCTGGGGCGACCGGCCGCACCGCGGGTTGGCGCACTCCCGGCGAGGCCGAGCTCGACCTCGCGGTCGTGCCACCCGAGGAGTGGGTGCCCCCCGAGTGGTTCCCGGCCTCGCCCGACATCCTCGCGCTCTCGGCGATGGACGGCGACGGGCCCACCACCGGGCCCCACGTGAAGAGCCGCTCCGCCTTCGTCTACGACATCGACCAGGGCGCGATCCTCTACCAGAAGAACCCCGACGACCCGCGGCCGGTGGCCTCGATCACCAAGGTGGTGTCGGCCCTGGCCTACGCGTCGACCCACCCCGATCCCGACCGCGAGGTGGTGATCGGGCCCGAGCAGTACCCCACCCGCTCTGGCGCACGCTCGCGCTTGTCCACTGGCGACGTGACCACCGGCATCGACCTGCTCGGCGCTGCGCTCGTGTCCTCCGACAACCGGGCGGCGCTCGGCCTCGCCGCGGCATCGAACATGCACCTCGAGCAGTTCGTCGGGCGCATGAACGCGGTGTCGATCGAGCTCGGCATGACGCGGTCCTCGTGGGTCGACCCGTCGGGACTGGAGGACGAGAACCTGTCGACGGCACGCGACATCGCCAAGGCCACCGTGGCCGTCGCGACGCACCCAATGCTGGCCCCCGTGGCGAGCGCGCCCCACTGGGATCTCTGGCGGAAGAACAAGAACTACGTGCGGCGGCTCGGCTCGACCGACCGCCTGAGCGGCCGCGAAGACCTCGTCGTGGAGACGGCGAAGACCGGCTACACCGACACCGCGCGCTACTGCTTCACGACGGTGCTGAGCACGGAGAGCGGCCACCGGCTCGCGATCACGCTGCTCGGCGCCGACGGCAAGATGACACGCTGGGCCGATGTGAACCGCATCCTCGGGTGGATCGAACAGAACGGCTAGACGACGGGGCTGAGAGGAATCGACGGCTCGCTTCGCTATGGATGGCGGAGTGCCAACCATGACGCGTGTTTTTTCTCGCTCGCTCTTGTCTCTCGCCTTTCTTGCCTTCGTGACCGATGCCGAGGCCGGTCCTCGCGGGGGCGGCGGGGGTGGCGGTCGCAAGGGCGGTGGGGGCGGCGGCGGCGGCGGTGAGCAGGCGGCGCAGCAAGCGCAGACCGACTGGAGCGACGAGTGCAACGACGTGGAGGTGAAGCTCGAGTGGGTGGCCGACGGACTCGCGCCGGAGATGCGCGCCTACTACAGCCCCACCAGCCAGCGGGCCCTCCTCGCCCTGCCCGACAACCGCGACCTCCAGCGCTACCTCGCGATCGTGCAGGCCGTCGAGAACGACGCCGGGGCGCGAGAGGCCTGCGAGTCGGACTGGGCGTCGCTGGAGGAGCAGTGGGGCCGAATCGTCGCGAAGGCCAACTGGATGGCCGAGGCGATGCCCGAGTTGCTCGACTACACCGACCAGTACGCCGAGGGTGGCGACATGGCCAAGGCCATCTCCGAGGGCGAGAACGCGGTCGCGCTGGTCGAGGTGGCGCTCTGGGTGGACAGTAGCAGCTCCGCACTGGCGACGGCGAAGGCGAAGGCCGAGGCCAAGCTAGCCGCCTACAAGGCGAACTACGCCAAGACACTCTCGGGCGCCTACCACGCCGACCACGTCGGCGAGCTCTGGTTTTCCACGGCACCCATCACCCTCGGGAAGGAAGACACCGCCGCGCTCTCGCAAGCGGCCGACGCGAGCAAGGGCGTGTACGTGGCGGCGTACTACCCGGGCGAGTTGGCCGCGATGGGCGGCAACCCCGGCGGCGACATTCGCGCCGAGGTGCGCCTCTGGAAAGACCCGGGTGCCTCCGGCCAGTCCGACGAGGATTACCACTGGACGATCGACGCCAAGGGCGCGACCGCCACCGCGCTCACCGTCGAACTCTGGCCGACCGACCCCGCGAAGGCTCAGCTCCCGGGCCTGGCCGTGAAGTACGCCGAGTTCATCCGTGGCCTCGGCCCGGGGACGCACGAGGTGCAGTTCCAGGTGGCGATGACCGACCCCCGCGATGGCGGCAAGACCACCGGCGCCTACGACGCCCCGTTTGCCAAGCTCAGCCTCACGGTGCCCAGCGACCTCTCGGGCTTCGAGGCCAACGCCACCAAGATTTACAACACCTGGATCGACGCGCAACGTATGCCGAAGGCCAAGAAGACCGACTCGTCGTTGTCGTCGCAACTGATGAAGGCCTACACCGAGGCGGGTTGGGACGAGAAGCCGCTCCGGGCCGTGATCGTCGACAGCGGCTGGACCTACTTCTACGACGACTGGAACCGGCCCATCCAGCGCACCCTCCGCGCCTGGGTGGCGGTCGACAACGGCGATGGGACCTGCCGCGCTTTCGAGGGCATCTACCAGGCCGACTCGCCCGACTTCAAGAACTGGGACGCGCCCTACTTGAACCTCATCACCAGCGACATCCCGCTCGCCTGCGCCAACGTGAACAAGTAGCGCGCACGGGGATAGGCCCCGCCCCCCATGCGCACCCGCGTCCACGTCGTCGGCGGCTTCCTCGGCACCGGCAAGACCACCGTTCTCCTCCACGAGCTCGCCGCGCGCGAGGGCAGGGAGCGCTGCGCGGTGGTGGTCAACGACTTCGGCACCGCCCAGATCGACGCCACCTTGCTCGGCGGCAACCTCAAGGTCACCAACATCCCCGGCGGCTGCGTGTGCTGCACGGCGCCGGAGGGCCTCGCCCCAGCCATCACCGCGATCCTCGACGAGCTGCATCCCGACCGCATTTTCATCGAGCCCTCGGGCCTCGCCCGCCCGCGCGACGTCGTCGACATGCTCTCCCGCGGGGCGCTGGCCGCGCGCATCGAGCTCATGCCCACGATCGTCCTGGTCGACCCGTCCGCGCGCCCGGATCCACACCTCTTCGCCGAGCAGATCGATGGTGCCGACGTGCTCGTGGCCAACCGCTGCGACCTCGCCGATGTCGACCAGCTCGCCGCCTTCGACGTGCTCGCCGCCAAGCTCTGGCCGCCGCCGGTGCTCGCCGCGAGGGTCACGCGGGGGCGCCTTCCCGCCGAGGCCTGGCGCTGGCCCGAGGGGCAGGGCCCCCGCGCCCGCGAGGGACACGCTCACCACCACGGGCACCACCACGAACACCACGACTCCACCGAGGGCTATGCAGCACGGAGCTGGGTTTTTGAGCCCGCCCGCCTGTTTTCATGGGACCGCGTGCGCGCCGTGGCGCTCACTCCCGGCATCGCCCGTTGGAAGGGCGTTTTCCGCTGTGACGTGGGCTGGTACCGGCTCGACATCGCCGGGGGACAGGTTCACGCCGCCTCCACGGCCTATCGTCGCGACAGCCGCGCCGACGTGATCGTCAACGAGGGCGTGGACATCGAGGCCATCGACCGCGGGCTCCACGCCGCGCTCTTGCCCGACGCCGCGCCCAACCCCTGGGACGGCGAGGTGCTCAATCTCGTCGACGCCGACGGCAACGAGTTCCCGCTTAGCCGCGGCGCGCTCACGGCGCTCCCGGGACAGGTGCCCGACGTGTCGGTGATCGTCCCCGGGCGGCAAGGGGCCGGTGTTCGCCTCGCGGAGCTCCTGCGTCTCGTCCCCGGTCAACGCTTCATCGCCTCGGCCAGCGATGGTCTCACCACCGACCCCGCCGAGGTCGACGGCGTCGGCCAGGCGGTGGTCGTCCACAGCCTCGACGGCGGCCCGCTCCCCGCCGCGCAGGGTGGCCCGTTTCGACTCCTCGCGCCGGGCGACAGCAACTGCAAGAACGTCAAGGGGCTGGCGCGGATCCGCGTGCTCGGCGCGGAGTAGGCCTAGAGCTCGTCGGTCTCGTCGAGGAGCGAGTTCTCCTGCATCTTGGCGCCGCCGAGACGTACCTGCACGCCGGCCACCACCGATACGCCGAGGGCCGAGGCGCCCGTGGGCACCTGCACGCCCTCCAGCGCGGCCACCACCGTGTGCTTCTCCTCCTGGACGACGTCGCCCCCCACGAGGAAACTCAAGGGGATCTGCGCGAACAGTTCCACGTTGTCAGTGAGCCTTGCCTCGCCGCCCAGGAACACGTTCACCAGCCAGAGCGACTCGGCGTCGAAGCTGGCCAGCTCGTCGGGCGGCTCGATGTGGTCGCCGATGCCGGTGCCGCGCATCCAGAGCGCCCCGGCGCCGAAGGTGGGTCGCAGCGAGGCCGCCGGGAAGAGGCCGGCCGTGACCCAGGGGCCGACCATCAGGTTGGAGTTGTCGACCGTCGTGGGTTCCGAGGCCGTGTTCGTCTGGCCCACCACCTCGGGCGAGATCATGTACTCGAAGGCGCCGCCGGCGATGCCGAAGGTCACGCCCACGTCGACCACCGGGTGCACCCCGAAGGCGGCCTGCACCACGCCCACGCCGGTGGAGCCAGACTCCACCGACTGCGCGCTGTACACGTCGACGGCGGTGAGCGTCTGCTCGTCGAGCGCGTAGCGGCCGTAGTATTCGCCGTTGACCGGCCCGTTCATGAAGCCGCCGCCCGCCCGCAGGATCAGCTGGAAGCGCCGCCCCTGGATGCGCTTGCGCCACATGGGCAAGGTCATCCCCGAGTTTCGGTAGCGGAGGTACTCGGTTGCGCTCATCTTGAGGCGCTCCCAGGGCTTGGCCCCCTCGCTCTCCTCCGCCTCCGCGATGTCTTCCTCGGTGAGCTTGGGGCGGCTGATCGACTTCGAGGCCTTGCGGATCTCGAGCTCGAAGTCGCCCAGCGACTGGGTGAGCGTGTCGAGCTCGGCAGCGACGGCGGCCTTTTCCTCGGCGCTCAGCTCGCTGTCTTCCGCTTCCTCGCTCGTGTCCCGGATGTCTTCTTCCTTGCCCACCTCGCCGCTGATGGCAGCCACGAGCACGCGCGCCACGCCTTCGGCGAAGGCCTCGTCGCGACCCCCTTCGAGCTCGGAGCGGAAGGATACCGCCACCCGGGAGCCATCGACGTCGATGATGTCGATGTCGACACGGGTGCCCTTGACCAGCGCCTGCACCGAGCCGGTGACGGCCCACCAGGCCTCGCCGCGCTCGGCGAGCACGAAGGTGCAGCCGACGGCCTCGCCCGGGGGACAGCTGTCCATGTACACGCGCGCCGAGTAGTCCTCGAAGTCGGGCGTGTCTTCGATGCGGATCACGCGCAGACTCTCGTATTCGCCCAGCTTCTGGGCCACGAAGCTCTCGATGAGGGCGGCGAGAGAGGCGGACTCCTCGTTGCGGGCCTGCAGCGCGCCCACGAGCACCGGCACGCCCTCTTCGGCGCGCGCCGCTGAAGACAACAGGAGGGAAGAAGTCAGGAGGAGGAGGCTGGTCACGGCGCGGGAGCTTACCGCACCGCCCGCCGTCGCGGCGCACGTTTCTCCGGCGCGGCCTGGTTGGGCGAGGCCATCACCGCCACCGCCTGCGTGTAGGGCGCGTGCGCGTCGGACTCGAAACGCTCGAAGCGGGCGAGCGTCCAGCCGTCGCGTTGCCAGCGTGCCACCTCGCGACACACGGCCGCCGGGTTGTTGCCCTCGAGGGCCACGCGGCGAGGATCGAGGCCACGAAGCACATCGACAGCCCGCTGGCCGAGCTCCTTGCGCCCGCAGTCCACCCAGAGGAGCGGCCGGCGTCCTTCCAGGCGCGGGGAAACGCGTTCCACCGCTTCGACCCAGCCATCCACCACCACCTCGGCGGGGGCGTTGTTGTCGCGCAGGTTGGCGGTGGCGCGGTCGGCGAGCTTGTCGTCGGACTCCACGCCGAGCGCCCACCCGCTGGCGCGTGAAAGCACCAGGAGGCGCGCGCCCACGCCGGTGCCCATCTCCAGCACCGCGTCGCCCTGCTCTACGCCGAGGATCTCGGGCGCGGCGCGCAGCATGGCGTCGTAAGCCACGAGATCGCGCGGCCAGGCGTCCTCGGCGCCCAGGCGCAGCTCGGCGCCCGCCAAGTCGACGGGGATCCAGTCGTAGCCGTAGAGGCGCTGCTGGCCGAAGCCCTTGGGGTCGCTCTCGGGCGGAAAGACGGTGACCACGCCACGGAGCTCGGTGATGTTCGACGCCAGGTTCCCCGCCCACTCCGCCAGCGCGGGGACGGGCCGCGGCAGGCGAACAATCACGAGAATCTCGCCGCGGGACACGCGCCCGCGAATGCCGCGCAGGGGGCCGTCGCGACCGGGGGGCACATTCGCTTCTTTCAGGGTGGCCGCCACCGCGCCCATGAAGGTGCGCACGCCGTCCTGCACCTTGGCGCAGCGGGGGATCGCCACGGTGCCCGCGCCCTCGCGCGCGCTGACCCCGAGGCGCGGCTGACCGTGGTCGGAGTAGTCCCACTCGACCTTCAGCTCGGAGTTGTTGCCCATCTCCGCGAGGTGCACCGGGGATAAGAGCAGGTTGGCCCCGGCGAGCCTTGCGGCGTCGATCCAGAGCTGGTCGTGGGCCCGCGACCGGCCAGCCGGGGACAGGTGCATCCACGGGCAGCCACCACACGGCCCCCACTTGTCGCAGGGGGGCGCCACGCGGTCGGGGCTCGGCGCGCCGGCGGGACTGATGGCGCGACCTCGGGCCTGGTGGCCCTGGCGCGAGAAGATGCGCACCCGGGCGGCCTCGCCGGGGATGCCGCCGAAGACGGCGAGCTGCTGGCCGTCGCCCGGCACGTAGGCCTCGCCACGGCTGAGCCAGCCCTCGGGGGTCACCACGAAACTGTCGCGCGGCATGGGGCCCGGCGCTATCCCGACTGGTCGACGGGCGCGGTGCGAGCGAGCAGGCCGAGCATCGCGCGCTCCTCGGCAGCGAGCCAGTCAGCCACGAAGCGTTCTTGCTCGGCGCGGTCGAGATCGTTGCCCGCGAGGGCGCGCCGGCGATCCGCCAGGGTGCGCAGCACGATCGCCGCCGACACGCTCACGTTGAGGCTCTCGGTGAGGCCCAGCATCGGCACGCGGATGGCACCGTCGGCGAGCGCCCGGGCCTCGTCGCTCACGCCGCGCACCTCGCTGCCAAACACCACCGCGAGCGGCTGGTCGACCGGCACCGTCTCTGGCGTGTACGCCGCCTCGTCGAGGTCGGCGACAAACACGCGGAACCCCCGTGCGCGCAGGGTGGCGACGCTCTCGTCGACCGTGTCGAAGCGACGGCGCCACACCCAGCGCTCCGCCCCCCGGGCCGCACCGGGCGACGGGCGGAAACCCTGGGTGACGAGGTGCACCTCGTGCACACCGAAGGCCTCGCAACTACGTAGGATGGCGCTCATATTATGGCGACGGCGCACCGCCTCGCACACCGCCACCACCGAGCCCACGCGTCGCGACAGGGCCGCGCGTACGCGCTCGATGCGGTCGGCGTTGACGGCGAGGCTGTCCACGGCCGCCGCGCCTATCCCGCGGCGGTTAGCGCCAAGCCGTGGACAAGAGACGCACTGCCTTCCTCGTCGTTACCGGGCTCTTCATGGCGTTGCTCGCCTTTGGCTCGGTGTGGCCTTTCCTCAACGCCTGGGAATACCGCGACAACCCCGCGTGGACCGCCGCGCGCGACTGGGCCACGGGCAACGCCCAGCTCGAAGCGCTGGTAGGGCCGAAAGTGCACCTCTCTTCCGACATGTTCCCCAGCGGCGGCGAGAACGGCAGCTCGGCTCGCTACGAGTTCAAGGTGCAGAGCGACGACGGCAATAAGAAGAAGATCCGCCTCTTGCTGGAGAGCCAGGGCGGCGCCTGGGTGGTCACCCGCGCCGAGTACGAGGACGGCGAGGCCTGGCTGCCCTTGTAGGAAGCGTGTTTCTTAGTTTGCCCCCGGGTCCTCGATCACGCCGCGGTCGAGGTCGATCTTGACGGCCCACGCCTTCCGGCCCGCGAGATCGATCACGTCGTTCTTGATCCGGGCGGTGCCCTGGTCGCTGCTGACGGCCACGCGAATGGCGGCCGCGTTGCCCACGTCGAGCGCGAACGGGGCTTGCGCCGGCAGGCTCACCTCGTCGAGCAGCGCGCCAGTGCCGGGATCGTAGGCCCGCACCACAAGCTCCTTGCGCCTCGCCGCCCACGTGGCCTGGACCACGCCGGCCACCGAGGGGCCCTCCAGCCCCGGCTTCCAGGGCTCGGTCCACGGGTCGTGCGTGGGGAGTGTGGCGTTGGGGTTGCCTCCCACCATCGCCGGTTTCCCCTCGCCCCAGCCTCGCTTGGAGAGGGCGGCGTGCAGGCCCCCGCCAATCACGGAGGCGCCGCGCTCCGAGGGGTGCATGTCGTCGACCAGGAGCTGCCGACCGCCGCCATCGGCCTGCCACAACGGGGCGGCCTCCACGACCACCGCGCCGTGCCGGGCGGCGACCGCGCGCATCATCTCGCGGTACGGGTCCCAGGGCCAGGGACGATTCGGTCGCTCCACGTCTTCCACGTTGGCCAGGATCAAGAAGGCCGCCTCGCCGCCCCGCTCGCGCATCATCGCCACCATGCGCTCGAGGTTCGCGCCGTAGGTGGCGAGGTCGACCCGGCGCTCGGCGAGCATCGTGTTCTGACCGCCCGGCCCCCAGCCGATGGACTGGCTGGATTCGCCCTTGCCCGCCACGAACTTCACGAGGCTGCTGTATTTCACGAGGAATCGGAGCCAGGCGGGCGGGCGCTGGGCCATCCGGTCGGCATCGACGAAGCTGTCGAAGTTGTTGTCGCTCCACAGCGTGGCGATCACGAGCAGATCGGGCTCGGTTTCGAGCCAGCTCTCCTCGAGCAT
>SXON01000047.1 GCA_005778355.1 Pseudomonadota bacterium | reverse complement strand
GCGAGAAGATGGCGCTAAGAAGAGTCAGGGTCATGAGAATCCTCCATCTGCCGCTTGAGCGCGGCGGGGTCACATTACTTCACGGCCGCAGAATGGCAAGTGCCTTTTAGGACTCACCAGCGGACGCGGGCCAGCTAACCGTGTCGGCGTCGGGGGCAAGGGGTACCGGCGTCGTTTCGCGCGCGTGGGCGGACGCCGCGCGCTCGCGAAAGATCGCCCGTTCGATGCGGTCGAGCAGCTCGGTCGTGCCCTCGCCGGTGACGGCGCTCACGCAGGAGGCGTCCCAGTCGTGGGCGAGCGCGGCGAGACGCTCAGGATCGGCTCGGTCCACCTGGTTGAGCACCACCACCGTTGGCACCTCGCCGGCGCCAAGTTCTTCCAGCGTTTTTTCCACTGTGGCCTTGTGGAAGGGGGCCTCGTCGTCGGATGCATTGATCACCAGGAGGAGCAGGTCGGCCTCCACGGACTCGTCCAGGGTGGAACGGAAGGCGTGGACGAGGTCCTTCGGGAGGTTTCGGATGAAGCCGACGGTGTCGGTCAGGACGATCTCCCGCTCGGCCGGGAAGCGCAGGCGGCGACTGGTGGGATCGAGGGTGGCGAAGAGTTTGTCTTCCGCGTCGACCGCCGCATTGGTCATGCGGTTGAGCAGGGTGCTCTTGCCAGCGTTGGTGTAGCCGACGATCGCCACCAGTGGCAGGCCCACGCGCTTACGACGATCGCGTCGCATGGCGCGCTGGTCGGCGATCTCGCGGAGCTGGCGCTCGATACGATGCTCTCGCTCGTCGGCCCGGCGGCGGTTGATCTCCAGCTTCGTCTCGCCCGGCCCGCGCCCGCCGATGCCGCCGGTGAGTCGCGACATGGCCGTGGGCATCAGCGCCAGACGTGGGCGTCGATAGCGTAACTGTGCGAGTTCAACCTGAAGCTTGCCCTCTCGCGTGGTGGCGCGCTGGGCGAAGATGTCGAGGATGAGCTGGGTGCGGTCGAGCACCTTGAGGTCGGTTTCCGTGGCGATGTTGCGCAGCTGCGAGGGCGAGAGCTCCTGGTCGAAGATCAGGTGCTCGGCGCCGTTGTGCATGCAGCGAACGACGAGGTCTTTCAGCTTGCCCTGTCCCACCAGCGTGCGACCGTCGAGCTCGCGCCGCACCTGCAGGACGCTGTCCACCACGCGCAGCCCGGCGGTGTCGGCGAGGCGGGCGAGCTCGTCGAGCGAGCGCTTGGCGGCCTGGGGTTGCCCCATCGTCACCGAGATGCACACGGCTGCGTCGCGTGTGTCGACAGCCCGCGTGGAAGGCCGGAACTGCGCCTCCAGCCCCTTGATGAACGCGCCGAAGTCGTCGTCCCAGGTGTGAATATTGTCGACCGGCTCGAGCTTCCAGACGTCGCCGCCGCCCGGCGGCAAGAGGTGGGCGTACTCGGCCGAACCCGGCAGGCCGTCGGGCTTCGCCTGCACCACCACCACGCCGTCGAGGCGCAAGAGGGCCAGGTCGGTCAAGTCGTCCTTGCTCAGGCCCTCGCCGCGTAGGTGGGTGTGCACGAGCCGCACGCCACGGAAACGTCCGCCGCCGGCGCGCTCGCGACCGAGGTCGGGGATGAACAGCTGATGCGCGTCGCCGACGATCACCTTGTCCACCACCCCGAGACGGTCGACCAGCACGCCCACCTGTCGACCGGTGTCGCGACTGATCTCCGTCATGCGACGAGCGAACTCGGGCGAGAGCCACCGGTCGGCGGGGAGCCGACGGTGGTACAGGCCCTGGAGTGCCTTGTTCTGCGAGGGCTTCAAGCCCTCCTTGTTCCCGAATAGTTCTTCCATCTAGCCCTTGGTGACGAGCCCCTCGACGAGGCGGGGCAGGTCGATGCCGGTGGCGCCCTTGAGCTCCTCGGACAGCGCCACCGCCTTGCGCGCCGACACGCCGCTGTCGGCCGGGAGCACGGTGATGCGGTCGATTCGGGCGGAGCGGATGGTGCCGACGAGGTCGCCGAGCAAGACCTGGAGTTTCTGGACCAGGAAGATGTCGCGGGCGTTCTCGCCGCCTTTGCGCCAGGTGTCGATCATCTGCTGGAGCACGGAGGCGGTGGCGCGGCCGTCCTCCAGGACCTTCGAGGCGGCGCCCTTCGCCTCGGATTGCGCCGCGCGACAGGCGGCGTCGGCGGGGGCGATCACGTCGGCCTCGAGTTGCCTTCGCACCTGTTCCACGCGGGCGGATTGCACCGCGAGGTCGGCCTGCGCGCGAGCGACCAGCGCCTTCACGCGACCGGTTTCCTCGGCCATGACCGCCTCGCGTCGCGACATCGCATCGGCAACTCGCTTGTTGTTCTCGGCGGTAGCCACCGCCATCTCCGATTCGATGCCGGTCATTCGCGCGTTGCGTCGGTTCTCGGCGTCACGTTGGATGGCCTCGGTACGCGCCTTGGCCTCGGCGATCTTGCTGCGGGTGACGAGCTCCGCCGACTGTTTGCGGCCGATCGACTTGAGGTAGCCCTTCTCGTCGGCCACGTTCTGGATCTTCAGGGTGTCGAGCACCAGCCCCAGCCGCGTGAGGTCGTGCTCGGCCTCCTCGAGGAGCTTCTCCGCGAAGGTGATCTTGTCCTCGTTCACCTGCTCGGGGGTGAGCTGGCTCAGCACGCCGCGGAGGTTGCCCTCGAGCGTGTCTTTCGCCACCTGCATGATTGCGTCGCGATTCCAGCCGAGGAAACGCTCGATGGCGTTGTTGAGCACCGGTTCGTGGCCGGCAATCTTCACGTTCGCCACGCCCGCCACCGTGAGCGGGATGCCGCCCTTGGAGTAGGCGTTGGTGACGTTGACCTCGATGATCATGTTGGTCAGATCGAGCTTGTCGACCGTCTCGATCAGCGGACGACGGATGGAACTGCCGCCCTTGATCACGCGGTAGCCCAGGTCTCGCCCTTCCACGACGCGGGCGCCGCCCGAGAAGATGAGGACCTCGTTGGGACCACAGATGTAGAGCAGGTTGCGGAAGACGAGGACCGCCATCATCGCGAAGAACGCGAGGACGAAGAGCAGGGCCCCGAGGGTGCCGAAGACTTCGAGCATGGACTAGGCCTCCTTCTTCTGGCTGAGGGCGCCGACCACGTCGACACCGGTAGAACGCTTGATCTCCTCGAGCACCTGCGCCACGGCGGCGGGGTAGCCCGAGAGGTAGTTGGCGAGGGCACGGCCGTCGCCACTGTCCACCAGCACGACCTCGCCCACCTCCACCGCTTGCACTTGCGCGACGACGGTGCGGATGACGCTCTCGATCTGCTGGATGAGGAACACGTCTTTCGCGTCGGAGCCGGCGGCAAGCCAGGTGTCGGTGAGCATGCGCAGCACCTCGGCGGCGGCCGCGCCGTTCTCGGCGATGACGGCGGCTTCGCCGCGGGCCTTCAGCTCCTCGGCGCGCTGGGCTGCGGCGGCGGGGAGCACCACGTCGGCCTGGAGACGCAGGTCTTCCAGCCGCTTGCGGATCTCCTGGAGCTCCTGCTCGGCCTCCGCGCGGGCCTGCGCGGCCGACGCGGCGGTCTTCTCCTCCTCCGACTTGGCCTTGGCCTCGAGATCGGCCTTCAAGGTGCGCATCTCGTTCTCCTTGCGCACCACCGTCGTCTCCGCCTCCTGGACGGCGACCTGCGCATCGCGGCGGGCGTTCGCCTCGAAACGATCAGCCTCGGCCTTGGCGTTGCTCTCGGCGATGTCGGCCACCTTGAGCACGTTGGCGATGCGCTCGCGGCCGATGCTGTCGAGGTACTTCGAGTCGTCCCACACGTTCTGCACCTTCAAGGTGTCGAGTTGCAGGCCGAGCTTGTGCAGGTCGTCGTCGGCCTCGTCGAGCAGCGCCTGCGCGAACTTCAGGCGATCTTCATTGACTTCCTCCGGCGTGAGCCGCGCGAGCACGCCGCGGAGGTGGCCCTCCAGCGACTCCTTGGCCACGCGCTTGATCTCGTCGCGCTCGCGACCGAGGAAACGCTCGATGGCGTTCATCATCGCGGCGGGGTCGCTCGCGATCTTGACGTTGGCGATGGCGTGCACGTTGAGGGCGATGCCGCCCTTGGAGAAGGCGTTCTGCACGTGGAGATCGAGCGGGATGAGACCGAGGTCCATCTGGTCGACCTTCTCGATGAAGGGCACCCGCCAGCCGCGGCCGCCGACGATCACCCGGTAGCCGCGTGTGCCACCGTCGGTGGTGGCGTGGGTGCGACCCGAGAAGATCAGCACCTCGTTGGGGCGGCAGATGAACAAGAAGCTGCGAAGCAGCACGATCAGGAAGATCAACCCGAAGGCGGCTGCCCCGAAGAAACAAACGGATGACGCGAGGATCTCCATCGAGAACTCCCGGGGGTGGTGGCTAGGCGGAAACGGGGGCGGCAGGCGCGACGGGGGTGACGGTGGCCTCGCCGCGTTTCATCTCGGCGACGATCACTCGCTCCCCTCGTTCCAGCCGACGGTCGGTGGTGTGGGCGAGGAACTCGACGGTCTGGCCGTCGTGCTCGATCTTGATCTTGCCGGGTTTTCCCGGCTCGATGGCGATGACCACCACCCCTTCCTTGCCGAGCAGCGACTTGGTGTCGGCGATGGTGCCGACGCTGCGCTTGTTGGCCATGCGGAAGAGGTAGGCGACGGTGACGCCGATCCCCGCGCCCATCGCGAGCGAGAGGGGCAGGGAGAGGTACCAGCCGAGGCCCACGAAGTGGAGCAGCACGCCGGTGAGGCCGAAGCTCGCCAGGAAGAAGGTCCAGAAGCGCATCGACAAGAGCGTCGCCGCCAGTGCGCCCAGCTCCGCGTCGTCGCCCACGCCGTCGTGCTTGGCGCCGTCGAAGTGGGTTTCCGGCTCGGCCTTCATGTCGAGGTGGGCGTCGGCGTGCACCTCGGCCTCGTGCGACTTGTCGAAGCCGATGGCGCTGGCGCCGATGAGCACCAGGCCGAAAACGCCCGCGCCAGCATAGAGCGAAAGAAGGATCAACGCTTACTCCAACCGAGGCTTATCCAGCCCACGATGAACGCCACGCCGCCCAGTGGGGTGATCGCGCCGAGTCGAGGCTCGTCGAGAAGCACCAGGGCGTAGAGGCTGCCCGAGAAGATCGCGATGCCGACCGTGAAGCACCATCGTGTCGCGACCGGCAAGCCGGGGATCGCGAGCGCGATGACGTGCAACAGGTGGTAGAGCGCCGCAGTCTTCCAGGTGTCGAGGCGGGGGTGGCTCCCGAGTGCATGCGCACCGAAAGCCCCGGCGGCAACGGCGATCGCGCCGAGCAGCCCGGTGATCCGTCGCCAGACGAGGTCACTCGGCACGGAGGATCTCCACGGCATCCACGAGCTCCTGGCCCATGCGAAACTTGGTGAAGATGCCGTCGATCCGGGCCAGCAGGAAACGTTCGCAGAGGTCGCACTTGTCGAAGCACTCGACGGTCTCGGCGCGGGCTCCCACGTCGAGCAGGCGGTCGGCGATGTCGGGCGCGTGACGCTGCACCCCTGTCTTGCAGAGCTCCACGGTGACGGTGGCGGCGTCGTGCCAGAGTCCGCGCACCTCGTGCTGGAGTCGCGACGACAGCGGGTGGTCCCACCCGTCGGCCAGCGCGTTCGCCACCGCCCGGTAGTACCACAGCGTGCCGTCCCGACCGCCCGCGAACCGCGTCCACAGGGCCTCGCGGTGCACCGCGTAGTCACGACGGATGCTCGTGCAGTTGTGGATCTTGTCGGCCGCCGAGATGAGCTTCAGCTCGTGGGGTTTCTGCGAGAGCTTGGCGATGTACGCGAGCTTTCGGTCCTTCCACGGTGGTTTCGGGTGGGTGACGCTGTCGGAGAGTCCTTCCACGAGCGCCCGCACCCGTGCGCCGAAGCGTCCCTCGAGGTGAGCGGCGTCGGCCCCCTTGATGTCTTCCAGCCAGTCGTGGAGGATGGCGGCGATCATCTGGTCCTCGTCGCCGCCGTGCTCGCCCACCATGCCCGCCACGGCGAACAGGTGGGTGATGTAGGGGATCTGCGTGTCTTTCCTCACCTCGTGGCGGAAGTCACGCACCGCGAGGGCAACGGCCTCGTCGAAGCGCTCACTGTACATGGGGCACCAATAACGGGCGGCGCCCGCGTTATCCGGCGTCGCATGGCATCATCACAGCGATGGCGGGTGAGTACCGGCGCGGCCGAGGTGGAGATCGAGGCCGAGAATTGGCTCGGGGCGCTGGCCCAGGGTTTCCCGGCGCTGGGGATGGATCTCGGCGCCTTCGGTCGTCTGGTTTGTGCCACCGACGTCGATGGCAGCGCGATCGCGCGCGACCCGCGTACCGGCGGTGAGATTCGCGTGGCCCGGGTCTTGGAGGGCGAACCGCCTTCCCTGTCGATGCCCACCTCGAGCTTCGCGGCGCTCTACGCCCCACAGCTCCGGGCGCCGCCGCCGGTCACCGCCCCGGTCGAGCTCGAGTCCTCCGACGACGAGCTCACCCCGATCGACGCCGCCATCCCGGCCCACGTCGCGCCGCCGGCACCGGCCCCCGAGCTCGACGTGGCGGCGGAGCCCGAGCACACCGACGAGACCGAGCCACCGCCGCCTGCTGCGCCCGCGCCGCTCGACACGCGCCTGGAAGACCTATTCATGGAGCTGGGCGAGATCGCTTCGGCGCCCACGGCGAACGACGCCTGTCTCGTCGCGCTCAAGATCGCCTCTCGACACGTGCCAGCCGATGCGGGCGCGGTGCTCATTCGCACCCGCCATGGCGATGGCCTTCGTTTCCGCGCCGCGATGGGCCCGGCCGCCAGGGTCGTGATCGACACGGTCATCCCGCTCGACAAGGGCATCGCCGGCTTTGCCTACCAGCTCGGCCTGGCCATGGCGATCGACGACGCCAAGCGCGATTCGCGTCACTACGGTCGCGTGGATCGCGCGACGGGCTACACCACGCGCGGTGTGCTCGCCGCGCCGGTGCGTGGTGACCGCGGTGGCACCTTTGGCTGCGTCGAACTGCTCAACCCGAGGCGGCCCTTCACCGCCGACGACATCGAGATCGTCTCGCGCGTGGGCGCCGCCCTCGGGGAGTACATGCTCGCCGGGTATGCGAGCTAGAGCGAGGTGGCGGTGAAGTGCCCGGTGGCGTTCACAGCGGCGATGAGCGCGTCGATCTTGGTCTTGGCCGCGTCGTAGCCCACCTCTGCGGTGCCGGCGGTCACGTCGATGTTGGTGGCCGTCACGCCGCCCACTCCGTTGAGCGCCGCCTTCACCTTCTCGGCGCAGGCGCCGCACTTCATGCCGCTCACCTTGAGCTTCGCCACCGTCGAGCCAGCGGGAATGGCGGCCGACTCGGTGCTGGCCGGCATCTGGCAGGCGGCCTCGCTACAGGGCTTGTCGCCACACGCGAACGCGGGGCTGATCACGACGCTGAGAATGAACGCGAACATCGGGTTCTCCTATGTGGCCGCGACGCTAACCGCGGCTGCAGCCAGTCGCGATGGGCAACTCGGCACATGTCCTAAGAAGGAGCCGGAGGTTAAGGGTTAAGACTTCCTGCGAAAAAGCACCTTGGCCGGTTGGTGCAAACCCCGTGCAACGCTGTCACCGCCTGTATCTGCGTGCGATTCGACACCTGCCCGTCGGCTAGCCTCGGCTCATGGTCGCCCTCGTCGCCAACGTTGTCCTGCTCGCCCTCGATGTCGTCGCCTGGCGCCGTCGCTGGCTCCTGGTCGCCATTCCCGTCGTCGCCGCCGCGCTGGGTCTGGGCGGCGATCTCGCGGGCCTCTGGTCGCCCTTCGGCGCCATGCAGGTGCTGGCCTGGGGCCTCTTCGTGCACCTTCCCATCGTCTGTTTGTCACGACGATACTGGCTCTGGGCGACGGTGATCCTGGCCGTGGCCATCGACGCCTTCGTCGTGGAGCCCCGGTCGGTCGAGGTGACCACCACCCACATCGACGGCCCCCCGCTCCGCATCGCGCTGATCGCCGACATCCAGACCGACGAAGTGGGCGCCTACGAGCGGCAGGTGCTCGATCTCGTCCGGGCGGCCGATCCCGACCTGATCCTCTTCGCCGGCGACTACGTCCAGGTGCGCGGCCCTGCCGAGTATCGGCGCCAGGCGCATCTACTGGCAACGGCGCTCGGCGACCTCGATGCCCCGCTCGGGGCCTTCGCCGTGCGCGGCGACGTGGAGCCGGGCGATTGGGCACCGGTGTTTGCTGGCACCCAGGTGGCCCGTGTCGACGAGACGCGCACCCTCGAGTTGCGGGACGGCCTCTTCCTCACCCTGCTCGGCGTCGAGGATTCCATGTCGCGACACGCGCCCATCCCCGACACCGGCGGCTTCCACCTCGTGGTGGGCCACCGCCCCGACTATGCCCTCGGCGCCCCGCCCGCCGACTTGCTCCTCGCGGGCCACGTTCACGGCGGGCAGGTGCGCGTGCCTGGCCTCGGGCCACTGCTCACCCTGTCTTCCGTCCCACGCGACTGGGCGGTGGGCCTCACCGACCTCCCGCTGGGCGGTCAGCTCTACGTCTCGCGCGGCATCGGCATGGAGCGACTCGACGCGCCGCGCCTCCGTTTCTGGTGTCGACCCGAGCTGTCGATCATTGACGTGGGCCCGAGTGTGCTCGCGAGCGCGGGCGGCTGATAGATCGTCTCGCTCCCGGGGCCGTCGATGCTTCTTCTCGCCACCCTTGCCCTGGCGGGCAACACCCTGGTCGGCGACGCCCTCCGCGTGGCCTACAACAGCGGGGGCACATGGAACGACAGCGGCGCTGGCTCGGGACTCGTGGCGCTCGTGGGCCAGGACTGGGTGGAGCTCACCTATGCCGGCGAGGCCTACACGATGTTCTCTCTCGCCTACAACGTCGGCGAGGAACAAAAGGCCTTCTGGGCTAACTCTGCGCTCGGCAATAGCGCGCTGGTGCTCGAAGCGACCGACGAGAGCACCGCCGACGTGCAACGCCTCCGTCACGACTACCTCACCACCGAGTTGCGCGTGGTGAAGACCGAGGCCTTCGCCACCAGTGGGCACGGGATGATCGTTCGCTTCTACATCGTGAACGAGAGCGACTCTGTTGTTTCTGACTTACGACTCGTCCTCGCCGCCGACCCCGACCCCGAGGTGGCGAGCTCGGGCGCCTACGAGACGCTGAACGACGCCGTGGACTTCGATGGCGACGGCACGACCGACTGGTCGGTGTCCACCGGGGCCACCACCGGGGCCACCCTCGCGCTTGGGGCGTGTGGCGAGGCGATTTTCGAGGCGGGCCACTACGCCGACTGGACCGCCGAGACCGGCGCCGACATGGATCTCCAGGACGGGGCCGGCGCGCTCGGCGACTGGGCGGCCGGGGTGCGCTACACCGCCGACGTCGACCTCGTCCCTGGCGAGGGCCTGGCGGTGGCCTTCCTCGTGGGCACGGGCGAGGGCGAGGCGGCGGCGATGGAGTCGACCTCTGGTCTCTGTTGCGACGTCGATGGCGACGGTCACGACAGTCCCGAGTGCGGGGGCGACGACTGCGACGACGCCGAGCCCAGCGCCTTCCCCGGCGGCACCGACACGCCCTACGACGGTGTCGACGGCGACTGCGTGGACGGCGACGACGACGATCTCGACGGCGACGGCTTCGTCGGCGCCGAGGCCGGTGGCGACGACTGCGACGATGCCGACGCGACGGTCAACCCGGGCGCCGACGAGGTGTGGCACGACGGCACCGACCAGGACTGCGACGGCCAGGAAGACGACGAGGACGGCGATGGCTACTCGCTCGCTCGCGACTGCGACGACACCGACCCCTCGCTCTTCGAAGACTGCCCCGAGGCCGACAAGTCGGGTGTCAGCGCCGAGGGCGATTGCGGCTGCGGCACCGCAACGAGCCCCGTCCTTGGCACGCTTTTCGCGGCCGTTCTCATTGCGCGTCGTCGACTGCTTGCCTGATCGGCAACCTGATAGTATGTTCAGGTCATGGGCGCCGCCCTCGACCGTCTCGCCGTCCTCGCTGATCTCCGCGCCCGGGTCGACGTGCGGCAGCGGGGCGGGAGCCTCGCCGGTCGCGTGTCTACCGAGATCCCTGCGCTCGACGCGTGGATCGGGGGCTGGCCGCGCCCCGGCATAGTGGAGATCGCGGGCGTGCCCGGCGCGGGGCGTCTCGGGCTCGTGCTCCCGCGGGTGGCACATCTCACTCGTCGCGGCCGGCCGGTGGTGGTGATCGACGCGATGGAACAACTTTTCGCCCCGGGCTGGGCCTGCCCTTCCGAGGCGAGCGAGGAGGGCGTCGATCTCGCGGCGCTCTGGGTCGTCCGCCCCGGGCTCGACCGCGCCGGCTGGGCGGCGGAGCAGGTGGCACGCTCGGGCGCCGTGGAGCTGGTGGTCTTGCTCGACGCGCCCCCGCTCGGTCGGCACGCGATGCGCCTCGGCCGGGCCTGTGAGCTCGGCAGCAGCACGCTCGTCGTGGTGGCCGAGAGGGCCGAGGCGGAGTTGCCGGCCGCCGTTCGTCTCGAGGTGCTGGGGGCGGCGCCCTCCGGGGTCGGTGGTGGTGGCACCCGCGTGTCGTGCACCCGCAGTCGCGACGGTCGCCACGTGGGCGAGCGGCTCTTGCGCGCGATGTAGTCGCGACGTCGCGGAACCCCGATCTTCTGGGCGGCCGCCGCTTCGCGGCGCCGGGCTCTCGCTGCGTGCCGGCGGCACTCCGCTCCATCCCTGCCGCGTGGTGGGCGGGGAATCCCATCTCGAGTGATGTCGCGACAACCGTGGCAGAGGTCATCATGCCAAGAATCGGACACTCGCCCGAGTCATGCACCAAAAAATAGGACAGATCGTCCCTCCACGCGCCCCCGGTCACGGTCCAAACGGCGATATTCCGCGGTGCGTCGCCCGCCGCCGGCCGCGAAGAGGCGATTTGTCCTAAATTCTGGTGGATGACTGTGCACAGTGTCCTATTTTCGAGGGCATGACCTCCGCCCGCCACCCGCTGCCGACCCGGCCCGTGTCACGCCCCCCGCACCCAGTCCGCGATCATCACCCCTTCACCCTCGGCTTCCCGCGAGTTGAGCGCGCGCGACACCTCCGCGGGCGTCAATGTCCCATCAGGCGCGGACTGGAGGAATGCCGACGGATCGCTCGCCGGGTCGAGCCACGCATCCTCCGCCTCCGGCGAGAGCACCACCGGCATGCGGTCGTGCACCGGCGCCACCTCGGCGTTCGGGCGCGTCGTGAGGATCGCCACGCAGGGCCAGGCCTTTCGTTCTCCCCAGTCGAAGGCCCCCCAGACGCCAGCCAGCGTGAGCGTTCGCCCGATACTGGGTCGAAAGTAAAGGGGAAAACGGTCTTTGCCGATGGTGAGCCATTCGTAGAAGCCGGTGGTGGGCACAAGGCAGCGCCGCTCGCGGAGCGCGCGCGACCACGTGGGTTTCTTCGCGGCCTCCTCGGCCATCGCGTTGACCAGCGGCGGCGCGTCGAAGGGCTCCTTCCCCTGCTTCGCCACCCACAAGGGCGGGAATCCCCATCGCATGGTGACCACCGCCCGGGGCCCGTCGGCCTCGCGGAGCACCACCGGCACCGACTGCCTCGGCGCCACGTTCCAGTTGGGCAACTTCGCGGGACGGCCCCAGGCCTCGCGCTGCACCCGGTAGAGCAGGGCCAGCTCGGCGGGGTCGAGGGCGTTCTGGTAACGACCGCACATGAACGCAGGCTAACGCCCTCCGTGTACCCCTTGCGCGCACAGTAACCTGAACATAAACTCAGGTCGTGCTCGCCCTCCATCTCCCGGCCTTTCGCCTCGAGCGCTGTGGTCACGACACGGCCGGGCCGGTGGTGCTGGTGGAGTTCGCGCGCAGCGCCGACCGCGTGCTTGCGTGTACGCCTCTGGTGGCCCGCGCGGGCGTGGTGCCCGGGATGGCGCTGGCCGAGGCACGGGCGCTGTGCCCGGAGCTCCGCGTGGAGCGTCGCGAGGGCGAGGGCGAGCGGGGCGACCTCGAATCGCTGCGCGACATGCTCCTGCGCTTCTCGCCGGCGGTGGCGGCGGTCTTTCCCGATGGGCTGCTCGTCGATGTCCCACCGGCCGAGATCGCGCCGGTGGTCGCCTGGCTGTCGCGACTTGGTCACGCCGTGCAGGCGGCATGGGCGCCTGAACCATGGGCGGCCATCGTCTTGTCCCGCTCCGCCCCGCACGTGGCCGCCACCCCCGCCGAGGCGGCGCGTGCGCTTGCCTCCTTGCCGGTGGGCATGCTCGGCCTGTCGCCCGAGGTGCTCGAGTCGATGGCCGACGCCGGCGTGCGCACCATCGGCCAGTTTGCTCGCCTGCCTCTCGCGGCGCTCGCGGGCCGGTACGGGCCCGAGGTGGTCCGGCTGCACGGGATCGCTCGTGGTGCGCCGGGCGTGCAGAGCGCCCTGGGCCAGCGTGTCTTGGCCTCTCTGGAGAGGGCCGAGGCCGCCTCCTCGCGGGCCGACGAGCCCGTTTACAGCTGCGATCTCGACGACGAGATCGACGACCTCAACGCCATCCTCTTCGTGGTACACGGCCTCTGTCGCGACTGCGAGGTCGACCTCGAGCGGGCAGGGCTCGCCGCCGCCCGGGTCTTGCTCCGCCTGCGGCTCACCGAGGGCGAGCACCTCGTGCCGGTGCGGCTCGGCCAGCCAGTGCGCGGGGCCGACCGCATGTTCCGCCAGCTCCGCGCGCGACTGGAGCGGGTCGTCGTGGGCGCGCCGGTCACGGCGGTGTCACTCACCCTGCTCGAGTCCTGTCCCTGGCGCCCGCCGCAGGCCGGACTCTTCGAGCGGGCCGACGCTGCCGAGCCTCTGCCCGAGCTGTTCGCCCGCTTGCAAGACGCGCTCGGCACCGAGTCGGTCTTCCGTCCCGCCGAGGTCGACACCTGGCGTCCCGAGGCGAGCTGGGTGCCGGTCTTGCCGGGCAAGGAGGCGCCACGCCCGGTGCCCCCGCGCAAGGCCGACCCGGCGCTGGTCCACGAGCCCGACGCCGCCCGGTGGACGGCCCAGTACGAGGGCGGGAAGGTGCCCCGCGCCGTGCCGCTCCCCGCGTCGCGCCCGCGCCCCGCCGTGATCCTCCCGAGCCCCCGCCCGGTGCGGGTGGCGGTGGGGCCGTCCGGTCGCCCGCGCGCGTTGATGCTCGACCGCGACACCGTGGCCATCGCCGAGATCCAGGGCCCTGAGCGCGTGCAGGGCGAGTGGTGGAAAGACCGCGCCGCCTACGCCCGCGACTACTGGATCGCCCAGCTCGCGGATGGCCGCCGGGCCTGGCTGTACAGCGAGCAGTTCTCGAGCGCACAGGTACCGCGGGCAGGTGCCGCGTCGAGTTCTACGACTGGTTCCTCGCCGGGCGCCTCGCCTCGTCCCGCGCTCGCGCGTCGCTGGTTCCTGCACGGCTGGATCGAGGTCGCCACGTGTGTCGCGCCGTCCGCGCCCGAGTCGCCCACGGAGCCCGAGCCGCGTGCCGCTGTGCTGCGGTTCCCCGGTACCCATGCTGCCAGCCCGCAGGTCCACTCCGTCCCGGCGTCCGAGCTGTCTCGCGCGCCCCGGGCCGTCCCGCGTCCATCGCCCCGCTACGCCGAGCTACTCTGCCGGTCTAACTACTCCTTCTCCGAGGGCGCGAGCGCCCCCGACGAGCTGGTCGAGCGCGCCGCTGAGCTCGGCCTGTCCGCCCTCGCCATCACCGACCGCGACGGCCTCTACGGCGCTGTGCGCGCCCATCGCGCCGCCAAGTCAAGCCCCGTCCCCTTGCTCCACGGGGCGCTCCTGAGCGTGGAGAACGGCGCCAGCCTCGTGGCCCTGGTACAGAGCCTCGAGGGCTGGTCGAGCCTCTGTCGCTTGCTGAGCGCCGAGCGCTTGCCCCCCGGCCAATCGAGCCTCGATGTTTTCTCCATCGGCATCCCCGGCGATCCTCGCCACGCCGACCCGCTCGTGCCCGACGCCGCCACTCTCGCCGCCGGTCAACACATGGGCAAGGGCTGGCCCCGTCTCCCCATCAACGCGCTGCTCGCCGACAACGCGGGCCTCATCTTGCTGGCTCGGGGCAACTGGTCGGCCTCGGCGCTCGATCCTTTGCGCGACGCCGTGGGCGACCGCCTCTACCGCGCGGTGTCGCGACGCCTCGACCCCGGCGAAGACGCGCGTATCCACGCGCTGGTGGCCCAGGACCTCCCCTGCGTGGCGGTGGGCGACGTGCTCTTCCACGATCGCGCGCGCCAGCCCTTGCAAGACATCCTCGCCTGTATTCGCCTCGGCCTCACGCTCGACCAGGCGGGCCGCCGCCTCCAACCCAACGCCGAGCGCGCTTTGCATGGTCCCGCCGAGATGGCGCGTCGTTTTGCGCGCTGGCCCGAGCTGGTCGACCGGACGATCGAGATCGCCGGTCGCTGCCAGTTCTCGCTGAAGGAGCTCACCTACCAGTACCCGCGCGAGGTGGTGCCGAGCGGCTACTCCGCGCAGGCCTGGCTGCGTGAGCTGGTGCGTCGGGGGCTGATGACCCGCTACGGCGCGGTGGTGCCCGAGAAGGTGGCGCGGCAGGTGGAGTACGAGCTCGGCGTGGTGGAACGTCTTGGCTTCGCCGCCTACTTCCTCACCGTCAACGACATCGTCCGCTTCGCGCGCGGCCGCGGCATCCTCTGCCAGGGGCGAGGGAGCGCCGCCAACTCGGCAGTGTGTTTCGCGCTCGGCATCACCTCGGTGGATCCGGCCCATTCCTCGCTGCTCTTCGAGCGATTCATCTCCGAGGAGCGGGGCGAGCCGCCCGACCTCGACGTGGACTTCGAGCACGAGCGCCGCGAGGAGGTGATCCAGTATTGCTACCAGAAGTATGGTCGCGACCGCGCGGCGATGGTCAACGAGATCATCAGCTACCGGGGACGATCCGCCGTGCGCGACGTGGGCAAGGCCTGTGGCCTCGGCCTCGACCAGGTGGATCGACTGTGCGGTTTGCTCGACTCCTGGGGCAAGCTTGCCGAGGGCGACGAGGTGCTCAAGGAAGCCGGTCTCGACCCGGCAGACGGTCGAGTGTCGCTCGCGATGCGCCTCGGCCGCGAGATCCAGGGCTTCCCGCGGCACACGTCGATCCACGTCGGCGGTTTTGTGATCAGCGACGGCCCGCTGGTCGACCGGGCCCCGGTCGAGCCCGCCACCCTGGCCGGCCGCACCGTGATCCAGTGGGACAAGGACGACATCGACGAGCTCGGTTTCGTGAAGGTGGACTGCCTTGCCCTCGGCATGTTGACGGCCATCCGCAAGTGTTTCGATCTCGTGCGCGCCAGCACGGGACAACACTACGACCTCGGCACCGTCCCCCGGGAAGACCCAGCCGTCTACGCCATGCTCGGCGAGGCCGACAGCATCGGCGTCTTTCAGGTGGAGAGCCGGGCGCAGCAGGGCATGTTGCCGAGGCTCAAGCCGAAAAACTTCTACGACCTGGTGATCGAGGTGTCGGTGGTTCGCCCTGGCCCCATCCAGGGCGGCATGGTGCACCCCTACCTGCGGCGTCGGCAGGGGCTAGAAGAGGTGGAGTACGCCGACCCGCGGCTCTTGCCCATCCTCGAGCGAACGCTGGGGGTGCCCATCTTTCAGGAACAAGTCATGGCGATGGCGGTGGCCGTGGGAGGATTCACGCCGGGCGAGGCCGATCAGCTGCGCCGCGCGATGGGCGCCTGGCGCAAGCGCGGGGGGCTCGGCGAGCTCACCGAGCGACTGATGAAGGGGCTCTTGTCCAACGGCCTCGAGCCCGAGTATGCCGAGCGCGTGTGTAAACAAATCCAAGGCTTCGCCGAGTACGGTTTTCCCGAGTCGCACGCCGCCAGCTTCGCTCACCTCGTGTACGTGTCGGCTTGGCAGCGCTGTTTTTTTCCGGCGGCCTTTACCGCCGCGCTGATCAACAGCCAGCCGATGGGTTTCTACGCGCCGCGCACGCTCGTGGCCGATATTGAAAGGCACGGCGTTGAGGTGCGTCCGGTGGATGTCACCGTGTCAGACTGGGATTGCACGCTGGAACCGGGGAGCGACGGGCCCGCCATCCGCCTCGGATTACGCCTCGTGAAGGGTCTGGGCGAGACGGACGGCCGATTGGTCGTCAGGGCCCGCGGCGAGCGTGTTTTCGACAGCCTGCCCGATCTCGCCGTTCGGACAGGGCTCGATCGCGGCGGACTCGACCGCGGTGCCCTCCGCGCCCTGGCGCGGGCCGACGCCTTGCGTTGGCTCCCGGCCACCTCAGCCACGGCTGAACGGCCGGCGGAGCCCCAGCCCCGCCGGGCAATGGCCTTCGCGACCGATGGTCTCTGGCCGGGCATGTTCGCGCGGTTGTCCCGCGAGTCCGACGCCGAGTTGCCTGCGGCCACGCCGGCGGAAGACATGCAGGCCGACTACGCCACCGTGGGGCTCAAGCCGGGCACCCACCCGCTCGCCCTGGCGCGTCCAGAGTTGGAGCGCGACCAGGTGGTGCCCTTGTCGCGGCTCTACGAGTTACCCGACGGGAGCCCGGTGGTGATCGCGGGCCTGGTGGGCGTGCGCCAGCGACCCGACACCGCGTCCGGTGTCATCTTCCTGATGCTGGAAGACGAGACGGGCACCGCCAACGTGGTGGTGTGGCCCAAGCTCTACAAGCGGCAGCGCACCACCATCCGCACCGAGCGATTGTTGCGTATCCGGGGGGTGCTGCAGCGCATGGATGGCGCCATCAGCATCGTGGCCAAGCACGTTCGTCCCATGACCATCGGGGCCGACATCGTGGCCCGCAGTCGAGATTTTCACTAGATTCGGCCGATGGCCACCGTCTCCCGCTACCCGCTCGTCGCCCACCTTCGCGCTGAGCCCAACCAGTACATCCTCCACTTCAAGAACGGCGCCCTCGCGGCGCAGGGCGCCGGGCTCGCCTACTGGTTCTTGCCGCTCTCGGCCTCGGTGGCGCAGGTGCCGGTGGAAGACATCGAGACCACCTTCATGGTGGTGGAGCGCACCGCCGACTTCCAGGAGGTGAGCGTGCAGATCACCGTGCGCTACCGCTGCGAGAAGCCGGAAGAGGCGGCGAAGCGCGTGAACTTCGCCATCGAGCTCAACCGCGGCGCGTGGCAGGAAGAACCCCTGCAGAAGCTCGCCAGCTTCTGGGCCCAGCGGGCGGCGGCCCCGGCGCGCGCGGTGCTCACCGGCATGACCGTGGCCGAGGCGGCGCAGTCGGGCGCCGAGGCGCTCGGGCGCAAGGTGGAGGCGGCGCTTCGGGCCGACACCGAGATCACCGAGATGGGGCTCCTCACCGTGAGCGTGCACGTGGTGCGCGTGGCCCCCACCGCCGAGGTGGAAAAGGCCCTGCAAACGCCCACCCGCGAGGCGATCCAGACCAAGGCCGACGAGGCCACCTTCTCTCGACGTGCCCTCGCCGTGGAGAAAGAGCGGGCCATCAAGGAGAACGAGCTCAACAACCAGATTGAGCTTGCCCGAAAGGAAGAGCAGCTCATCATCCAGACCGGCACCAACGCGCTGTCGCGGGTGCGTCACGAGGCGGAGTCGGAGCGCGCCCGAGCGCAGGGACAGGCCGAACGCGATCGCATCGCCGCGGAAACGGCGGCCCACGCCATCGAGTCGAAGTCCCGCGCCGAGGCCCAGGGCAAGCAGGCCCTGTGGCAGGTCGACATCGACGCCGAGGCCCGTCGCCTGTCTCTCTACGAGAACTTGCCGGCCTCGGTGGGGGCCGTGCTCGCGGCGCAGCAGCTCGCGGGCAAGATCCAGACCATCAACCACCTCAACGTCAGTCCCGATCTGCTGGGCAGCAGCTTCACCGAGCTCTTGAGGCGAGTGGCCGACAAGTGAAGCGCGATTTCCGCGTCGTCGTCGTTACCCGCAAGACGCCGCTCGACCACCTGGTGGCCCGCCACGGCACCCGGGGACAAGCCGAGTTCTTCCTGCGGGGCCAGGGGCTCGAGATCGACGGTTTCGACGCGACGGCGAAGTCACAAGCGACGGCGGTGGCGGTGTCGCTCTCCTACTTCGGGGCCGAGGTTCGCCGCGTGCTCATCGACCGCGACGAGCTCGACCGCTTCGTGTTTCACCCCGACGACGTGATCCTCGCCGTGGGCCAGGACGGGCTGGTGGCCAACGTGGCGAAGTACCTCGACGGCCAGCCGGTGGTGGGCATCAACCCCGACCCGAGGCGCTACGATGGCGTGCTCTGCTCGCTCACATCGGGACACGCCGCCGGGGCGGTGCACTTCGCCCTCTCCGGCGAGCCGGCCAACGCCACCTACGCCCGCGAAACCCGCACCCTGGTGGAGGCACGGCGCGGCGACGGCATGGTAATCCGCGCGCTCAACGAGGTTTTTCTTGGACACAAGACGCACCAGTCGGCGGTCTACGTGCTCAGCGCCGGGGGCGGCACGGAGCGGCAGTCCTCCTCGGGGGTGATCGTGTCCACGGGCACGGGCTGCTCCGGCTGGGGGCGCTCGATCGCCACGCAGCGGGGTCTGTCGGACTTGCCCGCGATCGACGAGCCCTCGCTGGCGTGGTTCGTCCGTGAGCCCTTCCCCTCGGTGTCTACGGGCTGCAACCTCAACTTTGGGCGCATAGGCCCGGGTGAGAGCCTGCGACTCTCCTCGGAGATGGGCACCGGCGGCACAGTGTTCGGCGATGGCATCGAGGCCGACAGTCTGGATCTCCCTTCGGGGCAGTCTGTCGAGGTCACGGTGTGTAGCCGCCGCCTCGCGCTGGTGGGCGCTCGCGTTCGTCGCTCGCCCCCGGCCCGTTAGTCCCCGCGCTCGCCTCCCCGGAGACCCCCGATGGCCGCCACGGGCCTCATCGCGCTGCTCGACGACATCACCTCCATCGCCGACCACGTGGGCACGCTCACTGCGTTGGCGGCCAAGAAGTCCTCGGGCATCGTCACCGACGACATGGCAGTGACGGCCGAGCAGGCGGTCGGCATCCAGCGCCAGCGAGAGATCCCCGTGGTGCTGGCGGTGGCCCGCGGCTCATTCTTCAACAAGGCGGTGATTCTTGCCCCCTCGGCGCTGGCGCTCAACGCCATCGCGCCCTGGTCGATCACCCCCATTTTGATGTTCGGTGGTGCTTTCCTCGCCTACGAGGGCGCGGAAAAAGTGCTGCACAAGCTGCGCCCGCCCGATGGCGACGAGGACGACGACGGCAAGCTCGACGTGGCCGACCCCGTCGCCTTCGAACAACTGCGCGTGAAGGGGGCGATTCGCACCGACCTGGTGCTCTCCGCCGAGATCCTCGCGCTCACCCTGGGACAGATCAAGGCCGAGCCGCTGCTCACCCAGGTGGGGGTGATGTACGCGATCTCGGTGGTGATGACCATCGGGGTGTACGGGATCGTGGCCGGCCTCATCAAGCTCGACGACTTCGGCGAGTACCTCGCCATCCGGGGACAGAAACGTGCCTGGATGGGGCGCCTGATTCTCCGCTTCGCACCCTCGCTGATGCGCACGATCTCCGTCGTCGGCACCGCCGCGATGCTGGTGGTGGGCGGCGGCATTCTCCTCGAGGGCATCCCCGGCGCGCACCACGCGGTGGAGCACGCGCTCGAGGCCCTGCCGCTCCATGGACTCTTGATGGTGCTGGCCCAGTTTGTCGCCGGCATGCTGGCCGGGGTGCTCATCATCGGGCTGCTAGGCGGCATCAAAGCCATCCAAGCGCGGATCAAGCGTCCCGCCTAGGGGCAGAGCGTGTCGTTATCCGCGTCGACATTGTCGGTCTCGTCGCACTCGCGGGCTGCGCCCTCCACCTCGGCGCGGAGGCCGTCACTGCCGATGTCCGACACGAGGATGCTGAACTCGATGGGCGCGGTGCGGTCGCCCGGTTCGACCGGGCCACCCAGCGTCTCGCTCCCGAGCAGGGTCTCCGAGGCGCCCGACACCGCGTACAGGCTCACCGTCACCCCGGCCGGGGCGAACACCAGGCCGGTGTTGTCGACGATGGCGTAGACCATGGCGGTCCCCGCGTCGCAATCGGCGCAGGTGCCGAGGAGGGTCACCTCGAGGTCGGCCACGGCGGCGGGGGCGTCGGTGTAGCCCTTCTGTCCGCGGGTCATCGACCAGTCCGTCCACGCGATCGCTGGATCATTCGCCAGCAAGTCGTCGTCCCAGGTGTCGACCAGGTAGGCGTGCTGGTTGAAGTGGTTGCGGGCGCTCGGCCACTCCCCGTCGGCGGCGCCGAGCACGTGGATGCCGTCCCAGCCGGAAAAGGCGTAGTCGTTGCTGGCGAGCACGATCTCCGCCTGGCCGTCGCGGTCGACGTCCACCACGATCGGCTCCTCGCGCAAGGTGCCGCTCGCATGACTGGTGGTGGTGTAGAGCGTGGAGCCAGAAGCGCCGTCGAAGATGTAGAGATCGCCTTCTTCGGCGTACACGATCTCGAGCGCACCGTCGGCGTCGAAGTCAAAGGCCGTGGCGCCGCAGGACTCCGAGGAGCTATCGTCCACCGTGGCCTGCCAGAGCCGCGAGCCATCGGCCTCGAAAACCGTGAAACGCGTGGCGCCGCCCACGCCGATCTCGAGCTCACCGTCGCCGTCGAAGTCGCCCACCACCGGTGGGCCGCCCCCGCCGCCCGAGACGCCGGTGGACCACAAGAGCGTGCCGTCGTCGTCGAGCAGGTCCACCCGGTCGTTGCTGCGATCGGCGTTGACGACCTCGAGCTCCGCGTCGCCGTCGAACTCGCCCACCGCGGCGAAGCCAGTGGTGCGCGTCGACGTGAAGAGCACGGTACCGTCGAGCTCGCAGGCGCCGTCGCCGCCCACCAGGTCGAGCTGCCCGTCGGCGTTGATATCGGCCGCCAGCCCGTAGTAGCCGTCGCTGAAGGCCGTGCAGGTGGACACGAGGTTGCCGTAGGCGTCGAGCACGGTGGTGCCCGCGGTCACCTCGGCGAGGCCGTCACCGTCCATATCGGCGATGAAGGGCGCGATGTACTGGCTCTTGCTCGTGTCGTACACCCACTTCGTCGATCCATCCGCCTCGAAGGCAAGGATATCGCCACCCGTGCTCACCGCCACGATGTCCGGTGAGCCGTCGCCCTCGAGGTCGCCGAGGGCCACGGAGCTCGTGCCCCCCACCGAGTAGCTCGTGCTGCCGACGGTGGCGCTGCTGATGGTGGTGATCTCCTCGCCGCTGTCGCCCGACACCAGGCGGAGGTAGCCGGCCGAAGAGTACCCGCTCCCCTTGAAGGTCGCGAAGACGACGTCGGGCACGTCGCCCTGGTTGATGGCCCCGTCGCCGTTGTCGTCGGTGAGGTTGCCCACGGCGGGCGTGGCCATCACCTCGGTGTAGTTGTCGGCGGTGTCGAAGGTGTAGCTCGTGCTGTCGGTCGTCCACTCGGTGGCCACGGTCCAGCTCGTCCCGAAGCTGGCCACGCAGGCGGCGTCGGTAGCCACCGTGGAGGCCCCTGGTACCGAGTCGCAGACGCTGGGGTCCTCGGTGCCGTCGCAGTCGCTGTCCACGCCGTCATACCAGGCCTCGCTGGCGACCGGTGATACATCCGTCGATGTGTCATCGCAGTCTCCGCTCGAGGAAACTGTGCCACTAGGCTGGTTACAGGCTGATACACTCGATGTATCATCCCCGTAGCCGTCGCCGTCGGTGTCGACGTACCAGGTGGAGGGGTCGGTTGGCGTGTCGTCGTCGTCGACCAGACCATCGCAGTCGTCATCGATGCCGTTGCATAGCTCGCTCGCTGCGGGTGATACATCTGCGGATGTATCATCGCAGTCCGTGCCATCGGAAACATAGTCGATAGGCATGTTACATGCGGTTGCCGTCGTTGTTTCGTCGCCGTAGTTGTCGCCATCCGCGTCGGCGTACCAGGTGCTCGGGTCGACCGGGCTGTCGTCGTCGTCGACGAGTCCGTCGCAGTCGTCGTCGTACTCGTTGCAGGCCTCGGCGGCGCCTGGGTTCACGCTACTCTCGGTGTCGTCGCAGTCGGTGCTGTCGGCCACGTAGCCCGAGGGCCACTCGCACTGGTTGAGCACGTAGCCGGAGGAGCCGTAGCCGTCGCCGTCCACGTCGATGTACCAGGCAGTGCCCGGGTTCAGCGCGGGGTCGGCATCGTTGCAGTCGAGACCGTTGGCCACCGTGCCGTAGGGCTGGTCGCAGGCGGTGGTGGCCACCCGGCTATCGCCGAAGCCGTCGCCGTCGACGTCGTCGTACCATGTGGACGCATCCACGGCATCGGGCTCGTCGGTGGTGCCGTCGCAGTCGTCGTCTACCCCGTTGCAGGACTCGCTCGCGCTGGGACTGATACTCGCCGATGTGTCATCACAGTCGTCGTTATAGGCTGAGTATCCAGTGGGGAGCGCGCAGGCGGCCTGAACCTGTGTCGCATCGCCGTGGCCGTCGTCGTCGGTGTCGGCGTAGAAGTCGACCGTCACGTCCTCGTCCACGTTGCCGTCGCAATCGTTGTCGATCTCGTCGCACACCTCGGGCGCCGCGGGGAAGGCGTCGTCGCGAGTGTCGTCGCAGTCGTTGGCCTGGGACACGTAGTGTTCGGGCGCCGAGCAGGCCTCCACGGCCACCTTTGCATCGCCGAAGCCGTCCTCGTCGGCGTCGGCATACCAGGTGCTGGTCACGCCCTCGTCGATGTCGCCGTCGCAGTCGTCGTCGATGTCGTTGCAGGCCTCCTCGGCCCCGGGGTGCACGTTGCCGTCGCCGTCGTCGCAATCCTCGTCGTTGGTCACCTTGCCGGTGTCGACCTCGCAGTCGATGGGCTGGGTGGGGTCGCCGAAGCCGTCGCTGTCGGCGTCCTTGTAGGCCTCGAAGCCCTCGTCCACCGTCCCGTCGCAGTTGTTGTCGATGCCGTCGCAGTCCTCGGTCATGCCGGGGTACGCGGCCGGATCGGTGTCGTCGCAGTCCCCCGCCTCGGTGGTGAAGCCGTCGCCATCGAGGTCGCTCCTCTCGGCTTCGGCGCCGGTGTCCTTGGCGTCTTCGGTGTCGAGCGGCACTTCGCAAGCAAGGGCGACCAGAAGGGCAAGCATGCCCCTACCCTAGCGCACGATCTACCAGGGCGAGGGGGCCACCAGGACGGCGATGCCCCCGCTCATCGCGAGGTCGGCCGCGCCGGGGCCGCCCAGCGAGGCGTCGCCCGAGCGCACGAACGGCAGGTAGAAGGCGACCTGCGGCAACAAGGTGACGTCCTTGGTCGCCTCCCAGGCGTAGCCCACGGCGGCGGTGGCGCCGAAGCTCCAGAGCGAGTCGTGGTCGCCAGGGATCGCCTGCACGTGGGTGAGCAGTCCCGTCGCCAGCTGGACCTCGTGTCCCTCGACCACCGGGAGGCCCACGAGCACCGGCACGTGCACCGCGCCGTAGGCCGTGGAAAGTTCCTCGGTGTCGACGAAGGCGCCGCTGGCGCCGGGGGCCATCGACACCGACACGTCGGCATAGCGTGGGTCGGTGAAACCGAGCTTCATGCCGAGCTCGACGCCGCTCGAACCGAGTCGCGCCGCGAAGTCGGTCTGCTCACCTAGGCCGTAGCGGAAGGCGACATCCAGCGCGGGCCCGCCGTTGCCATCACGCTCGGCGAGGTTGGCGGCTCCCCCGGTTTCCACCCCGAGCTCCCAGTTCCCATAGCCGACGGTCTGGGCGCGCTGGTAGGGGGCGAGCGGCAGGCAGCCGAGGACGAGCAAGACGAGCACGGTCCGCAGCCTACCGCAGATCGGGACACCTCCTGGCACGGGTGGAGGACGAGGCCCTCCCGGGGGTGGGTTAGCGGTCGCGTCCAGCGCCGCATGATCGCCCTCGTTCTCTACGCTTGTTCCACCGACTCGGCCTCGCCGACCGGCGCGGCGCTTGCCCCCGCCAGTGTCGCCCCTCCCGTCGCCACGGCGCCCGAGCTCCTGCCCCCTGAGCTCGTCACCGGGGCCGACGCCACGGCCACGCCGGCGAGCGTACTCCGGCTCTCCGAGAGCAAGCTGGAGGTACCGAACCGGCACCTCGAGGTGCGGGTCGACTTCGACCACGCCGACTTCGCCACGGTGCGCGATACCCTCGTGCGCTGGGGCTTCACCGTGGAAGACGGCGACGGCGCCTCGCTCCGGGTGCTCGCCCCCGCGGGCGACGACTGGTCGGAGCGACTCGAACCGCTCCCCGCGCTCGGCCGGGTGACGGAGACCCTGGGCCAGGACACGCTGGCGAGCGGCGCGGTGCGGGGTGGGAGCGCGCGCTTCGGGCCGTCGCTCACCCACACCTGGGAGATCCGCGAGGGCGGTATCCAGGAGCGAATGGAAGGCGGGGCGCTCCCGGCGAAGATCGAGATTCCCCGAAACCTCCCGGCCGCCGTGGTTCGGTGCCTCGCGCCGGTGCGCATGGCCATGGTCGACGGCGAGTCCGAGGGACCGGGCTGGGAACGCGCGGTTCTTGCCGAGCCGCTGGCCTGGGTGGTGGTGCTCGACCAGTACGGCGCCTGCGGGGCCGGCGGGTGGTTCGTCGCTCGGGCCGACGCGGCCGTCGACAACGTGACGGTGGCCGGGCAGCCGGTGAAGGCCCTCTCCGAGGAGGCGCTTTTCGGCGCCGCCATCAGCTTCTTGTCCACGCCGCGTGCGGGCAACGACGACTCGGCGATCGCGGCCGTCGACATCTTGCGCCGCGCGTCCGACGATGTCGTGGAGCGAGCCCTCGCCGCCGTCGCCCCGGGCGCGCACCAGGAGCGACTGCTGCTCGCTTACGCCGAGCGCGACGAGCAGAAGGCCATCGCCTTCGCCCGCACCAGCGGCTCCGCCACGGTCTTGGCCTGGGCCGCCGGGGTCGACGCCAACATTCGCGCCGAGGTCCTCGCCAAGCCCGATGCTGGGGTCGATGCGCTGGTTTCGGCGATGAGCGCGTGGCGTCCCGAGCTACCTGTGGATCAAGCCATGCTGTCGCGACTCCAGTCGCACGCGGACCCCCGTGTACGCATGCGCGCCAACGACCTGTGGATCGACGCCACCACGGCGGCCTGCACCGCCAAGATCCCGTCGGCCAAGACTCTGGAGCTCGTCGCGGCCAAGGCGCTCTATGCCGAGTGTCCGCAGCAGCCGGTGCGCCTCCAGGCCTTCAGTCGGCTCGCGCAGCTCGACAAGAACGAGGCCGCCGTCCTGGTGAGCGCCACGCTCCGGTCGCCCGAGACGGTCCGCACCGGGATCGCTGCCGTGCGCGCCGCCAACGGCCTCGAGCGCGACGACCTTCTCGAGGCCCTGGTGGCCAGCCCCGCCGGCGACCGCGATGTGCGCGCCGAGGCGCTGCGCACTCTGCTCCGGGTGGGCCGATCCGCCAGCGCGGCTGCGCTCGCTGAGAAACACGGGCCCTTCCTCGGCGTGAAACCTCCGCCGGTGAAGGCGGTCGCGGGCGAGAAGTGATCCCCACCTCGCCGTACTGGCTCGACGCCGCGAAGCCGATCTCCGCCCCGCTCTCGGGCCGGGTGGAGGTCGACGTGGCCGTGGTGGGCGCGGGACTCTGTGGCGCCGCCGCCGCCTTCGCGCTCGCCGATGCCGGGGTGAGCGTGGGTTGGGTGGACAAGGGCCTGCTGGCGCACGGTGCTTCCGGACGAAACGCCGGTTTCCTCCTACAGGGGACGGCCGAGCGCTACAGTCGCGCCGTGGCCGTCATGGGCCGCGACCGTGCGCGGCTCGTTCACCAGGTAAGTCGCGACAACCATGCCGCGATGAAGTCCGCCATCGATCGGCTCGCCATCGACTGCGGCTACATGCGGCGTGGCGCCTTGCAGCTCGCCTGCTCCGTCGAGGAGGAGGCCGACCTCCTCGAGTCGGCCACGATGCTCCGTGCCGATGGTTTCTCTGCCGAGCTGCGCGAGGGGGCGGCGCTCGAGGCGGTGTACCGCGACGCCGGCTTCACCGTTGGCGTCCACATCACCGACGATGGCGAGCTCGACCCCGCGCGCTTCGTGAAGGGCCTGGCTCTCGCCAGCATGGCGCGCGGGGCGCGTCTCTTCGAGGCCTCCCCGGTGCGGGCCATCGAGGCGCCGTCGCCGGGCGACGCTTGCCTGTACACCGAGGGCGGCGAGCTGCACGCGCAGCTGGTCTTGCTCTGCGTCAACGCCTGGGCGGGCGAGATGATCCCTTTCTACAAGGGTAAGGTCGACCCGGTGCGCGGCCAGATGCTCGCCACTGCGGCCGCGCCGCCCTTGTTCGGCTGCCCGGTGTACGCCGACCACGGTTTTGACTACTGGCGCCAAGACGAGCACGGTCGCGTGGTGCTCGGTGGCTGGCGCAACCTCGACACCGAGGGCGAGGTGGGCACGTCCGAGCTGCTCCACCCGGTGATCCAGCGGAGAATGGAGGAGTTTCTCCATCGTTTCCCGGCGATGCGGTCGGTGCCGGTCACCCATCGCTGGTCGGGCACGATGGGCTTCTCTGTCGATGGCCTCCCCATCGTGGGGCCGGTGGCCGGCTTGCCCGGCGCGCTTGGCGCCGTGGGCTTCACGGGGCACGGTTTCGGCTTCGCCTACGCCTGTGGGCAGGCCCTGGCGGAGCTCGTCACCGAGGGAAGGAGCCACGTGGCCGAGGTGTTCTCATCAAGGCGTTTCGCGTCCTAAATCAGGGGCGTGAATGGCGCCGCCGCCCGGCGCGTTGGATACGTCGCGCCGATGTTCCTCCTCCTCGCGCTTGCTTGTGCTCACGGCCCGGCTGAGAAGCCGGCCGACCCTCCGCCGCCCGAGCCGGCGCCGCCGGTGATCCTCGGCGAGGCCGACGCGCAGGGCAACCCCACCGTGCTGGGCGACCCGAGCACGCCGGGGCTCACCGCGCCGCCGTCCGACCCGCGGGCGCTCTACCAGTCCTGCCGCGAGCGCGTGGAGGGTGTCGAGGCGGATGGCGAGTGCACCACCGACGTGGACTGCACCGCGGGTGGCTGCTCGGGCGAGGTGTGCGTGCCCGTGGCCGCTGCAGTGACGCTCAACACCACCTGCGACAAGCTCCCCTGTTTCGCCGTTCTCAAGAGCTGTGGCTGCATCGAAGGCCACTGCTCCTGGACGGTCAACGCGACTCCCTAAGCCCGGACTCCCCATGCGCCTCTTCCTCCCCCTCGGCCTGTTCGCGTCGCTCGCCTGCTCGGGCCTCTTGCCCAAGAGCGAAGAACTCCCGCCCGCGCCGCCGGCGCCTCCTGAGACCGCCGCCCCCGAGTCCGACATCAGCGTGGTGCCCAACACGACGAAGGCCACGGCGCGCACCTCGCCCGTGGAATTCTCGGAGTCCGTCCCCGGGCGCTACGTGGTGAAGTTCCGCGACGAGGAGAAGGTGAGCGTCGATGAGAACGGCAAGTTGCACGTGAACGGTCTCTTCGACGCGGCCAACTCCGGCGCGATCAGCGGGGCCCGGGCGGTGAGCGGCGCCACCGGCAGCGTGTCCGGTCTGTTCGCGGTCGACACCACGGTCGACGAGGCGGGCTTCCGCGCGCTGATGGACAACGACGCCGTGGAGTGGGTCGAGCCGGTGCAAATGTGGAAGTTGTCGTCGACCGACCCCTACTACCGCTACCAGTGGAACATGGCGGGCCTGCAGATCGAGCAGGTACACGCGCGCGCCAATGGCAAGGGCGTGGTGGTGGCGGTGATCGACAGCGGCGTAACCGTCGGCGCCGACGGGCCCGCCAACGTGCTCCAGGGCTACGACATTTTCGAACGCGACGACGACCCGAGCGACAGCGCTGCGCCCACCCAGTCGCCGAGTGGCAGCCACGGCACCCACGTGGCGGGGACGATCGCCCAGCTCACCAACAACGGCGTGGGCGTGGCCGGCGTGGCGCCGGGGGCCTCGATCCTCCCCGTCCGGATCGGCGACTACCGCGGGGTGAGCAGCGAGAACATCGCCGCCGGCATCATCTGGGCGACCGACAACGGCGCTCAGGTGATCAATATGAGCGTCGGTGGCTCCTCCTACGCGCGCGTGGTGGACGAGGCCTGTCGCTACGCCTATGACAAGGGCGTGGTGGTGGTGGCCTCGAGTGGCAACGATGGCTTCGACGGCAAGGTGAGCTACCCGGCGGCGTACCCCACGGTGATCGCGGTCGGCGCGCACGATGGGAACAACAAGGAGACGGTGTACTCCAACAATGGCAAGGAGCTCGCGCTCCTGGCCCCTGGCGGGGACACCACACAGGACGTGGGTCACGACGGCCAGCCCGACGGCATCCTGCAGGGGACGATCACCGGCAAGGGCTGGGGCTACGCGCAGATGGAAGGCACGAGCATGGCCTCGCCCCACGTGGCCGGCGCTGCGGCGGTGCTCATCTCCGCGGGCGTGAAGGGACCGGACGCGGTCAAGTCCGCTCTGGTCGGCGGCGCCAAGACGGTCAACGGTGTTCCGGTGCTCGATATTCTCGGCGCGCTCAACTACACGGGCCCAGTTACCCCGATGGTCGACCCGGCGGCCGACAAGGCCACCGGACCCGTGGCCGACAAGGGCGGCATGCCCGGCGGTCGGCGACCCGGCGTGGGCCCCGGGCGCGGCGGTGGGCGCGAAGGCAAGGCCGGCGAGGGCAAGGGCCGCGGTGGCCGGCCGGGCAAGGGCAGCAAGGCGGAGCGCCCCGGCCGGAACCAGTAACAAGGCGAGCGCGAGCGATAGCGCGAGCCGCCCCCCAGTGAGCGCGGGCTCGCCAGCCCGCGCAGATCAAAACCAACATCTCCCTTGACGCGTGGGGCTCCGGTGCTCATTCTTGGCGCCGTGAAGGTTTCCACCGCCTAGAACCCCGACCCCCACGTTTCGCCCGTCCCTGGGACACGTGTGTCCGCCGCAATCCTGCGGCGGCGCGCGTCCCCGGTGGCGGCGTGCACGTGGAGTGTGTCATGAGTGGTGTCAAGGAGCGAGTCGGTGCCCTCCCCGAGGGCTGTGTGAGCGTGTGTCTGCCCCTCTGGGCCTGCGTGGAGGGGAAGCGGCCCGCGGGCTGGCAGCGGGTGGGGAGCTTGACGCTCGACCGCCGCGGCGCCCGCGCCGAGTTCTTCGGGGCGGACGCGGCCTGGGAGCCCGCCTGGCGGGTGGCGTCCGGGATGGCGGCGGCCTACCCTGGTGATGCCCGCGGGGTGGCGGTCTTCGCCGTGATGCGCGCCGGGGCGCGAGTGGAGGTGGGTCGCGCCACGCTCACCGACTTCTTGTTGGCGCTCGGCGCCGGGGAAGTCGCTTCGCGGCACCGTAACGGCAGCCGGTTCTTCCGGCGGCGCGAGTAGCGGGGTGGGTGCAGGGCGCGGCGGGGCGCCCCGGCCTCACAAGAGCGGGTAGATGAAGGGGGCCAGCGGGCCCGTGCCTGCGATGGCGCCGAGCAGCAGACCGAGTGTCAGGAGGGTGAGCACCAGGGGCACGAGCCACCAGAGGCCGGACTCGCGCAGGTACCTCAGCAGGGCCAGCACCACGCGAACGCGGCCGCTGGCGCGGGCGAGCAAGCCATCTCTACGCGCGGGCTCAGCCATGGGGAGCTCCGGTTGGGGGTGTCTTGTGGAGGATGGTGTCACCGAGGACGAGGCAGTCGAGGCGCGACCGGGCGAAGAAGGCCAGCGCCTCGAAGGGGCCGTCCACGATGGGGTGGCCGCGCCCATTCATCGAGGTGTTCAACAGCGCGGGCGCGCCGGACTCGGCCACCCAGGCGCGGAGAAGGTCGTGGTACAGCGGATTCTCGTCGCGACGGCACACCTGGGGCCGAGTCGTGCCGTCTATGTGCACGCCGGCGCGCACCCGGGCGGGGTCGCGCACGGGGGCCGCCACCTGCATCCAGCCACGGAGCGGCGAGGCCCCCTCGAGGAGCTCGGCGGCGTCGTCCTCGGCCACCGAGAGCGCGTAGGGCCGGAAGGGGGCGCGTGCCTTCACCTCGGTGCTGACTCGCCGGGCGAGGTCGACCCGCCGCGGGTCGAAGAGGATCGACCGCTGCCCGAGCGCCCGTGGCCCCGACTCCATCCCCCCCTGGAACCAGCCCACCACCTCGCCCTGCCCCAGACGTTCCACCACGCGCGCCACGAGGGTCTCGGGATGAGCGGGACGCTCCACGTGCAGGCGAACCTCGTCGCCGCGCGTGCCGCCCGTCCACTCGTGCACGTCGAGATGGGGCAAGAGGTCGAGGGCCGGGCCAGTGTCGACCGTCGGGCCGCAGAAGGGGGTGTAGGCCACCCGGCTCTTGTGCCCGGTCATCGCCGCCCCGAAGGCCGCGCCCCCGTCGCCCGGGTCGGGCGGGATGTAGATCTCTGTGAAGGGACCCTCGCGACACAGGCGTGCGTTGGCCACGCAGTTCAGGGCCACGCCGCCGGCGAGACAGAGCCGGTCGAGGCCTGTTTCTCGTTTGGCGCGTCGCGCGAGCGCCAGCACGGCCTCCTCGAGGACGAGCTGCACGCTCGCGGCCAGGTCGGCCCAGCGTCGCGCGTCGGGGGGCGCGGTCTCGTCGCCCAGCGCGTCGAAGGGCAAGGGACGACGCGGGTCGCGGGGCTCGCCGAAGAGGTCGAGGAACCGGCGGGTGTAGGGGACGGTCTCCGCCGTGAGGTCGAGGAATCCATCGGCGAGCGCGTAGTCCCCTGCGGGGGACACCTGCAGCACGCGGCGCACGTCGTCGGCCCGCGTGGGTTGGCCAAAACGGGCGAGCGCCATCGTGCTGCACTCGCCGTCGTTGGGGCGGAAGCCGAGAAAGCCGGTGAACGCCGCGTAGAAAAGGCCTAGCGAGTGGGGATAGTCCCACGAGGCGAGCACCTCCACGCGGCCGTCGGCATGGCCTCGTGCGATGCTGGTGCAGGTCCACTCGCCCACGGCGTCGAGCGTGAGGATCGCCGCCTCGGAGAAGGGGGAGCCGAGGAATGCCTGCGCCGCGTGGCTCTGGTGGTGCGCGGCGGTTTGCACGCGGCTCGCGGGGAGGTCTAGGGCGATGGCGAGCTGCTCCACCGACCAGAGCCGTTCGCCCACCCAGTCGCGAGCGCTCTTGGCGAAGCGACCGGCGCTCCAGGGGAAGGCGGCGAGGGTGCTCACCAGCACCCGGGCGAACTTCGCGTGCGGCTCTTCGTAGTACACCACCGCGTCGAGCTCGCCGGCGGTCATGCCCGCGGCCCCGAGGCAGGCCGCGATGCTCCGCCGAGGCAGGTTCGGATCGTGCTTCAGGCGAGAGTAGCGCTCCTCGCTGGCCATCCAGAGCCGATCACCGGCGACGAGGGCGGCGGTGGCGTCGTGGTAGCCGAAGGAAACGCCGAGGGTCCTCATCGGGCGAGGCCGCGGGGGGCCATCCGGCGCCTGGACGGGACGGCGAGCAAGGCACCGACCGCGAAGTAGAGGATGCCGAGCAGGATGGTCGACACGACGTGCCCGATGCCGGTGGACACGCGCATGAAGGACTCGCGGAAGCGGCGCCAGCGGGCTTCGCGTTGGAGGCGCACGAACCGCGTCTCGCTGCCGACGAGGTTCAAGACGGTGCGCTCGGCGTCCTCGTGGTGGCCAGCCTCGTCTTCCTGAATGGCGGCGAGGTGGGCTTCGATGTCGGGGCGACGCGCCGCGCGCGCGTAGTCGTCGAACTCGTCGTACACGTCGCGCTCGCCCACATAGATGTAGGCGAGAAACTCGCCAAGCTGCTCGGGGCGCTCGATGAGCGGAGACCGAGCCTCGCGGGGCAGAGGCAAGGGGCGCGGCGAGTAACGGGCGGCGAGCCGGGCGAAGCCCTCGGCGTGAGACATCTCCTCGAGCGCATCGTGGAACATCGCCGCCTTGTGCTCCGGTTTCTCGAGCACTTCCAGCGCGCGGAGGAATTGCCAGGCGGAGTCGGATTCCACCAGGGCGAAACGCTGCAGGCTGCGGGCCACGCGCTCGTCGCCGAGGCGCCATGACAGGGGAAGAAGGTGGCGAATGGCCATTCGCCGAACGAGCGCACGCACACCGCATTCTCGCCCGGCATGGGCCAGAAGGAGTGTGTGGTTGACTACGGATTGGGAGGTCTAGGCCGGCCCGGCTTCACTGCGGCGATACCTGCGGTACATGCGTGCGAAGTGGACATACGCCCTCCCTTATGCGACGTTGCTGGGGCTGCTCGCGTGCGCGCTGGTCGGGGCCTACTTGTGGCACATCCGGCACGCGGTGAAGGACATGGAGTCGGCCCAGATCTTCGAGCAGGGTCCAGGGTCCCAGGGGACGACAGGGCTCAAGGCCAACCTGCGCGCCGTTCGCATGGTCGTTCCCGACCGCCCGCACGATCCCATGGACACGCAGAGCCCCGAGGGACGGGCCAAGATCACCCGCCGCCGGGTTTTCCACCTCTCCACCGAGGCGCACGGTTTCCGCGGGGAAGACGACGTGGCCGCGAAGGCGAGCGGCCCGCGCGTGGTGATCGTGGGCGACTCGGTGGCCCTGGGCTGGGGGGTTGACGACGACCTCGCCCTCGGCGCGCAGCTGGCCGAGCGCCTGGGCGTGGAGGTTGTCACGTCGGCCGCACCGGGGCTGGATGCCACCGGCCTCGAGGGCTGGGTGCGACGCACTCGTCAACAAGTCGGCGGCGACCTGTACATTATCGCCAAGGGGCGCGGCTCCGGGGGCCAGGCCGGCTGGGCGCCGTTCGTGTCGGCGGTTCGCGCGGCGAGCCCCGCCCGCGCCATGATCGCGCTGCACCCGGTGAGCACCTTCGACGTGAGGGCCCTGACCGAGCCGCAGGCCATCCCCGCCGACCCGCCGGCGCCGCTGATCGACCTCACTCCGGTTTTCGACGCGGCGCGGCGCGCGCCCGGGGTGGTGCTGCGAGTCTCGCACGACGGCCAGGCGATGGTCGATCTCGCGACCGGCAAGGAGCTCGCACGCGGTCGCCCGGAGCAGCTCGACAAGCTGGCCCCGGAGATCATCGCCGCCTTCGAGGCCGACGACGCCGTGAGCGAGCCGCTCTTCTATGATGGCGGCCATCCCGACGCCGAGGGCTATGCCCTGTATGCCCAGGCCCTAGCGGACTTCATCCGCGACGCGGGTTTGCTGACGCTGCCCTCCGGACGCTAGCCCGGCTCCGGCGCCGCGAGGCCCCACTCGCCCCGGACGCCGAGGAGCGGAACGAAAACGGGCCCTTTGACCTCGCCCACCTCGTCGTAGTCGTAGCTCCAGGCCATGTACATCACGTTGTTGCCCGGGGGGACAATCCACGCCTCGCCGTAGGCCGCGAGCTTCCACGTCCGGAAACGCCAGTCTTTCTGGAGGTGGAGATCGATCTTCTGGAAGACCGGCAGCCGCTCGCTGTTGGTGTCGCCGTACACCGGCAAGTAGCTGTCACTCGCGGCGACGTAGCTCCCATCAATGATCGGCGTGTAGGGTAGCCCCTCGCCGACGCGGTAGCGGACGCCGGCGTTCCAGGTAGGACGGAAGCTCCAGGAGCCCACCAGGTTGAGCGCCCAGGGCTGATCGTAGTCAAACCGTTCGCCACCGCGCTCCGCGTGGGACAAGGACACCCCGGCTGAGGCGAAGAAAAGGTCGCGAATGCGGTAGCGGCTCTGGAGCTCAACGCCGTAGGCCACCCCGTCCACCGCCACCGGGGCTTGGCCCGCGTCGAGATTAACGAGATTTTCACCTAACTTACCCCAGAGGTCGATCTCGAGCTCCAGTCGGCGGGCAATGGCGTAGTCGAAGCCCAGCGCGGGCTGCCGCGAGACGGCGGGCGAGAGGCCGGGTGTGCCGACCGTCGCGTCGAGCCACTCGGCCTCGGGGAACTGGGAGTACTGTCCCAGGGCGAGCCGCAGGCGCTCGTCGGGGCCGATCTGCCACCTCGCGTTGAACCGCGGGTCGAGCACCACGCTCTCGGACAGGGTGTCGCCGTCGACCCGCAGCCCGGGGACCAGGCGGAAGTCGTTCAGCGTCCAGCGCGCCTCGGCGAAGGCGCCCGCCACGAGGCGGTCGCTGCGGGAGTCCACGCTGACGCCGCGGGCCAGCAGCGCGGACTCGCGCTCCACCTCGGGCCACGCCCGGTCGGTGAGCACGTCGAGTCGGAGCCACTCCTGGCGGAGATCGAGTCCGGTCACCAGCGATAGGCCGCTTCGCGGCAAGAACGTGGCTGTCTCCCGCCATTGTACGCGCGTGAGCACCTCGCGGTCGTGCGCCGACGACAGCTCGCCGTCCACCGCGTAGCGGGAGAGCGCAAGGCTACCATCCAGCCGACCGGCGCCGAGCAGGTGCCGGTGGGTAACCATGCCCGCCGCGAAGGCCTTGTCGTAGGCGAAGGCTGGGTTCACCGATTGTGCGTATTCGCTGAGCGTGGTGGGCTCGCCGGCGTAGCGGGTATAGAAATCAGAGCCGCCGAAACCCCCGAACGACCACCGCGCGGCGGCGCTCGGGTGGTACTCCAGGCGCGCAAACCAGTCGGAGAAAACGGGGAAGACGGTGTATTGTTCCTCGTCCCGCGACACGGCGTCGAGGTAGGAGCGGCGCCCGCTGGCGCGCATGGTCCATCGCTCGCCGCCCGGGAGGGTGGCCTCGGCACCCGCCATCACGAAGTTGAGGTTGGCGCTGGCGGTTGGCGCGTCGCTTCGCTCCCAGGTGCTGGTCGTCTGCACGATGGCGCCTGTCGCGTCGCCGTGCTCGGCACCGAAGGTGGAGGGCAAGAGCGAGAGCTCGTCGAGCAAGCGCGCGGGGAAAACAGAGGAATATCCGTTGAAGTGATAGAGGTAGGGCAGCTCGATGCCGTCGAGGAGGTAGCGGGTTTCCCACGGCGCGGCGCCGCGGATCGCGAGGTCGCCCGCCTGCGGGCCGTACTCTGGCGTGAGCGCCACGCCCGGGAGACTCTGCACGAGGCGCACCGGATCTTCGAAGGTGCCTGGGGTGAGCAGCACGCGCTCGCGGTCGAGCGTCTCCTCGCTCACGACCGGCGCGTCGCGACGCGCCTCCACAACGACCTCGTGCGGATCGTCCCCCGAGCCCTCGGCGGGCACGTCGTCGGCAGCGAGGGCAATCGCGGCGAGAAGCATCGCGGCGCGGGGCTAACGCGCTCCCATGGAATCCTGATATTGGCGGGCTGATGAACCTCCTCCTCTGGTCGCTTCAAGTCCTCGCTGCACTGCTCTACGGCGCCTCCGGGGTGATGAAGACGGTGCTCTTCGACGAGGTGACCGGCGACGTGCCCTCGTTCGGCGCGCTGCCCCGCGAGGCGTGGGCCGCGCTCGGGGTGATGGAGCTCGTGTGCGGGGTGGGCCTGATCCTGCCCTCCGCGTTGCGTTGGCACCCCAGGCTCACCGTGGTGGCTGCCGGCCTTCTCGCGGTGGAGAGCCTCGTTTTCATCGGCGTGCATCTCCGGTACCAGGAGACCGGTGCCATTCTCATGAGCGCCGTCCTGGGTCTGCTCATGGCTTTCGTGGCCTACGGGCGGATGTTGTTGTCGCCGGTCGCCTGACGATACATGGTGCCCATGCTCCTCCTCCTCGCCCATACCGCCCTCGCCGCCGACCTCGATCTCGAGCTTCGGGGTCCATCGGGCGCCGCCCAGGTGCTCCTCGCCGACGTTGCGCTCGGGTCGCTGCCGAGTGTCACCCTTCCCGCGACCGATGAGGCGCCGGCCTACCGCTTCAGCCTCGCGCTCGACGAGATCGACGGTGGTTACCAGCTCGACGTGCGGGTGGAAGCGGTCGAGGTGCTCCGCGGCGGCCGCGAACGCTTCCACCTGGTCGCCGCACCGCGCGTGAGTTTCCTCGTCGGCGAGGAAGCCCAGGTGGGGCAAGGGGCGCGACTACCGGGTGGCGAGAGCGTGGTCATGTACCGGGTGGTGGCCCGGGTGGTGGAGTAGCCGAGCGCAGGTGTTGTCGCGATGGGGCTGGCCGAGGGTCATGGGGGCGTTTTTGGGACACTCGACCGAGTCATCGACCAGAAGATAGGACTCGTGCGCCCATTTCGGGCCAACCCCGGGTGCGGTCCTCGCCAATAGTGCCGGTTTGTCCGTGGCGGGTGGGCGCTCAGGTGACTTCGAGTCCTATTTTTTCCCCGATGAGGTGGCCGGGCGTCCTATTTCGGGGAGGATGACCCTGTTCAGCCCCTCCCCCCGGGGGGTGCCACCGCGACCGCCACGCCTACGGTACCGCCCGCGCCTCCACCCAGAGCCCGCGAGACGCGGTCGTCACCTCGTCACGCCCGCAGGCGCGCGTCACGAGCGTGTCGGGATCCCACCCGCCGCTGCCGAAGCCGCAGAAGGCCGTGTCGGCGTGGGTGTACTCCTCGGACAACGCCACCAGCCGGTACCCGAGAAGGTCGTCAACCGGCTCGAGTTCGCCGTACCAGCGGTCCCCTTCGAGACCCTCGGGGATTGCGTCGACCGGGATGACGCGCCGTTCGGTCCAGAGGGCCGGGCCGATGTCCCCCTCGGCCACGTCGACGATCGTCCAGGCGTTTCCCCCCATCCCGTCGAGGGTGAGCGCGACCACAGGCCAGATGCCGTCGCCCGGTGGCACATAGAGCGCCTCGTGCTGGCCTGTCTCCCCGATGTCGCCCTGCGGCGCCATCCAGTGGGTCACGTGCGAAGCTGGGGCGTCGAGCGAGAGCGTCCAGCCCTCGTCGGTCTCCTCTCGGGTGACCGCGCCGACCTCGGGCACCTCGCCCCCGGCGTCGAACTCCAGGGTGCCCGACTCCGTCGTGACCCCGTCGCTGATGGTCACCGACGCTTCCTGGGTCGGCCGGGCAGCACAGTCGGCGCTGTCACCACAGATCCATGCGTCCACGTCGCCCGTCCAGCTTTGCGAGGGCGCCACGGCGCTCCAGGCGTTCTCGCCCTCCCAGGCGAACGCCGTCGCCTTGCCATCCTGATAGGTCATGCCCACGATCCTGAGGTCAACCAGATCGTGGGCGTCGTGCTCGAAGGGCTCGAGGCAGGCGGCGAGGAGCCAGATCACCCTGAGTGGCTAACCCCGGGGGTCGTGAGGGACGGTACTACTGTGTCACCGGCCGGTCGCGGTGGTGGCGGGTCGGTCGGAGGCTGGGTAGTGTCGCGGCCTTTCCAGGAGGCCCCCCGTGGCTCTCGACTACCGCGTGAAGTGCTGCCCCGAGGGGCTCGTGACCGACCGCCGCCGCCGTATCAAGGTGCTCGACTGCACCATCCGCGACGGCGGGATCTGCAACAACTGGAAGTTCGACCGCCAGTGGGTGCGCCGCACCTTCGAGGCGCTCCAGTCCTCGGGCGTGGACTACATGGAGATCGGCTACCGCACCCGCGAGGGCACCTTCGATCGCAGCAAGGTGGGCGAGTGGCGCTTCCTCGACGAGGACGTGCTGGCAGAGGTCACCCAGGCCCACAACGGCAAGATGAAGATCGCGGCCATGCTCGACTGCGGCAAGGTCGACCCGAGCGACATCAAGCCCCGCGGCAGCACGGTGGTCAACACCATCCGCATCGCGACCTACGCGCACCAGCTCAAGGAAGCCCGTCGCCTCCTCGATCGCGCGCTCGAGGAGGGCTACGAGACCTTTATGAACGTGATGGCGGTGAGCACGCTCGAGCCGAAGGAGGTCGACGCCTTCCTCGACGAGCTGCGCGACTCCGGCGTGCACAACGTCGCCATCGTCGACAGCTTCGGGGCGCTCTACCCCTACCACATCACCCACCTCTGCCACGTGTACCAGGGGCGGCTGGGGGACAAGATCAAGATCGGCGTCCACACGCACAACAACCAGCAGCAGGCCTTCGCCAACACCATCGCCGCCATCGACGCGGGCTGCGACTTCGTCGACGCCACCGTGCACGGCATCGGTCGCGGCGCCGGTAACTGCCCGATGGAGCTCTTGCTCTTCTACCTGGACAACCCCCGGTACGACGTGAAGCCGATCCTCGAGCTGGTCGACGAGTACGCCACGCTGCGCGACGAGCTGCGCTTCGGCTACCACCTGCCCTACGCCATCACGGGCTTCTACAACGTGCACCCGCGGGCGGGCATCCAGCGCATGTCGCGCCCGGATCGTTACGAGTGCCGCGAGATGTATGAGACCTTCGCCGGTCGCTTTGGCGAAGGTGGCGGGTCAGACTAGAGCTACGGCCTCCCGCTCGAAAGCGCGGGCTCGCCAGCCCGCGCAGATCGAGCCCCACGGCGCCTAGCCCCGCTGCAACAGCGCGATGAGCGAAGACGTGTCCCATCGTCCCCCGCCCATCGCCGTCACCTCGGCGTAGCGCTCCTCCACCTCCTCGGTGATCGGCAGCGACGCGCCGATCTCGTCGGCGGTGGCCGAGGCGAGGGCCAGGTCCGTGCGCATCCAGTCCACGGCGAAGCCGAAGTCGAAGCGCGCGTCGACCATCGTCCGCCAGCGGTTGTCCAGCTGCCAGGACTGCGCCGCGCCCTTGCCGATCGCGGCAACCACTCTCTCGGGGTCGAGCCCCGCGCGCACGGCGAAGTCGAGGCCCTCGGCGAGGCCCGCGAGCACGCCCGCGCTGCAGATCTGGTTGACCATCTGGCTGAGCTGTCCGGTGCCGACCGGCCCCTGGTGCACGACCGCGCGCGCGTAGGCCCCGAAGTAGGCCCGCGCTCGCTCCACGTCGGCGTCGCTGACGCCGCTCATTATGCTCCGCTGCCCGAGCTCTGAGCCCGCCAGGCCGCCGGAGGCCGGCGCGTCGACGAAGCCCACCACCCCTTCCGCAGCAACCGCGCCGACCTCACGCGCCACGGCGGCCGAGGTGGTGGTGTGGTCGACCAGCAAGGCGCCCGGCGACATGCCCGCGAGCGCGCCCTCATGACCGAGCACGACGGCGCGTAGGTCGTCATCGTTGCCCACGCAGATGAAGACTGCATCGGCACCTTGAGCCGCATCGCGCGGTGTCGCGACAGCGTGTCCTCCGTATTCGCGCACCCACCGCTGAGCCTTCGCGGGGGTGCGGTTGTAGACGGTGACGGCATGGCCGCCCCGTTGCAGGTGAGCCGCGATGGGGGCGCCCATGACGCCGAGGCCGACGAAGGCAACGTTCATGGGCTAAGTCTACAACGCCGTTGGCTTTCCTATGCGCGCGCTGGCGAGCCCGCGCTCGCTCGGGAGACACGTTCCGCTCTTAGTGATGCGCGGACGCCATCTCGCCGTGTTCCACGGGCTCGGTCTGGTAGGCGTCGGCGAAGCTCGTGTTCACGTGCACCACGGCGGCGTTGAGCGCGCGGAAGGGGTAGGCGTCGTCGATCTGGGGCAGGGCGTCAGCCTCGGCCTGGGTGTTGATCACCGCCCCGGCCGGCACGTAGCGCCCGTCGGCCACGGTCACCCCGAGGACCACGGCGCCGGGCTCGATCACCGCACCGCGCCCCACGCGGGCCTTGAACACCAGCGCCTGCATGCCCACGAAGGTGTCGTCGCCGATGGCCGCCGGGCCGTGAACCAGCGCCTGGTGCGCCAGTGACACCCGTTCGCCCACGTACACCGCATAGTCGCGACCATGCACCTCGTAGGTGCGGCCATCGACGGGTTCGCCGTGCGACTCCGTCTCCAGGGCGTGGATCACCACGCCGTCCTGGACGTTGCAGTTGGCACCGAGGTGGATCGGCTGTCCCTCGTCGCCGCGGATGCTGGCCATGGGGCCCACGTACACGCCGCTCTCGATGTTCACGGCCCCGATCACGCTGGCCTTCGGGTCGACGTACGCCCCGCTGCCGATCGTGGGGCTGTCGATGCTCCCGTTGAAGTCGGTCGACACGTTCGGTCGCGACGCGGCCGGTGGCGTGTCGACCTGGGCGCGAAGGTTGTCCACCTCGGCGCGGAGGCCCGCGAGCTGCGAGCCGGCCACGAAAGCGAAGCTCGCCGAGGCGCTGGCGATCAGGAGGGCGGCGAGTGCGGGGAGCTTGTCCACGACGCCGGGATCGGGAACGTCAGCGCGACAGATGAGCCCCTACTGGGCGGAAAAGGCGACGCTTGCGGATTCTCCCGATTTCACCGTGACTTGCTTGGTGATGTCGAGGCCGGTCTGCTCGTTCTTCGCCCGCACCGCGTAGGTGCCGACCGGGAGCTGGTGCCCGAAGATCGGCGTCGTGCCAATCTTCTTGCCATCCACGTAGATGTCGGCCCAGCCGCCGGACACGTTGATGTTGACTTTGCCCTTGGCCTTCTCGGCGGGTGGCGGCGGCGGCGTGTCGACCTTTGCCTCGGGCGCTGGCGTGACCCGGGGCTCTATGCGCACGTCGGCCTCGGCCATCTTTGGCGGCGACTCCACGCGAACCTCGGGCGGCTTGCGCACCGCGACGAGCTTCACGTCGAGGCGGACCTTCTCGCCCTCGCCCACGTCGACCTCCTCGGTGTAGGGCTCGTAGCCCTCGGCCGAGACCTCGATCTTGTGCTTGCCAAGCGACACGTTGGGCAGGGTGACAGCGGTGCCCTTGCCGGCGTCGACGCCGTCGAGCTTCACGACGGCCTCCACCGGGGCCACGCGCAAGACGATCGAGGGCGAGGCCTTCACGAGCTCCGTCTTCACCTCGGGCGCCGGGGTGTCCTGGTTCTGCATCCCCTGGTTGACCATCCACAGCGCGCCGAGTCCCACCACCGCGAGCGCGGCGGCCAGCGCCCCCACGCCGAGAAAGATCGGCAGCCGCGAGGGGGCAGGTTGGGGCTTGACCGGCGCCACCGTGGGCTCCGAGCCGCCACGCTGGCCTTCTTCCCAGTCTTCCTGGAGCTCCACCGAGGGCTCGGCCTCGTGCATCGCGCGGGACAGGCGGGTGGCCTCCTCGACGCGCGCGCGCTCGGCGGTGATCTCCTCGACGAAGAGCTCCGACATGAAGTGGTGGAGGCTCTGCTGCACCACGTCGGGGGTGGCCGGGTAGAGAAAGTTGAGGAGATCCGCGTGCAGTTCGCGAGCGTCCTGGTAGCGGTCGGCCGGGTCTTTCTCGAGGCAGCGCATCACGATCTCGGACAGCCGCGTGGGCACCTGGTTGTTCACCAGGGCCGGCGGCTCGATCTCCACGTTGCGCACGCGCTCGAGGGTCTTGATCTCGTTGTCGGTCTTGAAAGCGCGCCTGCCCGTCAGCATCTCCCACATCACGATGCCAAGGGCGAAGACATCGCTCCGTCGATCGAGCACCTCGCCGAGGGCCTGCTCGGGCGACATGTACTCGATCTTCCCCTTGAGCGTGCCCTTGGTCGTCGTCTCGATGACGCTGCTCGCTTGCACGATGCCGAAGTCGGCCACCTTCACTTCGCCGGTGTACGACACGAGGATGTTCGACGGAGACACGTCGCGATGCACGATGTTCAGCGGCACGCCGGCGTTGGTGGTGCGCTTGTGCGCGTAGTCGAGGCCCTTGGCGGCCTCCATCGCGATGTACACCGCGAACTCACGAGGGATCATCTTCCGCCGCTCGAACAGCTTGCGGAGGATCATCTTGCTGTCTTTCCCGTCGACGAAGTCCATCGACAGGTAGTAGTTGGTGGCGATCTTGCCGTACTCCCACACGCGCACCACGTTGGCGTGCTGGAGCTGGGCCGTCACCTTGGCCTCGTCGAGGAACATCTGGACGAACTGGTCGTTCTCCGACATGTGCTGCAAGATGCGCTTGACGACGAAGGTGTTCTCGAAGCCGCCGTGCCCGAAGGTCTTGGCCTTGAAGATCTCCGCCATTCCGCCCACGGCGATCTTGTCGATCAGGTAGTACTTGCCGTAGGCCTCGGGGGAAAACGCGGGCGCGGCGGGTGCGGCGGCAGGCGTAGCTCCGGCTTCAGACATCGTGGGCGGCGCGATCCTATGGGCCAAGGCGGGTGTCCGTCAACGCGGCCGGCCGTTGATTACGCCTGGAATCCAGCCGAGAGCCTACTTGGCGCCGTTGGTGTAGTTCTCGGCAAGTTCCTCGCACGTCCACCATTCCTCGAGTCGCCCGGCATCGTCGGCCTCGCCGCAGGCGGCCGACATCTCCGGGGTGACTTCCTCGTAGCGCGTGGCGCAGGCCTCGAGCTCTTCTTCCGACACGGTGAGATCGCACTCGGCCGCCCGCGACGCCATCGTCTCGCACAGAGACTGGCAGGGGTTGCCGCAGCCGATGAGGAAAAGGACCAGCGCCATGGCCCCGAAGCGTAGCGCGAGTCGCGGGCGGGCGCGAGGGGGGCGGGTATGTTGACACCGTGCCTACAACCCCCGGCGGCCTCGGTGTCCTCCAGATCGAGCCGACGGACAGGTGCAACCTCGCCTGTTCGATGTGTCGACCCCACGCCGAGGGCTGGGCAAGCGTGCACGGCGTGCCGAAGGGCCTGATGCCCTGGGACGTGTACACGGCGGTCGTCGACCACCTCGTGGCCGAGGACTGCCACTTCGACCACCTCATCCTGCAGTGGCTCGGCGACCCCTCGGTACACGAGCGTCTCGAGGACATGGTCGCCTACGCGTCGCGACAGCTACGGGGACGCCTTGGCTACCTCCGCTTCGACACCAACGGCATCTTGTTGACGCCACCCCGGGTCGACAAGCTGCTCGCGGGTCGCGACCGCGCGATGCCGTTGCTGGTGGTCTTCACGCTGGACGCGGTCACGCCGGGCACCTACGCGCGCGTGAAAGGCCGGGAGCACCTCGCCCGGGTGCGTCGTAATATCCGGTATCTCCTGTCGCGACGTGATGCGCTCGGGCCGGTCGACGTGCAGGTGCAGTTCGTTGTCCAACCGGGCAATGCGCACGAGGCCCGCGCATTCCTCGAGTACTGGACCGACACCTTTCGGTGCTACTCGGGCGGGGGACACGGCGAGATCCTCTTCAAGCCGCTCTCCGTCGACGGCGGCGGCCCGGGACAGGCCGCGGCCGACGCGCTCTACCGACGCACCGTGGCGAGTTTTCCGGTCGGCACCCGCGGCGCGCTCACCGTCTCGGCCTGGACCGATGACCCCTGGCAGGCGCCCGCCGGAAGGAGCGCCTGCGCCGCCCCCTGGTTCACCCCGGTGATCCGCCACGACGGCCACCTGGTCATGTGTTGCGCCGACCTGCGCAGCGAGCTGGACCTTGGCCACGCCGGGGAGCTCGGCTTCCGCGCGCTCTGGGACGGGGCTCGCGCCACGGCCGTGCGGCTCGCCCACCTCGCCGGTCGCTTCGAGGGTGCCTGCGCGGGGTGCGGGGGCATCAACTGGTACGCGATCGGGCCGTCGCAGGTGGAGACCACGCGACGACGCGCGGTCGAACTCGGTCTCACCGGATAGAGGCGAGTTCGGATGCGACTGGGCGCGTGGCTGCTCGCGGCGAGTTTGGCGCAGGGCGTCGGCTGCAAGGGCAAGCCAAAGGCGCCCCCCAAGGAAGTGAAGATGGCGGAATCGGCGCCCGCGCCGCCACCGCCCCCGGCCAAGCTGCCGGTCGAGGCGGTGTGGGGCGGCACGGTACCCGCCGACGACCCTCGCTGGAACGCCCCCGATGGCTATCGGCACACCCCCGCTGACTACGGCGAGCCCGACTGGGACCACGTGCGGATGCACGCCCTGGTGCACGTGTCGATCGCCGGTCGCGACCGCGCGCGGGCACGGGCGGCCAGCTCGGACTTCGACGCCTGCGCTGATCGTTATCGCGCCGCCGAGTCGGTACTTCGGTCGACGACGCTCGCTAACCCGGCGGTAACGCCCGTGCGCGACGTGCTCGCCGACGGCCTCGCACGCGACGCCGCGGTGTGCGAGGCCCTCCACCGCGAGATGCCGCCGGTGGTGCCCGCCAGCGGTGGCCTCGAGATGTACCGAGCGCGTTTCCTCGGCCTGTACGTGCGCGCCGAGAAGGGGCAGGACGTGCGCCGCCCCGCCAGCACGCTCTCCGACGAGCTCTCCCGCGCCGCCCAGAAATCGGGCACCTTGCCCTGGCACGCGCCGGAAGCGGAGCGCGACCCGGCCAAGCTCTCGCTCGCGCTCGCCCAGGTGTGGGTCGACACCGTCGATCCCATCGCGATCACCGAGCCCTGGGGCGCCTGGTCGGCAAAGGAACGCCCCCGCCAGGTGGCCGCGCTTCGCGACGCCGTTACCGCCGCCGCCAGCGGCAACACAAAGCGCCTGCACGTGCTCCCCGCCACGCTGCTGGAGCCCCAGCTGCCCGCGTGGACGGTCGACGAGTTCGCGCTCACCCCGGTGGCCGACGCGGCCTACGACATGCTCGGTTTTGCTGCTCCACACGTGGTGCCCAGGCTCACCGTGGGCGCGGCCGACGACCCGGAGTGGCGGGCCTGGCTCGAGAGTAAGCTCAGGGTGTACGCGCAGATGCGCTCCGGGGAGGTGCCTCGCGCGGTGAAATCGGCGGTGGCGGATCTCGAGGGCCATCCCGACAAGAGCCGCTATTTCAACGTCATTGGCTTCCAGGACGCCGCGATTCGCCAGCTGGCCCGGGGCGGGCACTACCGGGAGGCGCGCGAGGTGGTGAAGGCCCAGTCGCCGCTCCGGGGGCTCGACTGGTACATGCCCGATCGTGGCGCCGTCTTGCTCGCCATCGACGGGCGCCTCGCGGTGCTCTCGGGCGACCCGCAGGGGGAGAAGCGGCTGGCGGCGTCGATCGAGGAGTCAAAGGCCTTTCTCGCCTACATCGATGTACGGGCGCGCATCGACGCCGAGGCGAACGCGCGGGCGGCGCGGGAGGCGGCGCGGGAGGCGGCGCGACGGCGCTGACGCCCTACTGAGCCATCGCGAGCACACCCAGCATTACCACGGCGGCGATGCCGATCATCACGAGCACGTAGCGGGCCACGGGGTCGTCTTCTTCAAGCCGTTCGGGCAGGGCGGGCGTCGAGAGTGGTGTCTTGACCGGGGCGCGTGGGGTCTCCGAGCGGGGCGGCGGCGTGACACGGAGAGGTGACTGGTCGCCGAGGCACCGGCGAGCGGCCTCCAGCGCGGCGGCCAGCTTGCGGAGGTCGCCGTCACGCAGGGCCGGGTTGGGCTCCATCGCGCGGCGAAGGACGGGCACGAGGAACTCGGCGAGTCGCGTCGCGAGCCCATCGTCGCGGGTGGCGTCGGCCAGCGCGTTGCGAAGCCGGTTCACGTCGCCCTCGGTGAGCGCGGTCATCTCGTCGAGTCGCACCAGCGCGTCGAGCGGTCGAGCGCGCAAGCGGTCGATTTCGGGCGAGTCCTTGCCCTGGCCATCGAGGAGGCGGGCCCCCTCGGCCGTGTAGGGCACGTAGGCGCCCTTGCTGTCGGGCTCGGTGCCAGAGAGGCAGGCGTAGATGGTGACCGCGAGCGCGTGAGCGTCGACCGACGGGTCAGGAAGTCGCGACAGGCCGAGGGTCTGCTCGACCGGCGCGTAGCGGGGCGTGTACACCACCGTGGGCGACACCGCCCCGGCGAGAGAGTCGGCCCGCGCCGTGCCGAGGTCGGCGAGCACCACGCGTCCCTCGTCGTCGACAAGGAAGTTGTCGGGCTTCACATCGCGATGCAGCCGGGGCGAGCCGAGCGAGGCCCCGGACTGGTGCAGCCGAAACAGCGAGGCGGTGGCCCCTTCGCAGGCGCGAAGCACGGCGGCCAGCCCGGGCTCGCTCGCGACGTAGCTGCGCAGGGTGTGGGCAAACCACGGGAGGGCGATCCAGGGCAGTTCGTCGGCCTCGCCGTGGTCGAGTACCGTCACCACCCAGCCGGGCGCCGAGGGGTCGACACGGGCGATCTCGAGCAGCGCGTTGCGCTCGCGGCGGAGCATATCTGCGTCGCGACCGGCGCGGGCGATCTTGATCGCCACCACCTCGTGGCCGTGAGTGGCACGCCACACCTCGGCGGTGCCACCGGCGCGGCGCTCGGCGGTCAGGCAATAGCGGCCGATCTCGCGACGGGACATCGCGCGACCCCTAACGTTCAGACACGGTCGATCGCGTAGGCGTTGACCGGCGCGGCGCGCCCGCGGATGGGCACCGCCCCGAGCGGACGAAAGGGCGGGAGCCCCTCGACCGTGCCGATGACCTCGGCCACGGCTGCGGACACGACGATCGCGACCCGCTCGTCCCGGGCTGTTTCCTGCAGGCGGCTCGCGACGTTCACCGCGTCGCCTACGGCGGTGTACTGCATGCGCTCTGCGGTGCCGATGTTGCCCACCACTACCTCGCCGAAGTGCACGCTCACGCCCTGCTCCAGGGGTGCCAGTCCGCGACCGCGACGGGCCTCGTTGTGTACCGCGAGCGCGCGATGCATCGCGACGGCAGCTCGCAAGGCGCGCGAGGCGGCGTCGGGCACCGGCGTGGGTACGCCGAAGATCACCATCACCGCGTCGCCGATGTACTTGTCGACCATGCCACCCTCGGCGCGTACGGCCGGCACCACCGCGTCGAGGTAGGCGTTGAGCTCGCTGACGAGCTTCTCCGGCGCCACGGTCGCCGCGTACGCAGAGAAGCCGCGCAGGTCCGAGAACAGGATGGCCACTGCCTGGCGATGTCCACCCGGGGAAGGCGCCTCGCCGGCGATGGCGGCGGCCGCCACCTCCTCCGACACGTAGATGCCGAGCGCCTGCCGACCACGCTCGGCGAGCACCGCCGCGCTCGCGCCCTCGTGCACCAGTCGACGCGCGCGCAGCGCCGCGGCGTCGGCGATGAAGCCGGCGGCGGTGAAGCCCACGACCCAGATGACCCACTCCTCTGCGGTCGCGACACCGGTGCCCATGGCGCTGTCGATCACGTTCAGCAGGATGCCGCTGGCGGCGTTGCAGGCGATCGACAGGCGGACGATGCGTCGCGACAGCCGGAGCGACGAGGCGGCGATGGCGATGAGGAAGAACGCGAAGGTGGGGTGGTGGAAGGCGCCGTGGTAGTCGGCCGGTGGCGAGAGCGCCGGCGGCAGCGACACGCCGAGGATCAAGATGGCGTCGAGCGCGACCGACACCCGGAAGGCGGCGCGCGGCGCCCGTTTGAGCTGTCGGAGGGCCAGGAGCGTGACGCCCACGCCCCCTGCCATCACCCCCATCGGCATCCAGCCGAGGAAACTCCTCGCTAACTCTGGACGGCGGGCCAGGAAGAGCACCTCCTCCACCACCATCAACGCGATGACCACCAGTCGCGTGTACGCCACCGAGACCTCGGCGCGCGCGAGGGCTCGCTCCAGGAACTCGGTCATCGCGCGGTCGGGCGTGGTCATCCGCCGCAGAGACTACCCCAACGCGCAACCGCGCTGACGTATGCTGTGGCGATCCGACGAGGTCTGGATGTTGTCTGCGCTCGCGTGGTTTGGGTGCGTGCCCTTTCCCATTGGCGACAAAGAAACGGGAGACAGCACCGACAGCGGCGAGGTGGACACCTGGCCCTGCGCGGATGACCAGGGCCAGGTGACCGGGGTGGTGACGGTGGATGGGGCGTTGCCGCGCTCGGCGAGCGTCGACGCACGGCTCGACGGCGAGTTGTTGGCCTCGGTCGAGGCGAGCACCGCTGACGGGAGCTACTCGATCTGCCTCCCGGAGGGACACTGGTCGATCACGGCCAACGCCGCCGGCTGCGACGAGTCGGCGTTCGCCGACGTCGTCACGCGGGAGGTCATCACGCTTGACCTCGATGTCGACGACGACTGCAACACCGCCGACAAACCCAACCTCTACCTCTATCCGTCGCGACCGACGCGCACCGAGGTGCACGTGGAGGTGGACGACCGCCAGCGGATCTTCGCCAGCGACCCGCCCTACGTGGACGGTTGGCAGGGCGTCGCGATGCCCGACGGGCGTTTTGTCACCGGCGACGGCCCGGCCCCCTTCCTCTTCTACGAGGTGACGCTGTTGCCGCGACAAGTTGCCACGATGCAGCGCGCGGCGGGCTGGTGCCTGGAGGGCGAGGTGCCCGGCGTCGTGGGGGAAATGGCCGCGATCTTGGAACTATACGGCTTCAACGCCGCCGAGGTCGACGACTTCGTCGAGGGCTGGCGCCTCGACTTGCCGCGAGCGAGCGCCTACGGCGTCTTCCCGCAGCTGAGCGTGGACCACGCCGCTGCGCTCGACATCCAGCCGGCCCTTCCTGTCGACCGCCTGTGGTTGCTGGTCTCCGACCTCGGGGCTTGCGATGGCACGCTGGCGCCGCCGCCGGTGGTTCCGTTCGACCGGAGCGGTGCGCACGCGGTGGAGTGGGGGGTCGTCTTGCACGACGTGGCGCGGTGAACCCCCCCCGCGTTCGATTCGTCGTCCACGGCGGGCGCTCCGCCGCTGTGCTCCCGGGGGGCATCGTGGGCCGCATGCCCACCGCCGCATTGCGGCTGGCCGACCCGCGGGTGCCCGAGGCGGCGGCGCTGGTGAGCCTGCGCGGCCGCGATCTTCACCTGCTGGCCCTGCGCGGCGGGCTCGAGGTCGACGGCGCGGCCGACGATGACATCGTGCTCGCCGAGGGACAGCGCATCGTCGTGGCCGGGGCCATGGACCTGGTCGTCGAGGGGGTGGACCTGCCCGCTCGGGTGCTGGCCGTGGCGCTCCCAGGACAGGTGCGCGAACTGTGCGCGCCGGTGTACTCGCTGGTGCTCGAACCGGCGCCCGACCTTGTCCCCGCCTACGTGGAAGGGGCCCCCGCCCGGGCCTGGAGCACCGCCGAGGGCTGGGCGATCGACGTGGGACAGGGTCCTGAGCGGCTGGTGGCCGGTCGCGAGTGGACGGTGGCCGGGGTGCCGCTCCGCGCCGTGGAGATCGAACTCGCCGAGGCGGCGACCGCGCCGACCGCGAGCGGGGGACCGAGGCTCACCCTCGTCGTCCGGTCCACCACTGTTCACGTTCAACGCCCGAGCCGCATGCCCTACGCGCTCGATGGCCTGGCCGCGCGGCTGGTGACCGAGCTGGCCCTGATGGGCGCCCCCGCGCCCTGGGACGTCGTGGCCAAGGAGATCTGGGGCAAGCAGTACGACCTGCCCTGGTTGCGCGCCAACTGGGACCGCACCCTGCGACGGCTCCGTCACCACCTGCGCGAGGCGGGTGTCCGCGAGGACCTCGTGCGCGGCGACGGGCGCGGAAACGTGGAGTTGTACCTGTATCCTGGGGACTCGGTGGTGGACGAGGCCTAGTCGCAGCAGCGATCGCGCAGTGATGTCACCGCGCGACCCGGCGCGTACCTTCAGGACACGGAAGGCGAGAGAGCAACCCGCTCCCCACCGCCCTTCGCCAACGCGCGATTCCTCGCCCCGCGCGCCCAATCATCGTTTGCCCGCGTCGCGAGCGCGGGGAGGATCCACCCATGACCCCCATCGCCCTTGCCGTCCTGACCGCTACCGCGTTCGCTGCCGACACCGAGGCCGATGCGGGCGCGCGCATCTACGGGTCCACCCGTGGCTCCGTGGCTGTTCCCGCCGGCTACCCCGGCCTCGCCACCGGCTTCTCCGCCGAGGTGGGCGCCCAGTTCGGTGGTGGCCAGTCGCTCGGCCTCCGCCTCGCCGGCGTGCCCAATCCGCCCGCGGTGCTCGGCGCGGACACGCCTGAGTTCGCGATGGGCCCGGTGATCGTGTGGGCCTACCACATCAAGGCGGCGCCGCAGCTCGACATCTCGCCCACGGTCGGCCTCGGCGCGGTGTTCGGCGCGAGCCCGGTGACCCAGAACAACCAGGTGTTGCCCTACATCCAGGGCGGCCTCGGGCTGCGCTACCGCGTGCCGGTCAACACCGGTGGCGAGTTCTACATCATGCCGGAGGCGGGCATCGTCCCGGCGATCCTCGCCCCGATGATCGGCGTGAGCGTGGGCATCATCGGCCCGAAGCCGCCCAGCGTCCCGGCGTCCTAGGGCTAGCGCCCGAGCCGTCGCAGCACGCCCCCGAGTCGATCCCGCTCGGCGCGGAGCTGGTCGAGCTCGAGTTGTTTCTTGTCGAGATCGGCACGCGCGATGGCCAACTCTCGGCGCAGGTGCTCGGCTTCCTCGGTCTGCCCCCTCAGGCGGCTGCCGAGCACGTTGACGGTCTCCAGCCGGAAACCGGCCACGTCGGCCATCGCCGCCGAGAGCTGGGCGACGCTCGTGGTCAGAGTCGCAACTTGAGCGTGGAGGGCCTCCACCTCGGCGCGCTTCTGCACGACTTCCCCTTCGGCCGCCTCGCGGCGGCGCCGGTCGCCCCGGGCCGAGAGGACCGCTGCCGCCGCGTGGCGGGACCAGCGCAGGGCCGTCCACGGGCGTGGCCGCGACACGGGGGAGAGCTTCTCCACCGCCGCGTAGGCCACCTCCTCGCGGTAGTGCGCCGCCACCCGCGCAACGCCGTCCCTGGCGAGCTCGGTGCCCTCTAGCGCCCGGTCGAGCGCGTCCTCGAGACTCTCGTCCACCCAGCCCGCGCCCTCGCGGCGGAGCTCCTCGGCGAGGGGCGTCCATGGGTCACTCACGATGGGCAAGCCGGCGGAGAGGTAGTCCAGCTGCCGGAAGGAGAGCGCCAGCTCGCGTTCCACGTGGTGGGCGTAGCGATCGAGGGCGAAGTCGGCGCTGGCGCAGAGCGCCTGCCAGTCGGCGCGAGGGAGCAAACCGCCGTCGAGGCCGACGACGCGCAGCTCGGCGCGCTTGCCCAGGTGAGCGGCCGCGCGCGCGAGCGTGTCGCGGGCGTCTTGCCAGGGCCAGGGGTAGCCGCCGCAGACGATGACCGGCTTCTTGCTCCGCTTTGCCCGGGCCACCGGCTCGGTGGCGAGGGGAACGACGTGTCCAACTGGTCGCGACACGTCCCAGCCGCATGCGGCCAGGAGACCAAGATAGAACCACCGCTGGCGAGGGTTGGAGAAGAGCACCTCGTCGGCGGCGTCCAGCGCGAGCAGCGTGCGCTGGGCGGCGTCCTCCTGCTGGCCCTGCCAGGCTGCCTCCAGCATCCGGGGCGCGTAGAGGTCGACCACGAGCGGCGCGATACCCCTGAGCGCGGGCGCCTCTTCGGGCGCCACGCAGAGGATCCAGTCAAACCCTCGGGCCTTGGACGCGAGGTGGCGCGGGCCGGTGAAACCGCCCGGCTCGTCCTGGGCGCGCGCGAGGGTGAGCACCTCGTGACCGGCCCGTCGTAAGGCGCGAGCATGCTGGGCGGCGCGGATGGCGCCGCCGGTAGTGGGGCCATCGCGGCCCGCGAGTAGGCCATGGTGGACGACGAGGACGCGCACGCCCGGATGATACACCCCCGGCATGGCGCGCCCCCTCGGCGAGATCACGCGGGACGCCCGGATGTGGGCCTCGCGGGCGCTCAACCGCTCGCTCGCGCCTCCGGACTGGTTGAGCGTGAACGTCACGCTCCGCTGCAACCTGTCGTGCGTGATGTGCACCACCTGCTACGACAGCCCCGAGCTGTCGGCGCGCGAACTCATGGACCTCGTCGACCAGGCCGCCGACTGGGGCGTGCGCGTGTTCAACCCGCTCGGCGGGGAGCCCTTCGTGCGGGGCGACCTCGAAGACATCCTCGCCCACGCCGCGCGTCGCGACATGCACGTGACGCTCACCACCAACGCCACGCTCATCAAGCCCGAGCGCGCCGCGCGGATCGCGACGATCCCCGTGGAGAAGTTGCACGTCAACATCTCACTCGACGGGCCGGAGGCGAGTCACGACCTCGTGCGTGGCCCCGGGAGCTTCAAGCGGGCGCTGGCCGGCTACCGGGCGCTGCGCGAGGCCGACGAAGCGCGCGGGAATCCTCATCGGAAAATCTGCGCGAACACCATCTTGCACAGGGCAAACGCGTCACGTTTCGCGGAGTTTGTCGACTGGCTGGGCGAGCAGGGCTTTCACGGCGTCCAGGTGCTCAACCTTTTCCGAAATCGCGACGACGACATGGTGGGCGGCCTGTGGTTCCGACCTGAGGACTTGCCGACGCTTGAATCCGCGATCGCGGCGATTTCGGGTCACCCCCTGGTGCTCAACAGCCCCGCCGACCTGGCGCTGGTGCCCCGCTACTACCGGGAGGGGCTCTCGCCGCTGGAGGCGCCGTGCTGGGCCGGCTGGAAGGAGCTCTACGTCAACGCCGACGGGCAGGCGATGATGTGCGACGGAAAACTTGATTTCCTCGCGGGACGTTTCGGCTCCGTCCGCCAGCAGACCCTGCGGCAGCTGTGGGACAGCGAGGCGCTGCGGGCTCGCCGCGCCGTGGTGAAGGCCTGCACCACGCCGTGCATCCAGAACTGCTACCTACGTCGCGACAGCGATTCGCTCGTTGCGCTCGTGCACGAGGCGGCGCAACTCGGCAGGCCGTCCCGTCGTCGGGTCGAGGCGCTGGTGCTCGAAGCCAGCGACGTCCCGGCCGACGAGGCGAGCCCGCTCCTACGTCGTATGTTCGCACGCTCGCCGGTCGCCTACGACGCGGTGCTCGCCGACCCCCGGCGCCTCGCGGAGCTGCGCGATCTCCGCTACCTCGACACCTCGCGCGGATTCCTCGGTGCCGAGGCGGCGGCGCGGATCCTCGACAACGTGGGCCGGGTGGGCACACTCTACCTGGGCTGGCGCGGCGAGACGCTTTTGCACCCGGAACTGGACGCTCTGCTCGACGTGGCGTCGGCGCGCGCGGCACGCGTGGCGGTGCCGAGCTCCGGGCGGCTCGCGCACGACGTGCTGCTCGCCCGGCGAGGCAATGTCGAGGTCGTCGTCGGCGCCGCGCTACCCCAGGTGACGACGATCTCCTGGGAGGGGCGTGTCACCCGGGGCCCGGCCGACGTGCGCCTCCTGGGCATGGTCGGCGACGCCTTGAAAGAGGACTTCGGCGTGATCCTCGGGCGACTCTAGCCGCCGGCCAGGAACTCCCCGAGGGTCGCGAGCGCGTCCTGCATGTCGGGCTCGTCGAAGTAGTCACTGCCGACGCTCCCGTCGAACCACACCTCCTCGCCGTCGTACTCCCAGTTGAGGAACATCGTCGTCCCCGGCGCGCTGCCGAGCGTGGTGCCGTAGTTGACGATCTCCTCGGCCGACATCGCCCAGTAGTCCTGGCGCCAGCCCGGTTTCTGGCTCGAGCCGTTGCCCCCGTCGGCGATGTTGAGGCCCATCACCAGGTCGAGGCCGAGGGCGAGCGTCGCCTCGCGCTGGGCCACGGCGTACTCACCCACGAGCCCGTCGGTGGCGAGGTACTGGTTCACGCAACCGTCGAGGTGCACGTAGGTGCCGCCGTCGGGGACGGGCAGGGTGGTGGCGTTGGCGCGCACCAGCGTGGGCAGTCCCGGAAACACCTCTCGCGAGTAGCGCGCCATCTCGTCGAGCTCGGCGGCGGTGGGGTCGTTGCCCTCGAAGGTGTCGATGTCGTCGATCAGCATGTGGTGGGCGAGCGTGCCGTCGTCGATGAAGGGCTGCACGCCCCAGCCGCGCCACTCGTCGAGCATGTCCTTCCAACGGTCGAGGTCGAAGTTGCCGTCGGCATCGGTGTAGTACTCGTGCCCCCCGGCCATGCGGAGGTTGGCGCGTTGTCCCACGGCGCGCACCATGGGAAGCAAGTCCTCGGTGCCGAACTCTGGCTCGCGGTTGGCGACGCTAAACGTCGTCATGTGGAATCGTTCGCCGAGGTCGTCGAGGCCGTCGGCGTCGAGGAAGCCGTTGAGGCCCCAGAAGCCGTAGGGAACGGGCTCGGCGGGCGGGTCGACCGACCAGGGCACGTCGGCGTCGAACGGCACGTGCTGGTCGGCACAGCCAACGAGGCAAACCACGAGCGGCGTGAAGCGGAACACCCTGCACCGCGAGGATGACACGAGGGAGTGGGGGTTGTCAGCCCCCCGCCGCCACCGCGGCCCTCTCGATGGCGTCTTCCCGCTCGGGGTAGCCGCTCCGGAGCCGCTCCAGCTCCGCGCGCGCCTTCGCCGGGAAACCGAGCTCTGCCCAGGCGCGGGCCAGGCCGGCGATGGCGTGGGCCTGGTAGTAGCGGTCGGCGCTGCCCTTCTCGGCGCGGTCGAAGAAGGAGAGCGCCCCCTTGGCGTCGTCGGCCGCGAGCGCACACTCCGCCTGGCCGAGCAGACCCACCGTGCGCTGCTCGGCGTCGGCGTCGAGCGCAGCGTACACGTCGCGGGCCTCGTCGACCCGGCCGGTGGCGATGAGCGCCTCGCCGCGGATCTGCGCCACGGTGAGCATGTAGCCCGGGTCGATGACCGCGAGCTTGGCGAGGGCGGCGAGCGCCCCCGGCGCGTCGTCCTGGGCGAGGCGCACGCGAGCTTGGCCCACGCGGCCTGCGGTCTGCATCTCTGCGGTGGCCCCGGCGGCGAGAATCTCGTAGGCGGCGCCGGCCTCCTCGTAGCGGCCAAGCCCCTCCAGCGAGAGTCCTCGCTCCTCGGGCGCTCGGGCGTCGCTGTTGCCCTCGAGCAGCCGGAGGGCGGTCTCGTAGTCGCCCTTGGCGCGCGCCACTCGAGCGCGTCCAAAGCGCGCCGCCTCGTCGGCGGCGCCGGCGCCGATGCTCGCCCACACCTCGTCGGCCTCGTCGAGCTCGTCGGCGTCGATCAGAGCGTCGGCGAGCAACTCGCGGCGCCAGCGGTCGTCCTCGCGGTTCGGCGCGGTGATGTTGCGGAGCAGGCGCGCCGCCTCGGCGGGTTTCCCGGCTTCCCGCAGCGACAACGCCGCCTCCATGGTTGCCTCGAAGCCGGCCCCCGCGTAGCGCTCGGCGAGGGCGGCGGCGGCGTCGGGGCGACCCGCCTCGCGCATCGCCCGCATGGCGGCCGCGGCCACCTCTTCACGCGCCCCCTGGTCGCTCTCGGTGTCGAGCCAGGCTGCCAGCCGGGCGTGGGCCTCGTCGACTTCGCCGAGGGCCACGGTCGCGGCGGTCCACTGGGCGCGCGCGAGGTTGCGACTCTCGCCGGGAACCGCCTCGGACAGGGCCTCGTCGAGGAGCGCGCGCGCCCCTGCCGGGTCCTGGGCCAGCTTCTGCGTGGCCACCGCCAGTCGTGCCATCACGCGCACCTCGGCCACGGAGGCGCTCAGGAGCGTGGCGTAGATCTCTGCGGCGGCCTTGTCGTCGCCCGAGTCGGCGAGCGCCGCCGCGAGCGCGATGTCGACCGTGGTCTTGCGCGAGGCGTCGCCGGGCCGGCTGCGCGCGAGTCGGTAGGCCTCGACCGCTCCGGTGAAATCGCCTGCCCGCGCCCGCAGCTCACCCAGCGACAAGAGCGCCTCCATCGCCCACGGCCCACTCGTCCGCCCGACCTTGAGGTACAGCTCGCTCGCCCGAGCTGCCTGCCCGCGGAGCTCAGCCGCCCGCGCCAGGCCGAGCTCGCACTGTGCAGCGAGGTCGTCGTTCCCCTTCTCGCGCAAGGCAAGGTACGCCGCCTCGGCCTCCTGGATGCGTCCCCCGCGCAGGAGCGCGTTGTTGCGCCCGAGGGTCACCCGGTCGCGCAGGTCGCGCGGCATCTCGGTGGCGAGCAGCTCGTCGAAACGACGGACGGCGCCCTCCACGTCGTTGTCTTCGAGCTGGAGGTCGGCCAGGGCCACCATGGCCTCCGTGCGCGCGGCGGTGTCGGTGTCGGGGCTCTCGGCCAGCTCCACCCAGAGCGCGCGGGCGTCGCTGCGCTCGCCCTTCTCGTAGAGGGCCCGGGCGCGCCCGAGCATGAGCTCCGAGCGAAGCGCCGGGTTGCCGGCGACGAGGGCTTCGACCGCGCTCGGGTCGAGACGGGCGAGGACGACGCGGGCCTCGTCGAGCACCTCGACGGGCACGCCGTCGAGGTCGAGGATGGCGCGAATGCTGGAGAGCGCCAGGTCGAGGTTACCCGCCCGCTCGGCGACGACGGCACGGGCCCGCAAGGCGCGAGCGCGGATGTCGTGGTCGTCGTCGGCGTACAGCGGCGCCAGAATCGTGGAGGCCTCGCTGTCGCGACCGGTGCGCAAGAGCAGCTCGGCGGCACCGAGGCGGGCGTCGTTGCCGCCATCTTCGGCCATGAGCTCGCGGTAGATCCCGAGGGCGTGGTCGATCTGCTCGTCCTCGGCGTAGGCGCGCGCGAGACGCACGCGAACCTGGCGCACGATGAAGGGGTCTTTCACGCGTTCGAGGGCGTCTTCGAGGGCCTGCCGGGCCGAGGCGCCGTCGTCGAGGGCCGCCCAGGCGTCGGCCAGCGCGTAGGCAAGCGAGCCGCGCTCCGGATCAGTGCCCGCGCCCTCTAGCCGGTCGATCTGGGCGTCACGCGCCTCGGCGGCGCCCGCCTCGCGTGCGGCGCGCGACAGACCCACGATGCTGGATGCCACCTGGTCGGGGGTGAGATCGCTTCGTTGGAGCAGGGCGCGGAACTCGGTGGCGGCGGTGTCGTCGAGCTCCAGCCGCAGCCAGGCCTCGGCGCGAGCGAGGCGTGCGCGCACGGCGTCGGTGCTCTCCTCGGCGGCGGCGACGGCCGCGTCGTAGAGGTCGAGCGCTCGGGCGCGGTCCGCCGCCTCCTCGGCGCTGGCCGCGGCCTCCAGGAGGTAGTCCACCTTCGAGTCGCTGCGTTCCGCGCCGGCGGCGAGCTTCTCGAAGGCCTCGACGGCGGCACCCGCGTCGCCCGTCTGCTTCGCTTCAGTCGCGGCCTGTTCGAGCGCACCGGCGTCGAAGTTCTCGATCGCACCGAAGCGCCCGATGACGTAGACACCCCCGACGAGAGCGGCAGCCACGCCGAGGCCGACCAGCACGCCGCGACCACCCCGCCCGTCGTCCCCGTGCAAGGGCTGGGCGCCCGCCGCCATGAGACGGGCCCGGAGGGCGGGATCGACGCCGCGGAGGGTGCCCACGCGGGCGCCGCGGGCGCGGAGGCCATCGATGCTGGCTCGCTCCAGGCTCACCTGGTCGAGCGTGGCGCCGTCGAGGATCGCCCCGTCGAGTCGGGCGCCGTCGAGGCGGGCATGGCTCAGGTCGGCCTCGGTGAGATCGGCGCCGCTGAGATCGGCGAGGCGCAGGTCGGCGCCCAGGAGGCTGGCGCCTACCAGTTTGGCGCCCCGCAGATCGGCGCCGGCGAGGTCGCGCTCGTCCAGGGCTCTCCCCGAGAGGTCGACGCCCGGCGCGGCCTCGATGGGCTCGGCGCTCGGGAGCGCGCGTCGCAAGCGGCCCAGGCCCCCGACGCCGGCACGAAGCTGCGCCAGGAGGAGCCGGCGACGTTCTTGTCCCGCCTCGCGGCCCGCCTCAGCCGCGGCGCTACGCGCGTCGACCACCCGCTGGGATTGGGCCTCGTAGGCGGCTCGTTTCTCGGCGGCGCGCTGCCGCTGCTCGGCGAGCAGCCCCGGGTCGACGGCGTCTCGCGACGCCTCCACCTCGAGGCGAGCCAGCCGGGCCTCGGTGTCGCGGGCCTCCGCCGAGAGCGCGGCCAGCACGGTCTCCTCGCGCTGGCGCCGCTTCTCGGCCTCGCGGGCCACCTGGGCGCGCCGCGCCTCCTCGGCCAGGGCCCGGCGGGTGGCCGCCTCGACTTGGCGTTCCGCAGCTGCCGTGGCGCGGGCCTCCCGGGCGGCGAGGGCGGAGACGGCGGTTCGCGCGCGGACCACGGCGGTGTGATCGCGACGCCCGGCGCGTCCATCAAGCTCGGCCTGGCGAGCGGCGCCCACCTCGCGGGCGCGTGCAGTCATGGTGTTGCGACGCGCGATGCGCTCACGCACCTTGCGTCGTGCAGCGAGCAGGCGAGCCGCGTCGTCGGCACGGAAGGTGTCTTCGCGACCGCTGGCGTCGGCGGCGAAGTCGAGGCTCTCCTCGAGCGTGGGGGCAATGTCGGCGGCCTCGTCGCCCACGAGCCAGCGCCACCCCTCCACGGAACCCCGGGCGAGGCCCCGCGCGCCGAGACGGCCCCCGGTCGCCAGGGCGCGGGCGGTGGTCTTCGACCCCTCCACGACGCCGCTCCGGGCGCGGCGCCCCGTGGCCACTGCGAGGCGCGCCGCCAGTCGGGCACCGAGACGCAGGCCAGCGGCCATCGCCAGGCCCAGGGCCACCACCGCACGGGCGGCCCAGCGTGCGAGCCACGCGACGCCGAGCGCGAGGCCCCGCACCCCTGCCCAGGCCACCCGAGCCAGCCCAAAGGTCAGGGCGCGCGCCAGCCAGCGCATGCCGCGACCGAGCAGGGTGAGCGCCCGGGCGAGCAGGTCGACCAGCGAGCGCGACCCAGAGCCCGCGCGCCTCGCGATGGCGCCAATGCCCCGGGAGAGCGCGGTGTTCAGCCGATCGGCGACCACGCGCACGGCGCCGTCCACGACCTGGAGGGCGTAGGGGAGCCGCTCCGAGATCTCGTCGAAGAAGGCTCGGCTGCGGGCGCGCAAGCGCCCGGCCGCCTCGATGAGCTCGGGGTCCTGGCTCGGGTGAGCTGCGGGCGCGGGCGCTCCGGCCTCCGCGCGTGCCCACGTGTCGAGGCGCTGCAGGAGCGCGGGGAGTCCGGTCGCGGCAGCGGGGAGGGCGACCGCAGGGACCTCGGCGGCGGGCGGCGCCGGGATGGCCACCGGCTCCTCGCCGACCAGCCCCGTCTCGTCAAGGGCAACCGGGGGGGCGAGTTCGCTCGCCAGCGCTTCCTCGCGCGCGATGTGGGCGCGCTCCGCTTGGCGCGCCCGCAGGCTGCGTTCAGAAACCTCTCGCTGGTGCTGGACCTCGCCAGCACGTCGCAGCGCGGCCGCGCGCAGTCGACGGGCCCGGACCCGCGCGCCCAGCTCGCTGGCGGCGGCGAGGTGGGTGGCCCGCTGCACCCGGTCGTGGGTCGCCTCCTCGAAAAGCTCAAAAACCTCGGTGCGCGCGAGGGAGGTGACGGGGGCGTCGTCTGGCTCCCGCCAGAGTCCTTGGGCGGTGCGCCAGAGGCGGGCGGGCCTGAGGGGTGCAGGGATGGCGGGTCCGGCGCGTGCGGGAGACACGCTGCGCCGAGCTCGTGCCTCGACGGCCAGGAGTCGCGCGGCGAGGTCGCGACGCTCAGCCCCCTCGGCCAGGTTGCGATCCCGCTGGAAGGCGGCCCACGCGAAGCCGGGGTCGTCGTCAGGCTCCGCGTCGTCGTCGACCGTGGGCTCGGCCTCGGGGGCGGGGCTCGGTTGCCGGAGCGCGATCTCGGGGCTCGGGGAAAGGACCTCGGTCTCGGATCGCGGTTCTCGGGGCTCGGGCTCGGTTCTCGGAGCTCGGTGCTCGGTCTCGGGGCTCGGAGCTCGGTGCTCGGTCTCGGGGCGCCGGGCCTCGGGCTCGGTCTCGGTGGTGAGCCCGGGCGCTCGTGGCTGGATTTGCTCGACCTCGGCCGCCTCGGCATCGGCCTCCTCCGACTCCTCGTCGGCCTCCGCTCGTTCGCGCTCAGCGCGCCAACGGTCGAGCGCGTCCCGCGTGGCGAGCGTGAGGCGCTTGGCCAGGGCACCCAGAGTGAGCGCCAGGGCGAGGAGCTGGCCGGGCAAAGTCGACCAGCGCGAGGGCGTCCAGCCGAGCGACTCGAGCAGCAGCCTGCCTCGGGTGCTCAGGCGGCCGTCGACCGAGGCGGCTTCGAGCGAGGCGCCGTCGAGCGGCAGCTCCAGGAGCGGCAGGCCGCGCAGGTCCGACCCGTAGAGGTCGCAGCCCCGGAAAGACGGCCGCCCCCGCGCATCCTTGAAGGCGGCCCGTCGCGCGCTTGCCCCGGTGAACTCGGCGCCCTCGAGCTCGGCGCCGTCGAAAACGGCCCGGTCCAGCGTGGCGCGCGTCGCGCTGAGTCCTACTGCGAGCGCCCGGTCGAAACGTGCCCCGTTCGCCCGCGCGCCGTCGAGCCGCGCGCCGGTGAGCACGGCACCGAACCACTCCGCGCCCACGAAAGAGGCCTCGGTGGCCACGAGGCCGGGCGCCGAGAGGAGCACACCATGGCTGCGATCGAAGCGGGCCCCCGTGGCGCGACAGCCGGCGAGGCTCGCCCCCGCCAGCTCGGCGTCGCGCAAATCGGCGCCTTCGAGCAGGGCGCCATCGAGGCGGGCCCCGCGCATGTCGGCGCCCGACAGGTCGCGACCCGAGAGGTCTTGCCCTCGCAGATCGGCCCCGCGCAGCCTGGCGCCAGCGAGCGATCCGGGTCGAAGGGCGAGGTGCACCGCGTCGTAGTGTATCGCCGGGGCGGCTTGGCATGAACCTTGCTCAGCTTTCTCCGCGGGGCGGCTGCTTTACACGGTCGGCGCGGGCGTATACTGGCGCCCCCGCCGTCCCCCCTCTCTCTTTCCCTCCGCCCTCCCCCAGAGCCCACCATGGACACCCTCCTCGTTCGCGGCGGCCGCCCCCTCCACGGCGTCGTCCCCGTCTCCGGCGCGAAGAACGCCTCATTGCCCATCCTCATCGCCACCATCGTGGCCCCGGGCGAGCACCGGCTGCAGAACGTGCCCGACCTCGTCGACACCTCGTCGATGTTGTCGCTCCTCGGCCGCGTCGGCTGCCCCTCGCTCGTGGGCGACACCACCCGCGTCGATACCTCCCGCGTGGCCTTTTGCGAGGCCCCGTACGACCTCGTCCGCAAGATGCGGGCGAGCGTGCTCGCACTTGGGCCGCTGCTCGCGCGCTGCGGCGAGGCCCACGTGTCGCTCCCCGGCGGCTGCGCCATCGGCGTGCGCCCGATCGACCAGCACCTCAAGGGGCTCGAGGCGCTCGGCTGCCATTTCGAGCTGGAGGGCGGCTACGTGCACGGCCGTGTCAATAAACTTCGCGGCGCCGAGTTCCGCTTCGACGTCGTCACCGTCACCGGCACCGAAAACGTCTTGATGGCGGCTGTGCTTGCCGAGGGCACCACGGTCCTGGAGAACGCGGCTGCGGAGCCCGAGGTAGAAGACCTCGCCAAGTTCCTCAGCGGTTGCGGCGCGCGCATCGAAGGCGCCGGTACCTCCCGCATCGTGGTCCACGGCGTGCCGACGCTTCGACCCTCCGCCAAGGCTCACCGGATCCTGCCTGACCGCATCGAGGCGGGCACGTACCTGGTGGCCGGGGTCATCACCCGGGGCAACGTGCGATGCGAGGGCGCCAACGCCAGCGATCTCGCGCCGGTGCTCGAGGTGCTTCGCAACGCCGGCGCCGATGTCGACCACGGGGATGGCTGGGTGAGCGCGGGCGCCTCGGGCCGAGTTCGGCCCTTCGACATCACCACGGCGCCCCACCCGGGCTTCCCCACCGACATGCCGGCCCCGCGCATGGCACTCGCGAGCGTGGCGCTCGGAACATCGAGCATCACCGCGACCATCGGCGAGACCCGCTTCAGGCACGTGGCCGAGCTCACCCGTCTGGGCGCCCGGGTTCACATCGATGGCCGCACGGCCACCATCACCGGTCAAGCCAGCCTGTCGGGCGCCACGGTGATGGCCACCGACCTTCGCGCCTCGGCGTCGTTGGTGCTGGCCGGCCTCGCCGCCGAGGGCACCACCGAGATCTTGCGACTCTACCACCTCGACCGCGGCTACGAGAAGCTCGTCGAGAAGCTCTCCGCCGTGGGGGCGTCGGTGATGCGCGGGCAGGAAGGGCGTCCGAACCTCGCGGTTGCGTAGTCGGCAGGCGATGAGCGCGGGGCCCCGGGTGGGAAGCCCCGGATAGATCGCGGGGGTGAGCATCCAGCGCCACACCGTCGACGAGATCCGCGCCCGCACCGACATCGTGGCGGTGATCGGCGCCACCGTCACCCTGCGACGCCGGGGCTCGTCCTACGTGGGGCTGTGCCCCTTCCACAACGAGAAATCGCCCTCCTTCAATGTCGTACCGTCGCGACAGATTTACCACTGCTTCGGCTGCGGCGCCGGCGGCGACGTGTTCGGCTTCCTCCAGAAGACGCGGGGCGTGTCCTTCGTCGAGGCGGTGAAGGAGCTGGCGGCGCAGTGCGGAGTACTGATCGAGGAGCGGCCGCTCAGCCCGGCTGAGAAGGCCGTCGTGTCGCGACGCAACGACCTCTACGGGGCGGCGGAGCAGGCCTGCAAGTACTTCGAGAACACCTTGATCGTGGGCCGCGACGGTCAGGCCGGGCGTGACTATCTCAAGGCTCGCGGCGTCACGCTCGACACCGCGCGGAAGTACCGGCTGGGCTTCGTGCCCGAAGGCTGGAACCACCTCGAGAACCACCTGCGGGCGGAGGGTTTCGACGGCGAGACGCTGTTCAAGGCCGGTCTCGTCAAGAAGAACGAGCGGACGAACTCCACCTACGACGTGTTCCGCGCGCGTCTCATCTTCCCGATCCTCGACGACCGCGGGCGTCCCGTCGCCTTTGGGGGGCGCGTGCTTCCGGGCGCTGACAAGGAGGCGCCGAAGTACCTCAACTCGCCCGGCACCGAGATCTACGAAAAGTCGAAAGTTCTCTACGGGCTGTCGTTCGCGCGCAACGCGGTGCAGCGTCGCGACCGACTCATTGTCGTGGAGGGCTACTTCGACGCCGTGTCGCTCTGGCAGGCCGGCTTCGAGGAGGCCGTGGCTCCCTGCGGCACGGCGCTCACCACCGAGCAGCTGGAGGCCGTGCGTCGACTCACGACCAAGGTGATCGCGCTCTTCGACACCGACGAGGCAGGGATCAAGGCGGCGATGCGGGCGCTCGACCTCTTCCTGGCCGCGGGCGTGGAGGCGAAGCGTCTGGACTTGCCCGGCGCCAAGGATCCCGACGAGTTCATCCAGAAGTTCGGGGCTTCGGCCTTCGAGGAGCGCCTGGAGAAGACCGAGTCGCTGCTGGAACTGGTCATCCGGCGCACCATCGACCGCGAGGGCTCGAGCTCCGAGGGGAGGGGGCGCACCGTCGAGGCGCTCGCACCCACGCTGCGCAAGCTCGAGGGGGCGGCGCGCAGCTCGACGATCACGCGCCTCGCCGGCTGGACGGGCATTCCGGAGGCGCAGGTGGAGCAGCTCGTGGGGCGTCCCCCCCGCCCCGTCGAGGTCGTCGAGTCGCGACCGGCCTGGAGTCCTGGGGGGGAGCTCGGGCACCTGCTCTGGCTGGTGGTCCACTTCCCCGCGCAGATGCGCGGCGTGCTCGACCAGGTCGACCCCGATCTCGTCACTGATCGCGCCACGGCGCGGGTCGCGATGGGGCGCCTCGTGGAAGGCGAGCCCCTGGGCGAGGTCCTGACCTGGGCGCAGGAAGAAGACCCCGATCTCGCGCGCATCCTGTCCAGAGCTGCTGCGAAATCTGATTTATACCGCCTAGAAAGTGTAGTTCATGCTGCTCGCGGCATCCTCGCCAGGATGCAACTTCGCCAGATTGACGCGCGTATCCTCGCGATAAACCGTGAGATCCACCGTTGCGAGACAACGGGTGACAAGTCAAGTTACCAGTCACTCGCACGCGAGCTGGCCGGGCTCTACGCCCAGCAGGCCGCGCTGAAGCAAACCTCCGCCCGGAGAGCCGGGCCTGATGATTCCCGCCCGTAGACGCCGAGAGGACCGTAGATGCTGAAGGACAAGGAGCTGAAAGAAGTCCAGGCGCTCATCGCGATGGGAAAGGAGCGGGGCTTCGTCACCCACGAGGAACTGACGAGCGCCCTGCCGGTGCACCTCATCACGACTGAGAATCTCGACGAGATCAACATCATGTTCTCCGAGATGGACATCGAAGTTGTCCACCAGGCCAAGAAGCGTGCCGAACAGGAGCGCCGCGGCCTGCAGATGGAGGAGAAGAAGGTCAACGAGACCACGCCCACGGGGCGAAGCAACGACCCGGTGCGGATGTACCTCCGCAAGATGGGCTCGGTGGCCTTGCTCTCGCGAGAAGGTGAGATTGAAATTGCAAAGCGCATCGAGGAGGGCGAGATCGCCGTGCGCCGGTCGACGCTCGGGTCTCCGCTCGGCATCAAGATCGTCGAGGCGATGCTCGCCGAGGAAGACGACCGCATGCAGAAGGCGGTCAAGAACGGCAAGAAGCCGCGTCGCGCCAAGACCAAGACCGGCAAGACCCTCGACGTCGTTCACCGCGAGTTGAAGGAACTCCACGCGCGCCGCAGCGCCCTGCTGAAGGAGCGTGAGCGGGTGCGGAGCGAGAAGCACATCTCGGCCGTGGCCGAGCAGGTCGACACCGTGGAGGCGGAGATCCTGGTGCTGATGGACGGCCTCGAGCTCGAGCGGCGGCACATCACCGAGATCTCTCAAAACCTGCACCAGTCATGGGCGATCGTCTCGGCCTGCGAGAAGGAGATCGACCGCGTGGCACGCGAGGCGGGCCTGCCAGTGCGCGATCTGCGTCGTAGCATCCGTCGTGTTCGTCGCGCCCCGGATCGCGGCGGGAGCGAGCTCGTCGAAGCCAGCGGCATCATTGAGATGCGCTGGGCCGAGTTCGACAGCCGCGTGCGCCGCGAGCTGCGCAAGGTGCGGAAGATCGAGGAAGACCTCGCCGTGAGCCGCGACGAGCTGCGCCTCTTCGCCAAGGAGCTGCGCCGCGGCGAGGCCCTGGCCGAGCAGGCCAAGGCGGAGCTCATCGAGGCGAACCTACGCCTCGTGGTGAGCATCGCGAAGAAATACACGAATCGTGGCCTGCAGTTCCTCGATCTGATC
>SXON01000046.1 GCA_005778355.1 Pseudomonadota bacterium | reverse complement strand
CTCTCAGACCAGCTACCCATCGTACCCTTGGTGAGCCGTTACCTCGCCAACTAGGAATAAATAATGGGACGCAGGCTGCTCTCCCGGCGCATTGCTGCTTTCACCTTTCGGCGTCATGCGGAATTAGCCATGGTTTCCCACGGTTGTTCCCCACCAGGAGGTACATTACCTACGCGTTACTCACCCGTTCGCCGCTGGGCTTGCGCCCCGCTCGACTTGCATGTGTTAGGCCCGCCGCTAGCGTTCACTCTGAGCCAGGATCAAACTCTCCAGTTTGAAACCTGTTCCGCCCCCGGTGGCTAAACCGGGGTCGAATCAAAACTCTATTCGAACTTACGTAACTGCTACCAATTTTTCAAAGACCGACGGGGATGACCTCCTGAGAGGGTCCGCGACGCCACCGCATTTCGACTCCCGAGGGGGTCGACCGTGGCTGGTGGGCTTATAGCAACGTGGCGCGCCGCCGTCAAGGCGAAACGCTTCATCGCCGAAGCCCCCACCTATTATGAGGTCACTGCCTGGGCGTCAAGGCCTTTTTGGCTGCCTGGCCGCGCGGCGCCGGGTTCCCAGCGCGGTGGCGGCGAGGGGCAGGAGCAGCCCACCACCGCAAAGTCCACCTTCATCTTCACTCGCGCCGTCGCTCCCGCCGGCCTCGTCGATCTCGCCATCGCAGTCGTTGTCGATGCCGTCGGCCCCCTCCGCCGCCCCAGGGTGGATCGCGCTGGAGAGGTCGTTGCAGTCGACCGAGCTGTCGTAGCCATCGTCGTCGCAGTCGAAACAATCGTCCGACCCGGGGGCGGTGTCGTCGCCACCGTTGCCGGTGTCGTCGCTGCTCCCCGAGGAGGACGCGACCCACAGCGTGAGGTTGGCGAGCAACCGCGGCACGTCGGAGTCCAACGGGTAGTAGGTGTCGTACACATCGGAGGAGGCGGGCACCAGCGAGAAGAACGCTGAGCGCCCGTGGGCCTCGGTGACGGCCACGGCGGGCGAATCGGTCGCGTCCCAATGCGCCACCAGCGTGGCCGTGGGCGAGGTCGTCACGTACATCACGTTGCTGCCGCTGCCGGCGCTTGCCAGCGTCACGCCGTCGAGCACGGCATGGTCGGGCTGGTCAGGCACCAGCACGGCGTAGGAGCCGCTGAACCCAGAGGAGTCGATCAACGTGAAGGGGGCGTAGCCCTCGTCGATGTACCGCCCGTCAATGTACTTGTCAGTGAAGACAGCCGGGGCGATGACCACGCCACCACCGCCGTCCACGTAGTCAGCGAGCGCGTCGCCCAGGTCGTGGGGGTCGTAGGACTGCGAGTCGCCGAAGATCCACACCGCGTCGTAGGCGCCGAGTTCCGCCGCGGTCGGTGCCACGTTGCTGAGCTCATACTTCTCTACCAGGCTGAACTCGCCGCTCTCCATGAGCCGAAGCTGCAGGTCGCCCACGAGATGACCGGTGCCCCAGATGCCGACGGTCGTGGCCCATGCCGCGCCGGGGAGGAGGAGTAGCATGCACGCATCGTATCACGACGCGGAGGCGACGCGGTGCTCCAACACCAGGCGGGCGGCGGGCGCGAAGCCGGAGCGGGCGAGAAAGGCCAAGAGCGCCATCTCGGTCCAGTCCACCTCGGTTCGCACCTTCTCCACGCGCAAGCCAGCCAGGTTCTTCTGCAGCTGGTCGAGGAGGGCCGCGCCGACGCCCTGCTTCTGGAAACCAGGGTCGACGATCACCGTGTCGAGCACGGCGACGGGCTCGGCCACGCCGAACTCGCCGTACTGGACGGTGCACAGCAGCGCCCCGACGAGGCTGCCGTCCACCTCGGCGCCGAGAGAAACGTTGACGTCGCTCTCGGCCAGGGCCCGTCCCAGCCGCCGCCGGTACCACTCCAGGCGAGAGCGGCCAGTGAGACGCTGGTCGATGTGGGCGAGGCGGCGCTCGTCGGCAGCGGTCAGGATGCGGATGCGGATCGATGAGTCGGAATCGGGTCGTTCTGAGTCCACGAGGGCCTCCCTAGTTGACGTGTCTCGTAGCGCCAGGCCCCCCAGATCGCGGCGCCGATGGCGCCCGCGTGGATGGCCAGGGGGTGGGTGATGAGCTCGACAGTGCCCTTCTTCGCGGACTCCTTGCCGAGCGCGTCGGCGAGGGACTGCCGCAGGCCGATGTCGCTGCTGAGGCCGCCCGACACGAAGACGATGCCGCTGGATCCCAGGCGACGGATGAGCTGCGCGTAGCGGCCGGCCATGCTGTCGTGAATCCCGCGCAGGATGTCGGGCGCGGAGATGCCGCGGCTCACCATGTTGATCACGTCGGTCTCCGCGAGCACCGCGCAGATCGAGGAGACGGTCTCCGGCTTCTGGGCCGAGAGCGAGAGTTCCCCCACCTCGGCGAGCGAGATCCCGAGGTATCGAGCGATGTTCTCGAGGAATTGCCCGGAGCCAGAGGCACACTGGCTGGTCATCTTGTAGTCCAGCACCTTGCCGCGCTCGTCCATGATCACCGCCCGCGTGTGGAGCGCCCCCACGTCGAGCACCGTGCGCGCCCGGGGTTCGAGGAAGAGGGCACCACGCGCGTGGGCGGTCATCCCGTAGAAGTGCCCCGTGGCGTAGGGCACGTCTTCGCCCTCGCCCGTGGTCGCGATGTAGTCGAGGCGATCCGTCCCCGAGTCGCGCAGCGCCTGGGCGAAGGCATCGTCAGCGACGGCGCTCACGTCGCGACGGCGAATGCGCACGGCTGCGTGTCCCCTCACCTGCACGTCGGCCCCGTCCACGGAAACCACCACGGCCTTGGCGGCGCCGCTGCCGATATCGATGCCTGCTGCCCAGTTCATGCCGCCATCTCCTTGCGACTCTCGCCGTCGCGCAATGCAAAGAGGGCCGCACCCAGCGCCCCGGTGTAAATGCTCTCCGGCGAGATGTTTAGTACTTTCTCGCCATAGTTTTCCCTGACGAGCTTTTTCAGCGCAGCCACCGCCGCCGCGTTGCGCGCCACGCCACCGGTGAAGGTGAACTCGTCGTCCACGCCGCCCGACCGGGCAAGTAAGCTCATCGCCCGGAGGATCACCGCGCGGTGGAGGCCGGCGAGGATGTCTTCGCGACGCTCGCCCAGGGCCAAGCGCTCGCGCAACTCGGCGCCGGCGAAGACGGTGCACGTGGAGTTGATCTTGACCGCGCGTTGAGCGGTCTGCGCGAGCGGACCGAGCTCGTGGAGGCCGATGTTCATCTCGTCGGCGATGTAGCCGAGGTATCGACCGCAACCCGCGGCGCAACGATCGTTCATCTGGAAGCTCGTGACAATGCCCACCGGGTCGACCTGGATGGCCTTGGTGTCTTGCCCGCCGATGTCGAGGACGGTCCGCGTGCCGGGGAACATCGCGTGCGCACCGAGCCCGTGACACAGGATCTCGCTGCGGATCTGCTCCTTCGGGAAGGGAAGCCGGGCGCGACCGTAGCCCGTCCCCACCCCGTTCAGCTCGGTGAGCTTGGCCTCGGTCGCGCGACGCACGCCGTCGACCACCGCCGCGGGGTTGCCGATTCGCGCGAGGGCGCTGGGGATGTGCTCTTGGAAACCAAGCTCCATCGGCTCGTTTTCCACCCGGATGATGCACTTGTCGAACAGGCCGACGAGCAGATCGAAGCCGGGACCTCCGGTCTGGCCGATGCGCTCGGCCTCGCGCATGAAGGCGCTCGACGCGATGTCGCGGAAGAAGTCAGACCTCGCTCCGCCCGTGGGCCGCGCGAAGTACTCTTCCTCCTCGCGACGGATGGTCTCGACGATCTCGCCCACGGCCTCGTGCGCGGGGCCCCGCAGGGCCATCGCCACGGTGCGGTCGATCTCGTCATGCAGGTGCTTGTCGAGTCGCGACAGCTGCGCGAGGGTTTGCTCGGCGCGGAAGGCAACCAGCAGTCGCTCGAGCACCGCGCTGCCCGCCGCCCGCTCCACCTCGGCGCGCAGGAGCCCGAATCGGGCGGTGACGTAGGCCTCGGTGCGGGCCACCATCGCCGCGAGGTCGTAGTTACTGCGAGAGTTGGTGATGCCTCGCCCCAGTGTTCGCCCGCTCTCGTCGAGCAAGACAGCCTTGGTGGTGGTGGAACCGAGATCGATCCCCAGGAAACAGTTCATTTGGCGTGCGCCTCCACGACCGAGGCCGAGCCGCGCCGGGCGTCGATCATCTGCAGGTAGGACTCGAGACGGTTCTTGATGTTGGCCGCCGAGAAATAGCGAGGATCGACGAGATCGGACTCGATGAAGCCACCGGGGATGCCGGTACGCTTCTCCACCTCGCGCAAGATCAACAGTTGCCCGGCGGAGAAGCTGTTGCAGGACTTCACCGAGTTGATCAGGAAGCCGTCGGCGGCGTACTCCTTCACGTAGCGCACGAGCATGTCGATGCGCCCGGGAAGGTTGATGTTGGTGTAACAACCTCCGCAATAGTCGGCCATCGTCCCCAGCGGGTCGCCCGCGTCGTGACGGAAACCAAGGTCGTAGGTGCCGCCCACCTTGGTGTAGGTCGACGCCACCACCACAGCGCCCTCGTCGCTGAACATCTTCCAGAACTCGTTGAAGCTCGTCCAGTTGGGCGGGCCCTCCACGACAAGCCGGTATTTCTGCTTGTCGAGGCGTCCCGAGGGGGTTTCTGGCCCGAGGCCCTCGGCGGCCCGTTCTTCGACCTCCTGTCGCAAGGCGCGGTAGTAGTCCACGCCCTCGTCGGTTCCCCGGAACGCGGAGAAGATGGGCCCGATGTAGTAGACGCCGCCGAAGTAGCTGTCGATCGGCGAGGGGCGACGCTTCGCGCTGTGCAAGACGGCCACGAGGTCGTCCTCCATCCGGCGGCTCTTCTCCAGCGCCTCGCGCATGAGGTACTCGTCGTACTTGCGACCGGTCACCTGCTCCAACGCGGGTACCACCGCGTCGCGGATCTGTTTGACCATGTAGTCGCGCTGCGCGGCCGAGATGTGCCCATCGCCCTGGTAGGGCACCTGCAAAAACACCGTGGGACAATCGTACTGCTCGCGGAGCAGCTCGAACCACTTCATGAACGTGTAGCAGCCCGTGTAGCTCAGGAGCAGCAAATCGGGCTTGGGCAGTCGCGTTCCCGTGGGACCAACATTCCCGGTTCGAGCCATCCCGATGTCACACTTGACATAGGTGCACACGTCTTCCGAGTGCCCCACCTTTTCGGCCTCGGCGATGTAGCCCCGCGACTTCTGGCGCATGCCGGACTGAAGGGCGTTGATCTCCGGCAACAACGGGAGGGCACCAAAGCTACGAATGAGCTCGGTGAGGTTGCCGGGGACGAAGGTGTACACCACCTTCTCGCCCGTGTCGGGCGCGGCCTCGAGCCGCCGGAAGTGCCCGGCGATCATCTCCTTCTGGATCTCCATCGAACGGTCTTTGGACACTAGCGACCTCCCCACAGTTTGATGGCGTCAGAGAACGTGCCCGCTTGCTCGCGGAATTGCTGGAACTGGCCCGTGTTCTCGCTGTACTTGAAGGCAATACACGGCACCTCGGCCGCCTCGGCGCCCGCACGCAGCATGGGCCGGTCGAGGAGCGCCGGGTCGCAGAAGCTCGGCGCGGCGAAGATCACGCCGTCGGCGCGGGCCTCTCGAGCGAGATCGGGGACGACCCGTTTCTTGCCGCCTGGGTCGGGCTCGTAGAAGACTGGACACTTGACGGCGTGATGCACCACGGCGGCCGAGAGCGCCACGTAGGGATCGCCCTCGGTCGCGACGGGACGCGTGATCGTACGATTGCCAACCAGGAAGTCGTCGTCGACGATGTAGCAGCCCGCTCGCTCGAGTGTCTTGATGAGCCCCAGCGGGGGCTGCTCGCAGAAGGCGCCCACCACCACCACGCGGCTGTTGTCGCGCGGGCTGGCGGTGGAGGCGGCCACCTCGGCCAAGTAGGCCGCCCCGAACTCGAGGAACTCCTCGGGTGGCATCACCTCGCCCGCGCGGAGCACGAGGTACAGCTCCTCGCTGGGCACACGCTCGGGGTGGTCGCGACGCGCCCGGTACAAGGCGCGAACCACCTCGCGTACTCGGTTGTACAGCGCGATGCTGTCGCGAAGCCGGTCCTGGCTCACCTCGACCCCAGCAAGCCGCGCCAAGTCGCGATGAAGGACACGAAGTTCCTCCGCCCAGAACTCCGTCATCAACTCGGGCGCGCCCCCCTGGGGGAGGTCGAGGTAGCGGACGTAGGTATCGGGTTTGAGTACTTGCCAAGCGCCCGAGAGGTTGCGAATCACGTCACACGTGGACGGGAAGAGCATGCCGCTCAGGCAATCGAGTCGTCCCGAGAGGGCCAGCTCCACGACCGAGCGCGGCAGGTGACAGATGTACGACTGGTAGTAGGCGTCGCCCCGGATGATCTCCACCTGGTCGCCGCCGCCGTGCACGCCCACCGGGAGCATGCCGCAGGCGTGAATCACCTCGCGTGGTGCGTAGACCGGGAGGTAGCCCACCGCCTTCTGGCCCGCGCGTACTCGCGCGACCACCGAGGCGAGGTTGATGTCCTCGTAGAGCTCTCGGGCTTGTTTGACAATCGATTCCCGGCTCAAGCGTGCCTCCACTCGGGTTGGCGCCGGTCCATGAAGGCGCGCAGGCCCTCCACCGGGTCGGCGCATTTCATCAGGTCGTCAAGGTACAAACTCTCGAGCTTCGGCAGCTCGTCGCGCAGCGCCGCGAGGAAGGGTGCTCGAGAGGCGCGCCAGGCGTAGCGTAGGCCGACCGCCGAGAGTCCGCCGAGATGAGCGCTGTACCACCGGTCCACCGCGTCGCGTGGGTCGTCGGCGATCTCGTCGACGAGGCCGTGCCGGGCGGCCACCTCGGCGGTCACGGGATCGCCGGTGACCACCATCCGCGTGGCCGTGGCGCCACCGGTGCGCCAACGAAGGGCCACGGCGGCCACGGGGGGAAAAACGCCGAGTGTCACCTCGGGGAATCCAATGTGAGCGCCCGGGGCTGCCGCGACGTAGCCGCAGACCGTCACCAGCTCGGCCGCGCCGCCGAGGCAGTGTCCGCGCACCACGGCGGCGGTCGGGACGCCGAGTTCCTCCAGCTCGTAGAAGAGCGCGTGGAACTTGGGGAGCATCCGCTCGACTTCGCCTGGCAAGTGCTCGCCCACGGCGGCGCCGAAGCTGAAGTTGGGACCTTCCCCTTCGAACACGATGAGCTTGAGGTCGGGACGGGCACCGATCTCGGCGAGGGTCGAGCGAATCGCGTCGATCATCGCGCTGTCCATCACGTTGGCGCGTGGGCGCGCGAGGATCACCCGCGCCACGGCGTCGCCGTGTGCCCACTCGAGACGAATGGGACCGCTCACTCGCGCCGCCGCATGCCGGCCGGGCCCACCGCCATGATGAGCTCCTCCCCCCAGGCCTCGCCCTCGGCGAGACGGCGACGCAGGGCGGCGAAGTCGACCTCTCGGTCGCGCCCTTTACCATCGTTAAAGGCACGGAAACCGGCATTGGCCTCGGTCATCATGTTCAGGCCCAGCCAGGCGCGGTTGCCCTCGCGGTTCTTGTCCCACCACGCGAGCTTGTGTTTACGAATCGACTCGATGGTCTTGGACAAGCAGCCGGGGAAGGTCATCAAGAGCTTGGTGCACAGGGCATCGACCGTGGCGTCGAGGAGCGCGAGGTCGACCTTGCCGCTCGCCAAGAGCGCCTTGGCCGCGTCGGCCTCGGCGCCGGTCTTGTACTCGCCCGCCCGGGGCCGGCCGTAGGCATCCACCCCGTCGTGATGAACGAGGGGGTTGGCCACGTAGTCGCCGTCGACGCGCAACGCAGGGACGACGTCTGTCAGCAACCCCAGTCGGAAGGCCTTGTGGGCGCTCCAGGGCTCGCATGCGGTGCACGACAACATCGCGTGTTCGACGCCCACGAAAAGCGGCAGGAAGTCAGTGGCACCGCCGTCGGGTGCACTGCCATGACGCGGGCCCGCCTGGCCGAAACGCGCCATGTCCTGGGCGACCGAGTAGTCGCACGCCATGCCGATCTCCTGTCCCCCGCCGATGCGCATGCCATTGACCCGGCAGATCACCGGCTTGTCACACTCGAGGATGGCGGAAACCATGTCGTTGAAGAGCCGCATGTACTGGCGGTACTCCTCCGGTCGGCCCGAGTAGTATTCGGCGTACTCCTTGGTGTTGCCGCCGGTGCAGAAGGCCCGATCACCGGCGCCCGTGAACACCACCGCCACGCACCCGCGCTCATTGCTCGCCTGCCGAAAGCCAAGGATTACCTCCTTGATCGCCTCGGTGGTGTAGCTGTTGAGTTGTTCGACGTTGTCGAGCACGATCCACGACACGTGGAGGCCCTCGGCCACCGCGCCGCCGGGGCGGTGCACGGCACGGCGCTCAAAGCGCACGTGCGTGTATGCGTGTTCGACGAGATCGTGATTCTTCCAGGGAAACATGCGCGAGAGCTCCAGAGACTAGGGAACGAGCACCACGCGACGCGCTTCCTTGTGGGCGCGGACGTCGTGGAGGGCCTCGACGATGTTGTCGAGCGGCCGGAAAACCGTGTGACTGGCGAGGTCGACCTTGCCGTCGAGGACGAGGCGGACGACGGCCGGGTAGAGCTCGGGCGGGCAACCCCAGTTCCCGATGGCCTCGGCGTCAAACGCCATGAGGTTTGACAGGCGCAGTTCGACGCTGTCCATCGTGTAGCCGACGACCAGGAGCTTGGCGCCGTGCACGAGCAGTCCCCAGGCGGTGCGCTGCCCCGGGACCGTCCCGCTGCACTCGGCGATCACCCAGCGGGTGCTCGCGCCGCCCTGCAACGCCACCCACTCGCCGACCTTCTTCTTGAGCGCGCGGGCGTCGTCGACCCGGGGATCGAGCGCGAGACCGCACCCCAGCGAGGGCGCGAGCGCCAGCTTCGACTCGCTCACGTCGAGGCCCACCACGAAGGCGCCGAGCGCCGCCGCGATCTGCGCACAGTAGCCGCCCACCCCGCCGAGACCCACGACGATGACCACGTCGCCCTCGCTCACGTTGGCGCGGGTGAGCGCCGCGAAGGGGGTGGACACGGCGTCGGCAATGACGGCCAGGTGGCGCAGCGTGATCTCCGGCTGGCCGGGCAAGGGGTCGTCGGGATCGGTCGACGCGCCCGGCACCTCGCAGAGCGCGTGCGCAGGGACCACCACGTGGGAGGCCCACCCCCCGTCGCGGTCGTTCCCGGGGAACACCTGGTGCTTGCAGATCATCGAGCGACCCGCCTTGCACTCGGGGCATTTCCCGCACGGGATCACGGCGGGCACCACCACGGGGCGGCCCACGAGGTGGGTGGCCTGGTGACCGGCGGCCCGCACGACACCGCTGATCTCGTGGCCTAGGATCAGGGGGAGAGCGTGCCGGGTGCGCACGCCGTGGTCGAGAAAGCCCAGGTCGGTGTGGCAGATGCCACATCCCGCGACCTCGACCAGGGCCTCGTCGTAGGCGAGGTTCTCGAAATGCCGCAAGGTTCGCCGGGGCGGCTCGCCCGGCGCGACCATCTCATAGCCGTAGGCGTGGACAGGGGTGCTCATGCGCGCCCCTCATGCAATCCCCGCGCCAAGTTTCACAGCGGTCGGGAGACCGATGCCGATCAGGGTCGGCTACCCGCCCGAGCTACCCGAGCAGCTCGGGGTGCACTTGGAACACTTTGTACACCCAGCCGCCCAACATGCCGATCAACAGTACTGCCGCAACCTTTGTTTCCCGTCGGTCCACCCAGGATAGCGCGCGTTTCCAGTAGCCCTTTCCAGTCGCGACATCGAGCGCGCCGATGATGGCCAGCGCCACCGTGGTGCCGAACAGCACGAGGCCAAAGGGCTGGTTGAAGAGCGCGTCGATCACCCGGAAGTCCGCGTAGAGCGCGAAGGTCGTGGTCATCCCGCACATCGGGCAGGGGTAGCCGGTGAAGTGCATCATCGTGCACTCGCTCATGCCCAGCTGAAGGTGGGTCCCGTAGCCCTGGGGGTTCGGATCGAGCCATTTCGCGAGGCCGAGCACCGTCCACGAGGGCACGCCCAGCACCAGGCCGACCACGCGGTTGGTACGCGGGCTCGCGACCTTCTCCATGTACTGCGTGGCCTGCTCCACGCGTTCATTGACCTTGTCGGCCATCTTGTCGGCCAGCGTGTCGATCATGCGTCCTCCTCGGCACCGCCGGGGGCGGTGGTGTCTTCGGCCACGGCAGCGGCGAGGACGGCCTCGACGGCGGCGGCGTTTCGTTCCATGGCTTCAAGGCGCTCACGATAGCCGCGTTTGACGGCGCGCAGCTCGCTCGCGAGGTTGAGCGAGGTGAGCATCGCGGCGGTGTAGGGGTCGACCCCGTTCTTCCGGTCGGTCAAAAGGCGCATGCGCCGATCGATGTCGGCTGCGGCAGCCTCGAGCTCCTCGCCGTTGTCGGCCTTCAGCGTGTAGTTCCGGCCGAGGATGGTGATCTGCTTCTGCACATCCGTCTCCTAACCGCGCGCGAATCGGAGCGCGCCCCTCGCGACATGGCGAGACACGGCATAGCTTCGTGCGCCCGCAAGGGCCCACCTCCCCTCCCCCGCTGGTTCACCTGCCGTGTCGCCCGCTGGACTCGCTGCCATCGCCTTTACCGCTGTCGCGGCGGCCGTTGCGCTCGGCACGCTGATCGCCGCGAAATTCCTCGGGGTCCGCGCCCGCGAGGTGCCCCCGACCCAGGGCCTCACCTACGAGTGCGGCGAGGAGCCGGATGGGCTCGCATGGGTGCGATTCCACCCGCGCTACTATGTCGTGGCGCTGGTCTTCGTGGTCTTCGACGTGGAAGCCGCGTTCTTGTTGCCCTGGGCGCTGAACATCGAGGGCGGCGGGCTGGTGGTGATGGTCGAGATGTTTGCCTTCCTCGGCATCCTGCTGCTCGGATGGCTCTACGCCGTCCGAAAGGGAGCGCTCACGTGGCAGTGAACGAAGAAAACGAGGCCTTCGTCCATCCCTTGTACGAGGCACTCGAGAAGTTCCCGGGCGTCGACCTCGGGCTCACCACGGCCGACCGCGTGCTCACCTGGGGGCTCACCAACGCCCTCTGGGTCTTCCCGATGGCCACCTCGTGCTGCGGCATCGAGTTCATGGCCGCGGCCTGCTCCCGCTTCGACCTCGACCGCATCGGCACGATCGCGCGCGGCACCCCCCGCCAGTGCGACGTGATGGTGATCGCCGGCACGATCACCGTGAAGATGGCCCCGCGCGTGAAAAAACTGTGGGACCAGATGCCGGAGCCCAAGTGGGCGATCGCCATGGGATCCTGCGCGATCTCCGGTGATTTTTACCGCGACATCTACAGCGTTGTCCCCGGGGTCGACACCTTCATGCCGGTTGACGTGTACGTGCCCGGCTGCCCGCCGAACCCCGAGGCCTTGTTCATGGGGATCCGGCGATTGCAGGAGAAGATCCGCGCCAAACGCGAGGGACGGTGGACCGAGCCCGAGCTTCGCCCCGACATGCCGGGACTGCGTTCGCCCGCGATCGGCCGCCTTGGCGACCCGGGGCGCGACGAGCAAACCTCGCAGGCGCAGCTCGAGGCGGTGCTCGGGCTCGACCCCGGCGGGGGACTGCGTCGACCGACAGGTGGCCAGTGAGCGTCGACCTTTCCCGCTTCGAGCTCGTCGAGGAGAACGGCGTCGTCAACGTTGCCGCCGAGAAGCTGATCGACATCGCGACCTACCTCCAAGGGCAGGGCTTCGAGTACTTCGTCTACTGCTGTGCCGCGCACTACCCGGCCTCGGAGACGGAGCCAGATCGGGCGCTGGTGGAGTATCGGCTCCGCCGCATCCCCGTGCCCGGGGCGCCAGGCACAGACGTCGTCTTGCGCCTGTGGATCCCCACCAGCGACGCCTGCCCCTCTCTCGCGGGCCTCTGGCAAGGCGCGGACTGGCAGGAGCGCGAGCAGTTCGACCTCGTGGGCGTGCGCTTCGCCGGGCACCCGGATCTGCGTCGCATCATGCTGCCTGAAGACTGGCCCGGGCACCCGCTCCGTCGGGACTACGCGATCGACACGAGGCACTTTCCATGGCGCTAGTCCATGGTCCCGTGTCCGAGCCTGTCGCCGCGCTGATTCGCGCGCGCGCAAAGGTGCCCAATCCCCACTTCGACGTGGAGAGCTACGATCCCGAGGGCGACCTCCTGGTGCTCAACCTCGGCCCGCAGCACCCATCGACTCACGGCGTTCTCCGCGTCAAGTTGTATCTCGACGGCGAAACCTGCATCAAGGCGGTGCCCTACCTCGGCTACCTCCACCGTGGCGTGGAGAAGCTCTGCGAGAAGCTCACCTACGTGCAGATCACGCCCATCGTCGACAAGAACGACTACGTGGCCGCCTTCTCCAACGAGATGGCGATCAACATGGGTTTTGAGGCGCTCCTCGGCGTGGAGCCGCCCCCGCGCGCGCAGACCATCCGGGCGCTGGGCGCCGAGATGCAGCGCGTCGCGAGTCACCTCTTGTGGATCGGCACCTTCGGCCTCGACATGGGCGGTGCGCTTGGCGGTGGCGCCACGCTGTTCATGCACACCTTTCGCGAGCGGGAGACCATCCTCGACTGCTTCGAGGCGCTCACCGGCTCGCGTTTCCACTACAACACGCTGCAAGTCGGCGGGTGTCGGCACGATTTGCCCTCGGGCTGGGACGCGCTCGTCCGTGGCACCTTCGCCGCGATCTCTGCGCGCATCGTGGAGTACGAGGACTTCGTTCGGACCAACGCGATCTTCCTCGCCCGCACCCAGGGCGTGGGCGTCGTCGATGCCGGCCTGGCGCTCTCGCTCGGCGTGTCGGGGCCGGTGCTACGGGCCTCGGGGGTGGACTACGACCTGCGTCGCGACCAGCCCTACGGGCTCTACCGCGAGCTGAAGGTCAACGTGGCCACCGCCAGCGCGGGCGACTGCCAGGCGCGCTTCGAGGTTCGCCTCGCGGAGATGCGCGAGAGCATCCGGCTGGTGAACCTCCTGCTCGCCGGCGTGCCCGAGGGGCCGATCAACGCGCTCAAATCCGTGAAGTTGCCGGGGGCCGTGAAGCCGAAGGCGGGCATCGCCTACAGTGCCATCGAGTCGCCGCGCGGTGAGCTCGGCACCTGGGTGATCGCCGATGGCAGCGACAAACCCTACCGCTGCAAGATCCGCAGCCCCTCGCTCCACGCGCTCTCGCTCTTGCCCTACCTCGCGCAGGGGCAGAACCTCAGCGACATCATCGTCACCCTCGGTTCCCTCGACCCGATCATGGGCGAGGTCGATCGCTGATGACGATGATCCTCGGCAACCCATGGGTCCACGGCGGAGTCGTCGGCTTCGTCGTCGTCAATTTCCTCATGGTCACCTTCGCGTGGTCGGTGTGGTTCGAGCGCAAGTTCGCCGGCCGCATGCAGAACCGCCCCGGCCCGACGGAGGTCGGTCCCTTTGGTCTGCTCCAGCCGATCGCCGACCTTTTGAAGCTCCTGCAGAAGCAGGACATCGTCCCCGATGGCGCCGACCGCGCCCTGTTCAACCTCGCGCCGCCCATCGGCGCGATCCTCATACTCGCCTCCGCCGCCGCGCTGCCCTTTGGGCCGGGCCTGGTGGCCGCCGACCTCGACGTGGGCGTGCTCTTCGCGCTCTCGATCACCTCGCTGATGGTCATCCCGGTGTGGATGGCGGGATGGTCGTCGAACAACAAGTACGCGTTGCTCGGCGCGATGCGCGCGGCGGCCCAGGCAGTGAGCTTCGAGGTGCCACTGCTCTTGTCGGCGATGGTCCCCATCGTGCTCGCCGGGAGCTTCTCGATCACCGACATCGTCGCGGCGCAATCCGGCTACGCGTGGTTCGCGCTCTGGCCGCCCGGTCCGGGACTCGTGGCCTTCGTCCTCTTCTTCCTCACCTCGCTCGCCGAGGCCAACCGCATCCCCTTCGACATTCCTGAAGCGGAGTCGGAGCTCGTGGCCGGTATCACCACCGAGTACACCGGCATGAAGTTCGGACTTTTCTACCTCGCCGAGTACGTGCACACGCTCGTGGCGTCGCTCCTCGCCACGGTGCTCTTCCTCGGGGGCTGGGAAGGTCCGTTCATCGACGGGCCGCACTGGATGATCGCGAAGGCACTGGCCTTGTACGCCTTCATCTTCTGGGTTCGCTGGACGCTCATGCGTTACCGCGCCGACCAGTTCATGGCGCTCTGCTGGAAGGTGTTCGTGCCCCTTTCCCTGCTCACGCTGGTGGCCGCCGCGCTCTGGAAGCACCTCACATGATGGGCCTCCTCGCCGCCTTCGCCGCGCTCTGGGTCAGCGCGAAGAACCTGTTCCGCCCGATGACCACGGAGCCCCTGCCGTGGAAGGGACGTCGCGAGCTGCCCGCGCGCTACCGCACCTCCTTCGCGCTGGTGCACGACGAGCACGGCGACGAGGCCTGCATCGGCTGCAAGATGTGCGAGAAGATCTGCCCGTCGCACATCATCGTGGTGGTCCCCGGCGGCCGAGCCAACTCGGAAAAGACTGGAAAGCCGAGAGGTTGGTGCAAGGACTTCACGCTCGACCTCAACGCCTGCATCCACTGCGAGCTGTGCATCCAGGTGTGCCCCGCCGACGCAATCGTGATGCTCCGCGACGCCGACACGCCCGCCTTCTCCCGCGAGGAGCTGTTCCTCACCATGGAGAGGCTCTACGCCAACGAGAAGAAGGCCCAGAGCTGGGGAACGGGCGCGAAGCTCATCGGCATGCAGGAGCCCCCGAAGCCGCCGAAGCCTGAGGCGCCCAAGGCCGCGCCCGCCCCAGACGGAGCGACATCGTGACCGCGTGGGTGCTCTTCATGATCGTGGGTCTCGGCACCATCGTGTCCGCCGTCATGGTGGTGCGCACGACAGACCTCGTGCGAGCGGTGCTCTGGCTCGCGGCCTCGCTGGTGGCCACGGCGGGGCTCTACGCGATGCTCGACGCAGGCTTTCTCGCGGCGATGCAATTGCTCTTGTACACCGGTGGCATCATCACGCTGATGTTGTTCGCGGTGATGCTGGTGCGCCGCGGCCCCGAGGCCCCCACGGCGGGGCTCATCGCCAACCCCGGTCGTGCCCTGCTGGCCTCACTCGCGATCTTCGGACTCGTGGCCTTCACGGTCGTGCGTACCAGCCTTCCACAGGCGCGGTCGGCGGTCGGCGGATCCCCCAGCGCGAAGTTGCTCGGCGAGGTGCTGCTCGGGCCCCTCGCGCTGCCTTTCGAGGCGCTCAGCGTCTTGCTGCTCGCCGCGATGGTGGGGGCGATCGCCCTCGCCCGGCGGAAGGACCCCGAAGAATGAACGGCCCCCCGCTCGAGGCCTGGCTCGCCCTGTCTGCCGCTCTCTTCGCGGTGGGCCTCTTTGGCGTGCTCACCCGCAAGAACCTCGTGGCCATCCTGCTCGGCGTCGAGCTCATGGCCAACGCCGCCAACCTCAACATGGTGGTGCTCGGGCACTTCCGCGGCACCCCGTTCGGCCAGGCCGCGGCGCTCTTCTCCATCGCGCTCACCGTGGCCGAGGTGGTGGTGGGTCTCGCTATCGTCGTGTTGCTCGCGCGCACGCACAAGTCTGTCGACGCCGACGTTCCCTCGGAGATGCAGGGATGATCGAGCTCGCGATGGTGCCGGTGTTCTTGCCGCTCTGCACGTTCGGCGTGCTGGCGTTCGTCTGGCCGCTCCGGCACTCGGGCATGCCCGCCGCGTGGCTCTCCGTCGTCTCCGCGCTCGCCTCCTGCGTGGCCGCGATCGTCGCGTGGAGCGGCGCCCCGGTGGCCGGTGAGCCCGCCGTGGGCATGGTTTTCGACTGGCTGGTTCACGACGGCAAGACGATCGCCGAGGTGGGCTTCCGTCTCGACGCGATCTCAGCACCCATGCTGGTGGTTGTCACCTTCGTGGCGGCCTGCGTGCAGGTGTACAGCCTCGGCTACATGGCCCACGAGCCGCGCCCGGCGCTCGGTCGTTACTTCGCCTGGCACTCGCTGTTCATCGTGGCGATGTCGGGCATGGTGCTCGCGCCCAACATGCTGCAGTTCCTCGGCTGCTGGGAGCTGGTGGGCCTCTGCTCCTACCTGCTCATCGGTTTCTACTGGGACAAACCCTCGGCCGGCCGTGCCGCGGTGAAGGCGGTGTGGGTGACTCGCTTCGCCGACATCGGCCTGATGTCGGGCGTCGTGCTCCTGTACGTGACGACGGGTGGCTTCGACTTCGAGATGCCAGGCGACAGCGGCGCCGCCACGCTGGTGGCCGCGCTCCTCTTCTGCGGCGTGATGGGCAAGAGCGCGCAGGTGCCGCTCCACGTGTGGCTCCCCGACGCGATGGAAGGCCCCACGCCGGTGTCGGCGTTGTTGCACGCGGCGACGATGGTCGCGGCCGGCGTGTTCCTCGTGGTGCGCGCATGGCCGATCTTCGAGGCGGCGCCTCCCGTGCTGACGGCCATGACCTGGATCGGCGCGGTGACGGCGCTGGTGGCGGCCTGTACCGCCCTGGTGCAGCACGACATCAAGAAGGTGCTCGCGTACAGCACCTGTTCGCAGCTTGGCTACATGGTGGCGGCGCTGGGGACAGGCAGCTTTTTCGGCGGCTATTTCCACTTGACCACCCACGCCTTCTTCAAGGCCCTGCTCTTCCTCGGCGCCGGCTCGGTGATCCACGCGGTGGGCACCAACGATCTGCGCGAGATGGGCGGTCTCGCCAAGAAGACCAAGCTCACCGCCGCCTTGTTCGTGCTCGGCTCCCTCGCGTTGGCGGGCGTGCCTCCGCTCTCGGGCTTCTTCTCGAAAGACCTCGTGCTCGAGGAGCTCTTCCACGCGCACGCCTACGGGCCGCTCTTGCTGTGCCTCGCCGCCGCGGGCCTCACCGCCTTCTACATGACGCGCGTGGTGTGCATGGCCTTCCTCGGCCCCGCGAGCTCGCGTTCGATGGAAGCCCACGAGTCGCCCCCGGTGATGTTGTTGCCGATGGCCGCGCTGGCAGTCATCGCGACGGTCGCCGGCTTCACCACCGGTCGGTTCGGTGACGACGTGGCCGGGGCCCCCTGGCACTTCGCGCTCACGCCGCCCGGCCTCGCCGCGCTGGTGATGGGCCTCGGCGGTATCGGCCTGGCCTACATGAAGTACGGGCAGGGCAAGCTCGAGGGCCTCGGTGTCCCGGCGCTGGCCGGCTTCATTCGCTCGGGGCCCATCGACGGGCTCTTCGTGCGCGGCTGGCAGCAAGGTCTCCGCCCCTTCGCGGGCATGGTTGGGTTCGTCGACCGCTACGTGGTGGACGGCGCGGTGAACCTCTTCGGCTGGGCGGCGCTCGTCGGCAGCGAACGTTTGCGCGTGCTCCACACCGGCAAGCTGCGCGACGCCAGCTACCTCCTGGTGATGGGTGCCCTCGTGGTGGTGGCCTGGGGCGCCATCGGGGGGGTGCGCTAGTGCCCTGGTTGTCGATCACCGTGCTCGCGCCGCTCGTCGCAGCCGCGATCTTGCTGCTGGTGCCTGCGTCCTCGCGGGGCACCACGCGGGTGCTCAGCGCCGCGGCCAGCCTCGTGTCGCTCTGGGGCGCCATCGAGGTGAGCCTCGCCTACAACCTGCACGAGGGCGGGCTGCAACTGCGGGAGACGTTCCCCCTGGTGCCGTCGCTCGGCATCAACTGGGACCTCGCCGTCGACGGCTGGGGCGTGTCGCTGCTCCTGTTGACCGGGCTCATCCTCTTCGCGGGCGTGTTTGCCACGTGGACACTCGACGACCGCGACAAGGACTTCTACATCCTCCTGTTGACGCTGGTCGCCGGCGTGCTCGGCGTGTTCGTGAGCCTCGATCTCTTCGTGTTCTTCTTGTTCTACGAGATCGCGGTCTTGCCGATGTACCTGCTCATCGGCATCTGGGGCTCAACGAAAAAGGTCGAGATCAAGGGCCCGTTTGCCTTCGCGATGCGTCGCCTCGACGTGGGCGGCCGCGAGTACGCGGCGATGAAGCTCACCCTGATGTTGCTCATCGGCTCAGCCTTCATCCTCGTCGGCATCTTCGCGCTCTACCAGGGCGGCGGCGCGCGCGACTTCGGGATGCTGCACCTCATGGAGCACCCGCTCAGCCGGGAAGCGCAGCTCTGGGTGTTCCCTGCCTTGTGGCTGGGCTTTGGCTCACTCGCCGGCGTGTTCCCCTTCCACACCTGGTCGCCCGACGGGCACGCCAGCGCGCCCACCGCCGTGTCGATGTTGCACGCCGGGGTGCTCATGAAGCTCGGCGCCTTCGGCGTGATGCGCGTGGGCATGGTGCTCTGCCCCGAGGGGGCCGTGGCCTGGGCGCCGATCGTCGGGGCGGTGGCAGTGATCAACGTGGTGTACGGCGCGCTCGGCGCGATGTCGCAGACCGACCTGAAGTATGTGATCGCCTACTCCTCGGTGTCGCACATGGGCGTGGTGATGCTCGGCGCCGCCACGCTCGACACCGACGGCTGGAACGGCGCCGTGTTCCAGATGTTCGCCCACGGCCTGATGACGGGCCTCTTCTTCGCGCTGGTGGGGCTCGTGTACGGCCGCGCTCACGACCGCGAGATCTTCCGCATGGGCGGCTTCGCCAAGGTGATGCCCGGCGTGGCGGTGTTCTTCACGCTGGCGGGGCTCTCCTCGCTGGGCATGCCCGGCTTCGCCGGTTTCATCGCTGAATTCCTGGTGTTCCTCGGCGCGTGGAAGTCTGGCCACGTGGTCTGGGCCCTCGCGGGCATCGTGGGCGCGTGGATCACCGCCGTGTACGTGCTCCGCGCGGTGCGCGCGATCTTCTGGGGTGAGGGTCCCCCCGAGCGCTACCACCACCTCTCCGACGCGAAGGGCACGGAGTGGGTGGCGCTGGTCTTGCTCGGCGGCTGCCTCATCGTGTTCGGCTGCTGGCCGCGCCTGGTGCTCGACGCCATCGACGTGGGCACCTCGTTGCACCTGCCGGTCGTCCAAGCGGCGGCGCAGGCGGGGGGGGCGCCATGATGCCACTCGCGATCCCACTCGGTGTGTGCGCGTTGGCCGTCCTGGTGCTGGTCATCGACCTGGTGCCGGGCACCGGCCCCCGGCGAGGCGCCGCCGCGCTGGCCGCCGTGGGACTCGCGCTCTTGTTTGTCGCGACATGGTTCGTCCCGACGGGCGTGGCCCTCGCCGGGGCCTTCGAGAACGACGCGTTCACGGTGTACGTGCAGCGCGTGGTGCTCGGCGCCGGCGTGCTCGCTGCCACCGGCATGATCGACCACGCCGAGCGGCTCTTCCCCCGCCGCCACGGCGAGTATCTGTTGCTCTTGCTCGCGAGCACTTGCGGCATGGTGCTACTCCCGGGCGCGAAGGAACTGATCACGTTGATCGTGGCCTTCGAACTGATGGGCGTGCCGCTCTACGCGATGGCGGCCCTCCACAAGAACACCACCGTCGGCAACGAGGGCGCGGTGAAGCTCTACGTGGCCGGCGCGGTGAGCGCGGCGATCACCGCCTACGGGCTCTCTTTCGTCATCGGCGCCACCGGGGAAACCTTGTTCTCGGTGGTGCGCACGGGACAAGGCCCGATGCTGGTGCTCGGCTCACTCCTGATGCTGGCCGGCATGGCCTACAAGCTCGGCGCTGTCCCCTTCCATGGCTGGGTGCCCGACACCTACCAGGGCGCGCCCGCCCCCTTCGTGGCCTTTCTCAGCGTGGCGCCGAAGGCGGCGGGCCTGGGCGGTCTCGCGCGGCTCTTGTGGGAGGCTTTCCCGTCCACCGCCGAGCGCTGGACCCCGATCTTGCTGGCCCTCGCGATCCTATCGATGGCCCTCGGCAACGCGCTCGCGATCCCCCAGCAGAACGCGCGGCGCCTGCTCGCCTACTCGGGCATCGGGCACATGGGCCTCTTGCTCGTGGCGCTCTTGATGGGCCGCGGCGCCGGCATCGAGGCGATGGTCTTCTACCTGGCTACCTACGTGGCCGCGAACATGGGCGCCTTCTTCGTGGCGGAGGCCGTCGAGGTCGACGACAAGGGCGACATCGGGGCCTTCAACGGCCTCGCGCGTCGCAACCCGGGGCTCGGGCTCGCGATGTTGCTCTTCCTCCTGTCACTCGGCGGCATCCCCTTCGTGGCGGGCTTCTGGGGCAAGATGGTGCTCTTCAAGAACGCCTGGCTGGCCGGCTACACCTGGTTCGTGCTCGCCGGCGCCCTGGTCACCGTCGTGGGCCTCTTCTACTACCTGCGCCTCGGCCGAGCGGTGTACATCGAGGCGCCCTCGAAGACGGCGCCGGTCGCGACGGGCGGCGCCATGCGGGTCGCCATCGTGCTCGCGGTGCTGGCGACGGTGGGGATGGGCGTTTTCCCGCGGCCGTTCATCGAGGCGGCGGCTGCGGCCGGGGCGGCGATCGGGCGGTAGCCGGGTTCCCTCCGCGAGGGCGCACGAAATCGCCAGTCGCGACGAATAGATCTTGACAGATCTCTCTCTCTCTCTGCATTAATCGTGCCGGGCAAGAAGGAACTTCCCGTGCCCATCACCCGCCACCGCCGCATGACCCGCCAGACCGTCGCGACCGCATCGAGCACGGTCACCTACTTCATCCCCGCCGGGGACTGGGAGGAGTGCGACGGCATAACCGGGGCGAAGTTCTGGGGCGACGTCCGCGCGAAGAACGGGGTTATCCAGCTCAAACCGGCGGTCCAGACCGCGATCGACAAGCAGAACCCGGACGCCCCGACCGCGCTGACCCAGAGCTGGATCACCGCCGACGGCTCGATCAACCCGGTGAAGGCAACCTTCAACACCGACGGCAAGCGCCACATCCGGCCAGGCTGGATGATCTTGCTCGAGTCGGGCAGCACGCTCGCGACCGCCTGGGTCGACGGCGAGATCGCGTACGAGCTGTAGGCGCATGTTCCCGCTCGCGCCCTGGTGCCTCGCCCTGTTCGCCGGGTGCCCCGTGCCCGAGGACAAGGAGAGCGGCCCCGCGCGCGACAGCGGCACGCCCGCGCTCGACACGGCGGACACCGGCGACTCGGCGCTCCCGCCTCCGGACAGTGACGGCGACGGCTGGCTCGACGAGGAAGACTGCGACGATGGCGATCCCCTCGTGCACCCCGGGGCCACCGAGGTGTGCAACCACGCCGACGACGACTGCGACGGGGGCACCGACGAGGAGGTCGCCACCACGGTGTACCCGGACGCCGACGGCGACGGCCACGGCGACTCCACGGGCACGACCGGATGCGCAGGCGACACGGGCACGGTTGACGCGGGCGACGACTGCGACGACGCCAACGACACCGTGTTCCCTGGTGCCACCGAGGTGTGCGACGACGGAATCGACCAGGACTGCGACCCGGGCAGTTGCCGCCTGTCCGGGGAAATCGACCTCTCGGTGTCGGCCGACGTGACTATCTACGACACGCTCGCCTGGGAAGGGATCGGCGAGGCGGTGGCCGGCGTCGGCGACCTCGACGGCG
>SXON01000045.1 GCA_005778355.1 Pseudomonadota bacterium | reverse complement strand
TCCATGGACACCACCGCCACCGCCACCATCGTCGACGACGGCGTGGCCGCGTACGTGGGCCACGACGACCTCGACGCCCCCGGCGACCTCGACGGCGACGGCCGCGTCGACCTCGTCGCGAGCGCGCTGTGGATGGCAGCGGAGTCGCTTGGCGAGGGCGCGGCGCTGGTGATCTACCCGCCGCTCGCGGGCTCCATCCCCGCCTCGGCGGCGGGATCCCTGCTGGTCGGCACCGAGTACCTCCAGTCGACCGGGGTCGCGGTGGAGGGGATCGGCGACTTCGACGGTGACGGGCACCCCGACGTCGCGCTGGCCGCGCTCGGCGAGGCGATGCACGACGGCTACACCGCGGCGGGCGCCTGGATCGTCCCCGGCCTCGGCCTCTGACCGACCGAATCTGATCCGATCTCGTGGACGGTTGTTGATGATGCTCTCGTTCGGAGCACTCTCAGTCGCCCCGTGGCGCGTCGCTCCCCTCGGCGAGGCGAGCGAGGCGTGCCTCGTCCGTGTCGCGACCAGCCGTGTCGGAGGGCCCGGAATCACCGCCGCCGGGACAACCCAAGAGCAGCGCGAGGACCGTCCTAGACATCCTGGGCCAGCGCATAGCACGCTTCTCCGGCTATACGCGCGGGCGGATGTTGCTGCTCGCCGCGCTCGCCCTCGCCGCCCCCGACCGGGCGTGGATCTTCGTGATGGACGGCCACCGCGCGAGCGAGGGCGTGGACGCCGGCAGCGAGAACCTCGAGTGGCTGATGGGCACGATGGCGCCGCAGGGAGCCATCGCCTACAACCTGCTCAATCGCGACTCCACCCAGACCGACGGCGCCCACCGCGGCGCCCTCTCCGGCCACCGCGAGCCGCACCCGGGCCTGCCCTGGTACGACGGGCGGCGGCTGGAGCGCGCGCTGCGTCCCACGGTGTTCGAGGCGGTGGGCCTCGCCCGCGGCCTCGATCTCGACGGCGGCTACGTCGATGGCAACACCGTCTTCATGGACTCGCAGGGGCGCTCGCTCTACCCGGGGCTCGGTCGCGTCGGGGCGCGCGAGTATCCAAGCGAATCCGAGGCCACCGCCGACGACGAGGCGCTCGTGCAGCGCTCGCTCGCCCGCGTGGAGGCCCAGGGCGCGCAGGTGATCCTGCTCAACCTGCACGAGGCCGACAAGAATGGGCACGAGGAGCGCTGGGACGGCTACGTCGGCAGCATCGTGGCCGAAGACCAGCTCGTCCGCTCGATCGCCGGCTCGACCATGGGCGCCAACGACGTGGTTTTCGTCTTCGCCGACCACGGGCGCCACCTCGACGAGCGCTGGCCCGGGCATACTGACAGTTGCGCGGGATGTCGTGAGAGCTTTCTGCTGGCATGGGGCCCCGGCATCGCCCAGGGCGTGGTAGTCGATGGTGGCTGGGAGCTGGAAGACATCGCCGCGACCATCGCCTACGTGATGGGTGCCGAGCTGCCGCTGGCGCGCGGACGCCCGATTGTCCCGGTGCTGGCCGACCCGCCGGGCACACCCGAGAGCTCCGTGGTCGACCCGGACCTCGTGGTCGACGCCAACGGGCGCGTCCACATGTTTGCGTCACGACTGAAAGACGCGAGCGAGGGCGAGGGTATCGTCCACCGCTACTCCGACGACCAGGGCAAGACCTGGTCCGACGCCGCCGACGTGCCCCTCGGCATCGGGGTCACGCCCGAGGAAGTGCGTGCCCTCGCCACGCCGACGGGCCTGCGCGTGAGCTGGCGGGCCTACGACGAGGCCCTCGGCACCTGGACGGTCGTGGTCACGGAGGGCGACGGCGACACGTGGACCACGCCGGTGGTGATCGACAGCGACGTGTTTTCGAGCACGCTCCCGGAGGTGGTGGACGGGCCCGACGGGCGCACCCACTTCTGGTCCTGGGACGAGTTCGTGGGTATCGCCGACGCGCCCGCCGACTGGATTCACGTCGCGAGCGGCGCGCAGACACCGGTGATCGGTCCCGCGACCTTCCACCTCCCGGCGGAGGTCGAGCTCCTCGCCACGCCCGACGACGTGGTGGGCGCCTTCGCCTGCATCCCCGCCGAGGACTACTTCGAGGCCAACGACAACCGCGACATCTGGGTGATGCTCGACGGGCAGAGCGAGGCGCCCCACTTCGTGCGCGTGTCGGCCGACCTCGACTACTCCTACTGGCCCTCGCTGGTGCGCACGGACGATGGCGCCCTGCACCTCGCCTGGGCCAGCCGCGCCGGGGCCACCCTCGAGGAAGGCGGCTGGCGACTGGCCTACGCGCAAAGCAGCGACGCGGGCAACACCTGGTCGGCGCCGGTGTACTTCGACCGGACTGACGAGGCCTGGCGCCCCACGCTCATCGCCAGCGACGACGCGCTGTCGCTGGCGTGGGTGGAAGTGAGCGGCGAGGCGCACCGCCTCGCGATGGCCACCCTGGACGACGGCGTGCTCGGCGAGGCCACCACCGTGGCGTTCGACAATGCCGCCATCGATCGCGTGGCGGCGGTGCCCATCGACGGCGGCTTCCTGCTCGGCTGGGGCGAAGCACGCGGCACGCTGGAGCACACCCTCGTCACCGCGCGCGTGAAGCCCGATGGGAGCTTGCTCGACGCGGAGCCGCCCATCCCCGAGGAGCCGCCTTGTGGTTGCGACGAGGGCGCCGCAGCTGGGCTCTTCCTGGGCGCAGCGGCGCTGGCGCGGTCGCTGACTCTCCGTCTGAGGGGAAAGCGCGCGTCGAAGCTGCCCCGCTAGGCGCTCCGCCGGCCGATGAGCGCGGCGATGGCACCGCCAACCAACGCGCCCGGGAAGGCGTATCCACAACCCGCGAGCCCGGTGGCAATGTCAACTCCGGCCGTTGGGGCGGCGTCAGGGACGGCCCTGGCGAGCCCATCAGCCACCTCGGACACGCCACCCGGCCATCCCAGCAGCAGGAGCGCCAGGAATGAGAAGCCGACCCTGCCCATGGCCGGCCAGGTCTGGTCCTTGAACTGGAGGTAGAGTCCCAGGCCGAGGCTGCCCGCCGCCCACGGTAGCAGCGCTACGCAGCCATCCAGCGGTACCCACGCGAGCGCGATGCCCCCCATCAGGAACGCACCGAGGACGGCGAGCGGCGTCCTGTCCCCAGGACGTCGAGCGGAGGTCGGGCCTGACGTTGCCTGGCGGTCGGTGGGGTCCATACCCCAGAGTATGCGGACGTCACCGGGCGCGCGGCGCCGATGCGGCGCTTCTCGCGTCACATGGCCCCGGGCCCTCGGCCTACTCGCCGTCCTGCGCGAGGATCTCGCTCGGGAAAGCCCAGGTGACCTCTCCGGTTTCCACGTGGCGCTCGTTGATGCCACAGCCGGAGCGGAAGGTGACCCGACGGGCAGAAATCGTCTCGGTCCCCGTTGCGTCGCGACCCATCCAGTGCGACGATGACGGCACCACCGGGGTACGCCATGGTCACCGCGCTCCTGCTCGTCACTAGCCACGCCTGGGCCACCGACGCCGACCAGGACGGCTGGCACGCCGAGGGAGCGCTCCCGACTGCGACGACGACAACGAGGCGGTGAACCCCGCGGCGGCCGAGGACGTCGCGAACGAGGTGGATGACGACTGCGATGGGTCGCGTCTACTGCGACGAGTGTACGTCACCGCGCTGGAAAACCCGGGCGCCGTGGACTGGAATCGTCAGAATGCACAGTTTGCAGCCGGACAATTGACGATGACCCCCCCCCCCAGGGAGGATCGGCGCTCGCGACTCTAGCGAACACCTTCGCCTGGGGCAACGGCGAGTTCTCGGTCACGGTTGACGTGGACGACCTCGCGGCCAGCGCCAGTTGTTCGCTCGAGGTGAAGAAGCAAGGCGCGTCGTCTTCCACCACGCTCTCGCTGGACGAAGGCACCAACTCGCTGAAGTTCTCGAACATCAGGCCCGGCTCCACGGTGGGGCTCTTCCGGCTCGCCTGCACCGGTGGCAACGCGATCATCGACTGGGTGACCATCAGCAACGGGGCCTACGCGTTGGCCCCGCTGGTCGACATCGAGGCCACCGCCAACCCCACCAAGGTACCCTCCGGCGGCCGCATGTCCTTCGTGCGCCCCAGCGAGGCGGGCAACTACCTGTTCATGGGCAGCGACGTGGGCGGGCTGTCGTGCAGCACGGACGGGGAGTCCTGGGAGTTTGCCAACGGCAAGTCCCAGGACTTCATCGACCGCGGCGACATGGGCACGTGGGACGCGTGGTACAGCGAGGCCCACGCCCTATCGCAGGCGGTGGTCGCGACGGGCGACAATGTCGACGGCGACGGCGGCGGCCTGTGGACCGGCTCGCCCGGTGGCACCGACTGGACGGAGATCCTCGTGAGCGAGGACCTGGGCTTCACCAAGCACAACAGCGGGTGCACCGACGAGGAACTGCACGACCTCTACAGCTCCGGCAAGATCCTGGTGAACGACCCGGCCGACGACTGGGACAGCGTGTACGCCCTCGCGCAGCGACGTGCGAACGGTATCGACACGTCGGGCGTCTACCGGGTGACGGGCACGCGCTGGGGTGGCACGCCCGCCATCTGCGAGCCCTACGTTTCCGGCGACGGCGGGTTGCCGGTCGACGCTTTCCCCACGGCGGCGGCCATCGTGACCGACGAGGCCGCAGACCAGTCCTGGCTCCTCGTCGGCTACACCGTGCGTAACTTCACCAGCGACGCCGGCCGGTCCGGCTTGTACCTCTGCCCGCTCGTGTCCGACGAGGGCGGCACCTGCGACGGCACCCTGGAGTGTTTCGAGGTGTTCGACGACGACGGCAACCCCGAGGACGAGGCCCTCGACGTGCGCGACATCGAGGTGAACCCGATGGTGCCGAACCAGGTCTTCATCGCCGACGGCGGCAAGCGCGGGGATGGCAACGAGGATGGCACCTGCGCGACCGCGCACGCGCACTCCACGGTCTACGCGATGACGGTGACCGCCAGCGCCCCTGGGGTCGACCCGGTCGTGGAACTCTGGGACACCGACGCGACGGACACCACGAATCGGCCATCGTGGTCGGTGGTCCCGCAGTACGCCGACAACTGGGACACCGGCGGCACGACGTACACGGTTGGCGACCCCCTCCCCTACTACCACCCGACAACCGGGGCGATGAAGGCGCCACTGCGCGGTTGCGCCGCCGCGGACGACTCTTCAAGCTGGATCGGCGACCTCGTGCCGCCCAACAACGAAAACGAGGTGAGCTCGTCGATCGTGAGCGTGGTGGCCGATCCCGACGCCGGCTACCTCTTCGCCTTCTACCAGGCCGGTGACGGTATCCCCGGTCTTGACTGCGTGCGTCACTTCCGCTCCCACCTCGAGGGGGCGGACCCCGTGGCCGAGGGGACGGTGCTCAACTGGCACCCGTTGCTCGACTTCGCCGACCGCGACGACAACTTCCTCGCCAATGACGACTATCCCGGGCTCGGCGTGGTGGGCGGCACGACCGACCGGTTCGCGAGCATCTACGCTGGCGACGGGTACCTCGATGCGGAGCCCATCGTGTGGACCCACAGCGGCGCGATGCACGACGCAGTGTTCTGGGACGACGGCAGCGCCAGCTACCCTCTGCGCCTGCTCCTCGCGGCACAGTACCCCTGGTGGATCCCGCAGACCGACGACCTCGTCCAACTCGACGGTGGTTTCGCCCTAGCGACGGGGTGGGACGCGGAGGACGGGGTGGATGACCTCGACAAGATCAACTTCTTCATGAGCGAGCTGGGCGCGCGCACCTTCCAGGACGGCACCTTCTTCGACGTGGCCACGCTGCCGGGTGGCATCGACGACGGTGCCTACGAGGCCGATCTCACCTACGCCGCCGCCGGTGACATCAGCCTGTTCACCCTGCACGGGCACGAGGACCCCGATCTCCGCGAGGCGGCCGACCGCGATTGCCACCTCCCCTCCGCCACCATCGCGGCCGGGCGTGTCGACGTCTGGACGAGCGGCGAGCGCGATGACGCCGGCGACCTGGTGCACGAGGCGTGGTACTCCCCCATCGCGCTCGAGTCCGCTGACTACCACGACTCGGCCAAGCAGAACATGATCTTCCACCGCCGTGCGTCGTCGGAGTGGTGCTGGGACGCGGTGTCGGTCGCGAAACGCTCCAACAACATGACCTACGACACCACCGGCGACCTCCGCTGGGAGCTCACCTGCCTCGACTCGGGGCAGTTCGATCCGAGCCACGGGACGTGGAACCAGTGCAACGCCAGCAACGATCCCGATGCAACGCTTGTGTTCGGTTTCGGCAACATTGGCCGTCTCACCGACCTCGTGGCGCTCGGCGAGAACACGGCGCTGGTGGTCGCGGCGGGCCGGTGCGACAGCGCCGATGGCGACGACTCCAACGAGCTCTGCGCCCAAGATAGCGGCGAGGGCCTGTGGGTGGTCTACGACGACGGGGCCACGGGCCTCCGCTACGAGGAGGTGACCTACGAGGAAACGGTGCCGTCAGTGCCCGGCTCCGCCGGCGACAACACCTGCGACAAGGTGTCGTTCTTCGAGGGTATCGCGGCGACCGGCGACCCCACGCGCGGGGCCGCCTCCCTCTCCCTGCATCCCGACACCGACACGGCCACGGGCGGCACCCACGTGCGCGTGTTCATCTCCACCAAGACCTGCGGCGTCCGCGAGGTCGAGTTCGAGCTGGGCGACGAGGACGTGCCGCTGGGCTGGACCGCGTGGCCGCACGACGCCTGCCCGCTCGGCGGCCCCCCGGCGTTGCCGCTCGCCGCCTACGTGACGGCTGAGTTCGCCCCCACGCTCACGTGGGGCGCGACCGTCACGCCCGATGGCAGCTCGTTGCTGGTGTTCGGCGGCAACGCCACCGGCGACACCTCCTCAGGCGGCGGCGTGTGCGCGATCAGTCTCGCCACCGGGGCTGCGCGGACGGCGATCGCCGCCAGCGACATCAGGCAGGCGATCACCTCGGTGGTGCCTCACCCGGACGTCGAGGGGCTGTACGCCGTCACCGCCTACCGGGAGGGCGAGGACGCCACCGCCGGGGCGAGTGGCGTGTACCTCATCCAGCGGCGCTCACTCCCGTGGGTTCCCGGCGAGCCCACCTACGCCTCCCGGCGCATCTCGGGCGACGACCTCGACCACGCGCGCGGGATCGACGCCGCGTGGGGCGAGGGACGCGACCTCGACTTCGGCGTGCTGGAGGATGACCCGCCGCCGACCCACGATCACCTCTACTTCGCGACCATCGGCGGGGGCCCGTGGGACCTCGACCTGGCATGGTGAGAGTCCTGCCCTGGCTGCTCCTGGCCTGCTCTCAGTCACGCT
>SXON01000005.1 GCA_005778355.1 Pseudomonadota bacterium | reverse complement strand
GGGGCACGCGGTGTCCTCCACTTCGCCGTGTCGGATGGCGGGCCTTGCCGGGCTGCGACATCCACGGCGCCGATCCCCTGCGGGTCGGCGTTCGTGTTCTAGGGGTCGACTCTGGGATCTGCCGTAGCGTCGCGATCGCCCTCGCCCGCAGGCTCCGGGTCGTCTGCGCCACCGGCCACGGGCGCCGACCCAGCGGCTGAGGCCACGCCGCCTTCGAGCACGAGTCGGGCGCCCCGGAGTAGTTCACGCGCGCCGCCGACCAGCGAGCAAGCGATGGCATCGCCCCCGCCGGCGGCGCAGGTGTCTTCGGCCTGCCCCAGCGCCTCTTGCGCCTCCTTCAGGCGAGCGAGGAGAGAGGGGTCATTCGTCGTCATTTGAACTCCATTCGGTACGTTGTGAGGCGCTGCGCACCGAGGCCCCCTCGTCGCGCCCGGTTCTGGGAGCGTGCCCGACGATCCGCTCGACCTCTGCGCGATCCACGAGCCTGCGCCCGCCGATGCGGAAGGAGCGCAGCACGCCACGGCGCAGCCAGCCTCGAATGGTTGGCGTAGGCACGCCGAGCAGATCGGCGAGCGCCATTACTGAGATGCCCAGGGGTACCGGGCGGGAGGCGAGACGGGGGGTGCTCATGGCGGCGAGCTTCGCGCATCGCAATCGCCAGCGACACCCGGGGTTCAGGATCGTTCTTCGTCCAGGAGGAATGCCACCAGCTCGGCGACGGTCACCGGTCCGGCGCGGTTCATCCTCGGCGGCGGGCTATGGCACGCATTCCATAGCTCGATGCTCGATGGAGTTGCACTCGAGCGATCACGCGGGTCGAACGGCTGGGCACGCGCCCAGGCCAGGCGGTCGCCCCACCTACGGAGCGCCCCTTTCTTGGTCGACCCCATCCCCCAGGCCTTGGCCGCGAGCGCCACCAGTGACGCCGTGAGCGGCGCGCGGTCGCTCGCACCCCAGAGCAGGTGGAGCGTGAGGACGTAGGCTGACTCAGGTTGATCGCGGGGTCGCTTCGGCTCGCGCCTCGTGGCTGCGCGACCGAGTTCGAGGGCGTGTGCGATTCCCGGGGGGCGCCCGGCCACAACCGGATCGTAGCCGGGCATCCCGAACGCCACCTCGAATGCTCGCTGACGGCCGGCGAGCGCCTCCAGTGCACCCCGGAGGTCTCTCACCCGTTCGTCGATCATCGAATAGCACTCGTCGATTTGGCCGACCGCGATCTCCGGTGAGAGCCGCCTTGGCACCGCCGCCTGGCTCGGCCAGCGAACCCCGGGTCGATCCGGCAGCGTGTCCAGGGCGCGGGACGCCCAGGAGGCGACACCCATCACCTGCTCCATGTACTCGGCGACCGCCCCGGACCACGCGGCGAGTTGCACGAGCCTGTCACGGCGCGGATCGATGCGGCAGAGCCGTTTGAACTCCGCTGCTGAATCGTCCGCCGTGCCCTGGTCCACGTCGAAGGGCGGTGGCCCCCTCGGCTGCCGCGGCACCCGCGCTCCGCCAGAGAATCGAGGAGCGCGCGGCATGATCAGGCGGCCGCCGGGCGCGCGAAGGGCGCCACGAAGAAGTGATCAGAATCCCGCGAAGCCATACCGACCGCACTCCGCGATGCTCATCGCCATGATCAGTCCCGCTAACGCAAGCGCATCGCAGCATCGGCCGCGTCAGCGCGGGGCCACGCTCCCATGAGCGGCCGCATGCGACTCCGCACTCTCGCGGCGGCCGGGTCGCTCGACCCCGTCGAGGCTGTCCGTGCGGCGACGGCGGCCGACGTGAGCCCTGCCGCGCTCGCAGCCGACGAGGTGCGCTACCTGCTCACCATCCCGGTCGCGGTTGACTGCACCCTGCGTGATCGACCCGGCCTCTACTCGCGACAGGGCGTCTCGCTCCAACGCGACGCGGAGGGGTGGGTCTTCGCCTTCAACGCGGAGCGGCTCGTGCGCTGGACGAGGGCGGCCGCCCACTGGGGCGGCTGTCGCCCAGGTGGCGTTTTTACGTCGAGCCAGTGGCTCGGTCGGGTCAGGCCGCACCCGGGCTTCCTTGGGCAAGTCCGCCCCCCGGGCGCCGTCGGTGGTGGCTGGTTCGGCGTCGCGCTCGACGCCGACACCATGGGGGCGCCCGGTGCCTGACCGCCCCGCCCGCGCCGCCCTCTACGCCCGCGTCAGCACCGTCGCCCACGGCCAGGACGTGGCGCTTCAACTCGACGAGTTGCGTGCCGTCGCGACGCAACGCGGCTGGCGCATCGCCGGCGAGTACGCCGACGAGGGCGTCAGCGGTCGGCGAGAGCGCCGCCCCGGGCTCGATCGGCTGATGTCCGACGCCAGACGGGGTCGCTTCGATGTCGTCGCTGTCTGGCGTTTCGACCGTTTCGCTCGCTCGACGCGGCACCTGCTGCAAGCCCTCGAAGAGTTCCGCACCCTGCAAGTCGAGTTCGTCTCGCTGCGAGAAGCCGTTGACACGTCAACTCCATTGGGCCGGGCGATGTTCACCATCGTCGCCGCCGTCGCGGAGCTGGAGCGCGAGATCATTCGCGAGCGTGTGCTCGCTGGCGTCGCGCGCGCCCGCGCCAAGGGCCACCGCCCCGGCCCGGTGCCGCGGGTCGTGATCGATCCTGAGGCGCTGGCCGCTCTGCTCGCCGGAGGCGTCTCCGTGCGCGAGGCCGCGCGGCGGCTCGACGCCCCGCTCACCACGGTCCGCCGCCTCGCGAAGGGGGTGGGCCAGATCCCCGTCGCCGAGCCCGTCCAGGACTCGCTCCGCGAGCAACCCGAAAACCGGCCCTCGACACAGGGCCAATCAAGATGATTCGGCGCGGCTTGCCAACTGCCATTTCCCGTTCACCGAGTGCGCGCTCGGTGAACGGCCGCAGCCAAACTCCGCTCACCCAAGACGAGCTGGCGGGCACCCGGCCCGTGACGCTGGAACGTGCGGCCCGGGAGATGGGCTGGAGCTACCCGCGCCTGCTGAAATGTGCGAAGAACCACACGATTCGCGCGTACAAGATGCCGGGCAGCTCGCGCGGCTGGCGCGTGCGATGGCCCGAACTCTTGGAGGACTGCGATGGCCGGAAAACCGCGACGGAACCCGAAGGTGAACATCCGGTGGGAGAATCGCCTGGACGATCAGGGCCTCGACTACGCGATCCTGCGCTGGTCGGAGGGCGGCCAACGGCAATCCAGGACCCTAGGCCATGTGACGGAGGCGACGGCCGAGCAGCAACGAGGCGACCTCGAAGCACGACTACGGCTGGGTCTCTCCTCGCCGAGTACGACCGCGCCCGCTCCGGCGACCGTCGATAGCCTCGTCCGCGAATACCTGCGGGTACTCGAAGACGGGCAGGGGCGCGGCGGCGCTTCCTACAGGAGGCATGAGTTCCTGCACTGCAAGCGTATCGGCACGCACCTTGGTCGTTTCCGAGCTGATCGGCTGAGCGAGGCACACATCCGTCGCATGGCTACCGACCTGCTCGCTGAGGTGCCGGAAATCCCGGCGGATCCACAGGAACGTATGCATCGGCAGCGCGGCATGAAACGCAAGTCGTCCGTGCTCGATCTGCTCGGCTGCCTGCGCCGGGTGTACCGCGCGGGCCGCGACGCCGGGCTTACCGATGCCGAGGCGCCGCGTGTGCCCCGGAACATTGTGCCCGATGACCGCCGCGCAGCGCGCGGACTCACCGAGGCCGAGGTCAGCGCTCTGGTCGAAGGGGCCAACCGCGCCGTGGGCGGCTGGTTCGGTCGCGTGCTCCTCTTCCTCGCCTGGTGCCCCCGTCGGCCGATCGCGGTGTTCGCGTTGACAAGGGCGGACTGCGCACGAGCGCTCGACGAGACTGTCAGCCGGAAAGCTGTTCAGCTCCAGATCCGGCGTGACAAGGCTGGTCGCGGGCGGGGGTTGTGCCCGCTCGCCGAGCCCGCCCTCAACGTCCTGCGCGAACAGCTCTCAGCGATGGCCGACACGCGGCCCGAGGCGTTGGTGTGGACGTCGGCCCGTGGCCGACCACTCAACGCCTCGCTGGTCAGCCCCCAGCTGCGCCGTGCTGCCGCCGCCGCCGGGCTTGAAGACGTCAACCTCTACGACCTCCGCAAATTCGGCGCATCCGTCATCTACGCTAAGACCCACGATCTGGAGATCACCCGCGCATACACCGGGCACGAGGACGTCCACACCCTCCTCGCCCGGTACATCTCTCCGCAGCGCGGCACCGCCGAGGACTTGGCCGTTCGACTCACCTGGACCGCTCCCGCCCTCCGCATGGTCAGCGGGGGCGACGCCTGATGCCCGGGAGCATCATCGGGAGCACAGGGAGCTAATGCAGTTCTAACGCCAATCTACAAGCTGTACATGATGTACTGCAACGTGCGGATCATGTCCTCGTTGCCGTTCCGCACCACCCGGAACGTGGAGTACGCCACCTTGCCGTTGCCCGAGTTGAACGTGGCGAGCAGCGGCACGGAGGACAAGGTGTAGTCGGACAGACCGTCGCTGTAGGGCACGGTGCCGGTGAGGTGCACCGACACGCTGTTGGAGGTGGTTTCCACGGGCGGCCACACCGGCAGGTCGTACTCGATCTCGATGTACTGCTTGCCGAGGTATTCGCTGAGCGAGGCGTCGGTCACCGCCGCGTCGAGCAGCTCGTAGTCGCCCTTCTGGGCGTCGTCGGGCACCTCGTCGGCGCCGACGAAGTCGATCTTGTCGGGCCAGCCCACCTCGACGATGTCGTAGGACCAGTCGGAAGCGTAGATGTTGCCGCCGGCATCGACGAAGGCCTTGATGTTGCTCATGACCGTGTCGGGCACGGTGTTGGTGGCGTCTTCGAGGTCGTAGATCACGCCGTCTTCGATGATGCCGCCATTGAAGAAGATGAGGTCGTACTTGTTGAGCTCGTCGAGGCTGGACAGGAAGTCGACCAGCTCGGTCTCGTCGGTGCCGTTGACCGTGCGGTAGTTGACGAAGCCCATGTCGTCGAGCACGCGTCCGAAGTCGTCGTAGTCGCCGGAGACGACGACGACGTCGAGCGCCAGCGGGTCGAAGCAGTTGGGCTCCTCGAGCACCACGTCTTCGCCGTTGTCGACCGTGATGCCCTCGTCCATCAGCGTGTACGGCCCGTAGGTGACGTACACCTGGTAGGACTCCTCGCCGGGCAGGTCGTCGATCGTCCAGTAGCCATCGAGGTCGGAGAAGGCCTTGCGGGTGTCGTAGATGAGCCCGTTGTCGTCGTACAGGTTGACGTAGGCGAGCGCGTCGGCGAGCCATGTGCGCCCCGAGGGGTCGCAGACGCGGCCGGTGATGCTGCCGGGGCTCACCACCTTGGTGTCGGGGGCGTCGTAGACGAGGTTCGACTCGTTCTCGCAGGCGACGGCGAGCACGAGGAACGGGACGAGTCGGCGCATGGCTGTCTCCGGGCCGCGAAGTATACCCGAGCCCGGGTCGCAGCGTGCCGACATTACGCCCCCGCCGCCCCCGATGTGACACGGGCGTAGACCTCGTCCACCTGCCCCGCGCGACGATCCCACGCTTCTGTCTCTAGGAGCTCACACGCCCAGTCGCGTCGCTCCATTCGCGACGCCTCCAGCACGCCCCGGGCGAAGTCGACGGGATCGCCGTCGTTGACGGGGACCTCGCCGCGCAGACCCTGGGCCAGGGCACGGCCGAGCACCACCGGCACCCCGCAGGCGAGGTAGTTGAGAAGCTTCACCGGGGAGCCGCCGGCCAGGGTGCGCGGTAGCGCGGCCACATCGGCACGGGCGATGTAGTCGCGCGCCTGTTGCCACGACCGGGTGACGACGATATCGACCCCAGACGGGAAGCCAACCGGGTCGTGGGTGAGCACGCGGAGACGCCAACCGGGCAGGTGCGCCATGGCGGCGAGGAGCACGTCGACCTGCTGGTACCTATCGCTGTTGCCGGCGTACACGAGCGTGCGCTCTTGACGACGCGCCTCGACGCCGACGAAGTCAGCGGCGTCGAGCCCGGGGCGCACCACCGTCACGTCGCGACAGCCCAGGCGCGAGAGGACCGCGGACGCCGGGGCGCTCACCGTCACCACCGCGTCGGCGAGACGAGCGAGCTGGTCGGCGCCGCCGCCAAGGCGGGCGACCACGGAAGGAAAACGATGGAAATATGTTGGTAGTTCCTCACCAAGCAAGGTGTGGGCGTGGTAGACCAGCGGGCGACGCCGGGCGGCCAGGGCCGCCGCGAGCGCCTCCAGGTGGTGGGCATGGACCACGTCGGCTCGCATGCGCGACAACACCGCCGCCATGCCCAGGTCGATCCAGGGCTTGTGACGATCAGGCCCCGAGCGCAGGCGCCGGTAGCCCCTCGGCACCGGCACCCGAATCACCTCCACGCCGGGGTCGCCATCGCCGAGGTCGTAGGCCACCACGGTCACCCGGTGGCCCCGGACCTCGAGCGCCCGGGCCAACCCTCGGACGTACACCTGGGTGCCCTGCGGACTCGGGAAGGGCGCCGCGAGGGCAAAGACGACGTTCATCGCTACAGGTAGCCAAGGGCTCGGAGGCGTTCGCCAAGCTGTCGCGACTGCGCAGGAGTGAGCTTCCCGCGGGGCGCCTCGGCCGCCGCCGCCGCCCGGTCGCCTCGCCCTCGCAGGAGTGACCGTCCCTCGACGTGCTCTGGGATGGGCTCGTCGAGGGCGGCGAGTAAGGTCGGGGTCACGTCCACCACGCTGGCCTCGCCGGGGTCCCCGCGGTCCGCGCCGTCGACCAGCAAGACGCCTTCGGGCCGGTGACTGCCGTTCATGCCGAGCCCCTTGGCGCCGAGGTACTCCGCCGCTTGGAGCCGTCGCCACGTCGTCCCGCTGGGAACGCGCGAGGAAGGCAAGACAACGGGGCTATACCCTTCCCGCAGCGCCAGGTCCAGGACGAGGTCGGGAGACCCGGGCCCGCGCGACGCGCCCCACAGCTGGTTGGCGCGATGCACCCGCGACACGACGGGGAGGTCCTCGACGCGCCAAGCCAGGAGGGCATCGACGATCTCCTGCTCCGTCACGTCGAGCCCCTGCGGGTCGCGACCGCGAAGGTTGAGGTGGACGGTGGCCGCGTAGTTGAGCTCGTCTGACCAGGCACGGGTACGTGAGAAGTCGATGTCGCCGTAACGAGCGAGGGTCTCGGCCTCGCCGAGCAGCGCGGCGGGCATCCGCCGGATGAGCCGCTCGACGGGCAGCTTCGTCGCGAGCGTGCGCAGCTTGTCGCCCGGAGAGGCGACGCCCGGGCGGAAACGGAGGAGCCCGACGGACTCGAGGTAACGGTTGATGTACAGCACGCGGTCGCCGGCCCCGCCGAAGCCGTGGTCGCTGGCCACGCACACCACGTGGGCGCGGGACGCCAGCTCGCCCACGGCCCAGTCGAGCCGCTGGTACACCTCGGCGATGGCCTGGGAGAGGGCGGGGTCGCCACTCGGAACGTGCCGCGGCGAACGCCGATCGGCGAAGGCCCAGTAATGGTGGGCCACGGTGTCGGACTCGCCAAAGACCACGGAGAAAAGGGTCCACTCCTCGCGGTCGAGGAGCCAGCGACAGAGCGCCTCCTTCCTCGCGATCTCACGCAGGAGGCGGGGGAGCGTTCGGGCGTGCCAGTTGCCCCCGGTGTCGCCCTCCTGTGCCCCGGCGAAGGCCAGCCCGCCGAATCGTCGCTCGATCTCGTCCCAGAGCGCGCGCGGTCGGCAGTGCATCGCCTCCGCCGTGGTGGCCACCGGGCTGTCGAACCCCGCGATCATCACCCCGTCGAGCGGCTCCGGTGGCCAGGTGGTGGGCATCGCCACCGAGCACACCCGATGTCCCCGGTCGCTCAGGAGCTTGAAGATCGTCGGTACGCGGCGATGCCCCGCGTGCTGGAACTCCAGCGCGTAGCGGCCCGGACTGCGGCGAACGAAGTCGTAGATGCCGTGGGTGCCGGGGCCCACGCCGGTGATGATGCTCGACCACGCGGGCAGGGTCATCGGCGGGGTGGTGGAGCGCAGCACGGCGCGCACGCCCTGTCGCGACAGCCGAGCGAGGTTCGGCAGCCGGTCGCCCAGGGCGTCGATCAACTTGAACGTGGCGCCGTCGAGGCCGAGAAGCAGCGCCCGCGCGCCCACGCGCTAGTTGCCCGAGGATGGGCAGGTGGAGCACTCGGCGCCGTTGAGGTAGCCAAGCGTGCACAGGCGGCATTTCTCGGCCTCGTCGGCGGCCCTTGCGGTGGCGTCCACCGACTTCGCCTTGCGTTCCTCCACCATCGACTCCACCGCCGCGCGCAGCGCCGCCTCCTCGCCGGTGCCGCTCCCCGCCAGGTTCACGCGCTCGTGGGGATCGGCGAGAAGATCGAAGAACTGCACCGGCGGCTGCTGGCGGGCGTTGCCCGGGGGCACGTGCACCGCCTCGATGATCTTGCGTCCCCCGCGGCGGAGAGCCTGGAGGTCGTAGCCCTCGAAGTCTTGTTCGGAGAGCGCGTCGCGACTGGCCGGGTGGTTCGCCCAGGTGGGCGCCGTCCACGGCTCCACGACCGGCAGGCGCAGCTCGCCGGTGGCCGGGTCGATGTCGGGCTCGGGGGGCGGAGGTGGGCGCCCGAGGGCGAGGTCGGCATCGAAGGTGTCGGTGAAGAGGTCGTCGCCCTGCCAGGTGGGGTGCTTGTCCACCGAGGCGATCGCCGCGACCGTGGGCGCAACGTCGACCTGGCGCACCTGCCAGGGCACGCGCGTGCCCGCGTACTGGCTGCCGGGCAGCTTGACGATCAGCGGCACGTGGACTTGCTCGTCGTAGAGGGTGGTGCCGTGCCACCAGCCGCCGTGGTCGAAGAACTCCTCGCCATGGTCGGCCGTCACGATGATGGCGGCGTCGTCGTAGAGGCCGCGGGCGCGCAGATCGTTGAAAAAGCCGCCCAGCGCGTCGTCGACCCAGCGCACCTCGCCCGCGTAGAGATCGCGAAGGCGGTGGCCATCGCCCTCGGTGGGCGACGGGTTCTCCACCCGACCCACGGCCTCGCCGTCGTAGGGGTGGCGGAAGTAGGGGTCGTGCGGCTCCATCAGGTGCAGAAACATGAGGTTTTTCTGCCCCGAGTTTGCATCGAGCCACTGCTTCGCCCGCTCGATCTGGACCTCGACGGGCGCGTAGTAGTCTTCCACTCGCCGCTCGGTGACGAGGCGCGCGTACACCCGCGTGCGCAGGAGCTGATAGAGCGACAGGGCATAGCTGCTCTCGCTGGCCCAGAGTGGGTAGCTGGGCGTGTAGGGGTACCAGTCGAAGCCCTGGCCGAAGCCCACGGCCGCCGTGATGTTGGCGTTGTTGGGGAGGCCGCCGGTGGCGTAGCCGGCCTCGCCGAGCTGCTCGGCGAGCGTGGTGACCCCGGGTGACAGGACCGACGACTTGTGCTCGCAGCTGTGACTGGAGGGCGCCAGCGAGGAAAAGAGCGAGGCCGTGGATGATCGTGTCCAGCTGGCCGAGGTGACGAACTGCTCGAAAACGACGGCGTCGGTCGCGAAGCGGTCGAGCACGGGCGTGGCCTCGGGAGACGCGCCGTAGGCGCCGAGCGCGTCGGCACGGAGCGAGTCGACCATGATCAGAATGACGTTGGGTCGCGACGCGAACTCGGGGCCCTGCACTTCGCGGGGCGCGATGTTGCCCACCGCGCCGGGCGCGGGGGAGAGGGCGAAGATCCACGCCAGGAGAAAGCCGCCGCCCCAACCCACGCTGGCGCCCTTGAAGCTCATCAGGACGCGCAGCGGCGTCTTTTCCAGGAGGTTGCCGCCCAGCCAGGTGCCGAGGAGGCACACGAAGCCAAGGCCGCCGGCGAGGCCGACCGCGACATCGCGAGGCACGCCTTGCTCGGCGTAGACCACCTTGTCGAGGGTCTCGTGCCCGATGAGGTAGCCGAGCGGCCCCACGACGGCCGAGAAGGCGAGGGTCCATGCCGTCGCTGGCGACGTGCGCCGGGCCAGGAGCGTCAAGAGCACGCCGACGAGCGAGCCCACGACGCCGCCGGCCAGCCCGTACAAGGTCCAGGCATAGCCGAAGGCCTGGTACTCCGACGGGGCCGCGCTTTGCAGCACATACAACGCCTCGATGGCGCCGACGGCCGACCCCGCGCACAATCCCGCGCCGAGGCCGTTGCCGATCTTGTCCATCCTGGTCCTGCGAGGCAGGCGGGGCCTATCTTCGTGCGGGCGGGCAGGGCAATGTCCGGGGTACAGGGCATGCGGATGCCCCACCTCGCGCTGACGACGGCCCTCGCGCTCGCGCAGGACTGCCCCGACTTCGCGAGCTGCCCTGCGGCGGTGAACCTCCACGCGGTGGAGTGGAACTACGGCGAGCGCTATCAGGACGAGCTGGCGCGCATCATGAGCGGCGACCGCGCCCACCCCCTGTTCAACCGGGCCATCAACCAGGCCGATGTGCACTGGCGGCTGCTCGCGGCCACCGGGGAGGGTCTGGAGCTGACCGGGGAGGAGGCCACCGAGTGGCGCGACGTGGCGCTCGCGGGCTCATTCCTCGCCTTCGACAGCGTGGTGAACGAGACCTTCGCCCGCGCCCCGGAGCTCGACGCGCTGCGCCTCGCGGTCGACACCGTGATCTCGCCCTCGATCGACGTGACGGTGAAGAAGGACGGCAAGGTGAGCGTGCGGCACCCCACGGGCTGGGAGCTCGGGCAACGACTCGAGCGCCAGGAGCAGGAGGCGGGCTTCGAGCCACGAAACGGGCGACGAAAGTCAAAGTTCCACCTGGGCGTCGGCTGGAAACTGCGCGACCTCGAAGACGACGCCGACGCGCCGGTCTTGACATGGGCCGCCCACGCGGCCGCGCAGAACCTCGGCCTCACGCTCCTGCGTGCCGACATGGACGTGCTCACCCTGCAGTGGGACGCGTTGGCCCGCCAGCAGCTCTTCGACCACGTCTCGGCCGTCGCCCAGCTCCACTCCGGGGAAGGCGTGCCCGATCCCGAGCGATGGTCGGTGGGGCTCATGTGGTCACCCCGGGCTCGCTGGATCTTCAGCTTTGACCGGTCCGAACCGTTCGAACGGGAGGGCTGGCGCTACGATGTGAGTGCCCGCATCGAGCTCGGCGGGCGCCTGCCGGGGCTCGCCTCCTCGCCGGTGGCCGGGCTGCCCGAGGTGGAGAATACGCGCCCGAACCGGCTGGCGCCGCCGTGGCGCTGGCCGGGGGGCTGATCAGCAGGCGTCGAGGTCGAGCAGCATGCTGCCGTAGCTCTCCGACACGCCGCTCGGCTCGACGGTGCCCGTCTCCGCTTCCTCCTTCGGCGCAGCATGTCGCGACGTCGCTTCATTTGAGCCCCAGAAGCCCACCGAGACGTGCCACTGGTCCTCCGCCCGGTAGCCGCTGGCGTAGAGCGTGTTGTAGGCCCACTCGCGCGTGTCCCAGGTGGGCACTGCCTCGCCGACGAGATCCTCGACGGCCACGGTCAAGCGCAAGCTCGGCGAGCTTGCGGTGACCGCCTCCACCTCCACGCTGGCGGACTCGCGGAGCGCGGAGTCGCCCACGCGTAGGTACACCTCGAAAGGGATCCGGTAGAAGCTCGGGCACTCGGGGTCCGGCGCGCCCGGTTCGGGGCCGGTGTCGGTCCCCCCCGGGTTCACGAGCTCTTGCACCACCGCGAGGATCTCGCCGCCCTCGTAGCTGAGGCTCAGCTGGCCGAAGTCCGTGCCGGTGCCGCTGTACTCGAAGGTGCCCACCCAGTCGCCGTCGTTGTCGCCGACCACGTCGGCCGCCGCGAAGTCGAATCCGGCGGAGGGCGTGGACGGGTCGGTCACGACGCTGGACGAGACCTCGGCGCAGTAGCTGGCAGCGTTCGGATCGCCGCCCGTGTCATCGTCGATGCCGGTGTCGGTGCTGTCGAGCGGGGTGTCGGTGGTGCAGGCGATGAGGAACAACATGCCCTCACGATAGTCGCCGCTACAGTTCAGGTCCAGCGGCGCCGATCCCGCTCATTCCCTCGGCCTCGGCTGGGTGTTCGCCGGCCTCCACGTAGCGAAAGGTCGAGGCGATGCGCGCGGCACTGACTGGTCCGCCCGAGAGTCCTGGATCGAGCTCCCAGGCTCGTGCCCAGGCGCCGGCGGCCTCGCTGCCCCGGCCGCTCGCTTCCAGGGCCCGCGCCTTCTGGGCCCACGCCCTCGCGTCACGTGGATCGAGGGTGATCCATCGGTCGGCTGCCTCGAGCGCGGCGCCGTGGTTGCCTGCGGACAGGGCCGCCTCGCCCTCGGCCTCCACTCGCGCCGGGTCGTCGATCCCGAGTTCCACGGGCACGGCTACCGGGTTGCGCTCGGCCTCGGCGCGCGCGCGAATGCGGGCGGCCACGTCGGCCGGGGCCAGGATGGCGGCCTCGTCCAATCGGCCCAGCGACAGGAGCAGGGCGACCTCGAGCGCGTCGGTGCCGGGGCCGGGGTCGCGCGCGCGAAGGGCGCCGACGAGCGCGTGGGCATCAGCGTAGTTGGCGTCGCGAACCCGTGCGGCCACGCGACGCCTCACCGGCTCGGGGTTGGCGGCGGCGACCTCCTGCCAGCGCGCGAGCAGTGGATCGAGCTCGGTGGCGCCGGTGGCCTCGGCGGCCGCCACGCGAAGCTCGGCGACGCCGGGGTCCCAGCGTGACTCGGCCGCGAGCCGGTCGATGGTGACGAGGGCTTCCTTCGGTCGGTCAACCCGGAGGTAGGCTCGGGCGAGCGGCTCGATCCAGCGCGGATCGGCGCCGAGCGCCGCCAGCGATTCCCAGGCGAGGAGCGCCTCGGCGGTGTGACCTGTCAGGCCAGCGAGGGTGGCCTGGTCCGCGAGGAAGATCGGTGACGTGGGACGAAGGAGCTGCGCTTTCGCCAATGCGTCGGAGGCCTTGCCGCCGTCGAGGGTCGTGGCCATCTCCCAACGGGCCCGCGTCCACTGGGCGAGGGGTTGTCCCGGGTCGAGGAAAACGGCGCGCGTAACTGGATCGTCCTTCCGGTCGCCCGGGGAGAGAGACGGCGGCAAGATGCCATAGAGCTGCGCGGCGGCGCGGCCGGTGATCATCTCGGCGTAAGGGTCCTTTGAACCGGCAGTCGACCACGACGCCCGCGTGGCCTCGCTCACCTCGACGCCGAGAGTGCCCATGGCCCCCTCGAGGAGTTGCCCCACCGCCACCCAGGGGGCCTCCCGCGTGCCGGTGGCGACGGTGCTGGTGCAACTGCCCCCGGGGACGCAGAGCTCCAGTTCGAGCTCGAGCGCCTTGTCGTCGCCCCGGGCGAAGAGCCGCGCATCGACCTGTCGGCGTGGAATCGGTCGCGACAGCAGGAAAGTCGGCGGGGCGCTGTCGCCGGGGATCACGGGCACGACGCCGGGCATGTCGGCGAGGCCCAGTTCGACGGCCATGGTCACCAGCCCGCGGAGCTCGGCATCGCGCGAGAACGGCTTTGCCACGGTCAGCACCGGCATGCGCACCTCGGTGACGACCACCGGCGCCTTCTCCACCTCGGCCGGGGCGGCCTCGTTAGGAGTGTCGGCCGCGCAGCCCATGAGCCAGACGAGCCCCAATCCCGTGACATGGCGCCAGCGCGCGGGCGCGGCCGTGCGTTTCGCCGCGCGCTGGACGTTCCGGCTTGGCGTGGCGGGGCTGCTGCTGGGCACGGTTGGCGGCGTCTTTGCTTGGCGCTGGTTCGACACCGAGATTCTCTCCACGCTGCCCGAATCGCTGGGTCGCGACACGGAGTTTCGTATCCCGTGCTCGGTCCAGGTGTTCGACGACAAGAGTGCCCGTGTCGACCAGTTCTACCTGGAACGTCGTGTGTGGGTGCCGCTCAGTGAGATGCCCGACTACGTGTGGAAGGCGTTCATCGCCAGCGAAGATCGGCGTTTCTTCGACCATCAGGGGGTCGATCCGCTGGGCATCGCCCGCGCGCTGCTCGTGAACCTCCAGGGCGGCAAGACCAGCCAAGGTGGGTCGACCATCACCCAGCAGCTCGTGAAGAACCTGCTCGTGGGCAAGGAGCGCAGCTACCGTCGCAAGCTGCGCGAGGCGGTGCTGGCGTACCGTCTCGAGCGCGAGCTCAGCAAGATGGAGCTCATCGAGCTCTACGTGAACTACATCGCGCTCGGCAACGGCAACTACGGGGTCGAGGCCGCGTCGCAGGACTACTTCGGCGTTTCCGCCCGTGAGGTCGACCCGGGACAGGCCGCGCTGCTCGCGGGGCTCGTGCCCGCGCCCTCGAGGTACTCGCCACGACACAACCCGGAGCTCGCTGCGTCGCGACGCGAGATCGTGCTGAAGCTCATGGTCGGACAGGGCTACCTCACCGCTGTGGAGGCGAGCCAGCACCTGGCTGATCCGGTGGTCGTGCCGCGCGCATCGAGCGACCGGGAAACCGGTGCCGCCTATCTCACGGAGGTGCGACGCGAGGTGCGGCGACTCTTCGGCGACGACATGCCCTTTCTCGAGGGCATGCAGGTGCACACGCCCTACCAGCCCGAGGTGCAGCGGGTCGTGGAAGAGGCCGTGCGCGACGGCCTGAAGGCGCTCGAGTCGCGACAGGGGGCGCGGGGTCCCACGCGCAATGTGTCTGACGGTGGGCGGGAGGCCTGGCTGTCCCGGGGCGACAAGCTGCAGATCGACCACGACAAGGGCAGCTTTCGCGCCCCCGCCGCCGGGGAGTGTTTCGCCGCGCTCGCCGACGACGCCGAGGGTGCCGTCTCCGCCGGCCCCTTCCGCTACCGCCTCGGCGCCGTCGACCTCGACACCAAGGTACGCCGTGCCCGCGTGGGTCAGGCCGACAAAGACAGCGCCGCCGCCAGCGCGCCGCGCCCGCTGCGTGAGGTGCTGCGCCGGGGCGACGTGCTCGAGGTGTGCCTGCCGACGATCGACGAGGCGCCCGCGTCCGACGGGCTCGCGACCGTCCACCGCCGTGCGCGACCCTGGGCCGAGTCGGCGGCCGTCGTGATCGAGAACCACACGGGGCACGTGATCGCCCTGGCCGGCGGCTTCGACGTGGGCCTCGAGGGCTTCATCCGGGCCACGCAGGCTCGGCGCCAGCCGGGATCGAGCTTCAAGCCGGTGGTCTACGCGAGCGCGATCATCGCGGGCAAACGACAAACCGACATCGTGGTCGACTCTCCCTTCTCCGTGCCAGGCACCAACGGCCTGCCCTGGGCGCCGAAAAACTACGATGGAAAGTACCACGGCGCCATTCCGCTGCGCACGGCGATGGCCCTGTCGCTCAACACCGTCGCGGTGCGCCTGGGCCACGAGGTGGGCATCGACCGGGTGGTGTCGCTGGCCAGAGCGCTGGGCATGAAGTCGCCGCTGCGGAGCGACCTCACCGTTTCGCTCGGCAGCAGCGAAGTCACGCCGATGGACCTCGCGGTGGCCTACAGCTCCATCGCCCGCGGGGGCGTGCGCATCGATCCCACCTGGATCACCCGCGTGCTCGACCGCACCGGCGTCGAGCTGGCGCGCGAGGGGGGTGTCACGACGTTGGCGGGCGAGCCGCGCACGCTGCCAGGTGGTCTCGGGGAGCGAGTGATGCGGCCGGGCGACGCGTACGTCGTCATCGACATGATGCGAAACGTGTTTGTCGCGGGCACGGCGAAGAAGGGGCAACGCGAGGGGATGGACTTCGCCGGGAAGACTGGGACGACCTCGAACTTCGTCGACGCCTGGTTCGTGGGCTACTCGCCCCGCTACACCGTGGCGGTGTGGGTCGGGACGGATGGCCAGTCGAGCATCGGCGACAAGGAGACCGGCGGCAAGACGGCCCTGCCCGTGTGGTCGAAGATCATGGAGTTCTTGCCCAATGTGCAGGGCGAACGTTTCCCTGTGCCAAGCGAGGTGATGCTCCTGCCGCAAGACAAGCTCTGGCTCGGCTACGCGCGCGACAAGCTCCCCGAGGAGGCCGTGCTCGCCGTGCCTGCGCTGGCTGATGATCCGCTTCCACCCTTTGGCTTGTCGCTCCCGGCCGCGCGTGCCGAGGTGGCGGTCGAGCCGCCCCTGGCGCCAGCGCCGAGCCTAAAGGCTGAGCTCACGCCCGAGACCCGGGGCGACGTCGAGGAGGGCGCGGGGGACCCTGAGGTGGCGGCGCCGTTCGACGCGCCCTTGCTGGGGGGCGGGCCGCTCGATGAAGCGCCTCGGTAGCCTCTGCCTGGCGGCGGGCCTGCTCGGGTGGCTCGCATCGCGATACCCGGGCGTTCGATTCGTGGACATCATCAGCTTCGGGGGCCGCGCGAATGGGCTCGCCTCCGGTCAGCCGCTGGTCGACGGTCTCTATCCTCATGGCTACCCGGCGTTACTCGCGGCGGGACACGCCCTAACTGGCGACATGCTCCTCTTTGGCAAGGCGCTGTCGGTGCTCGCAGCGGTTCTCCTCGTGGCCGCGGTCGCGACGCGGCTCGGGCCCCTCGCCAGCCTCTTCATGCTCGCGCAGGTGCCGGTGCTCCTCTGGGGCAGCACCGAGGGGACCGACATGCTGGCGGCGTCGCTGGCACTCACGGGTCTCCTGTCGCGACGTGCGCTCCTGGCTGGCACCTGCGTGGGCCTCGCGCTCGCGACCCGCTGGACGGCCGCCGCCTGGGTCCTGCCGGCCCTCTGGCTCGCCGAGTCACGACCTCGATTCCTGCTCGGCCTCGCGCTCGGTTTCGCCCCTCACCCCGTGCTCGCCGCGACGCTGGGCGGCGGCTGGCTACCCGATCAGGGCCTCAACGTCGCCATCGCCGGGGGTGGATCGATCTGGTCGCGGCTCCCCGGCGGCTTGCGTCTGGCCGGGTCGGCCCTCTTGGCGGATCCCTTCGCCATTCTCGGTGGCCTCGGCCTCCTGCTCGCCCTTCGGCAGCGGCTGGCTCGGGCGCTGGCCCTCGGCGTGGTGCTGCACGCAATCGGTCTCGCGGCCGTGTTCGCGAATCCGCGGCTCGCGCTCCCCGCCACCCTCGCGCTCATCCTCGGCCTGCCGGTCTTGCTGGGCGCCTGGAAGCATGGACCCGTCGCGACGGTTCTCGTCGCCCTGGTGGCGGCTGGCCTCGCCGTATTCACGCCGAGACAGGCGGATGACGAGGCCGCGCGCGCCGCCCGCGTGGCCGCCCTGGTGCCCCGGGTCGAGGGCGAGCTGTGCAGCAACACCCCCTGGGCCTACTCGCGTCGCGAGGGTTGGGTGCTGCCGGCTCGCCAGTTGTCGTCGCTCGGACCGCCGCATCTCCTGGTATCGGCATCGCTCACCGGCGCCTGTGGCAGCGTGCTCCTCGATGCGGCCCGTGGTCGTGGTTTCCGAGGTCTGCGGCCGATGTTCGACGGCGACGAGGTCAGTGGCTGGCGCTTGCTCGAGCGGGACGGAGCGCTTGCCCTGTGGTCCACCACAACGCTGCCCAGCCGCTGAGTCCCGTCGCCACCAGCGCGAGCGTGGCGGCGGGCAGTGACTGTCCCATGTCAACCAGCACCGCGAGCAGGAGCGCACCCGCGGCGGTGCTCGCCGTCGTGAACGCATTCTCCACGGCGGTCACCCGGCCGAGCACGCCGCCCGGCGCGTCGCGGAGCATGCCGGCGCCGGTAAAGACCCAGTTCGTGGCGGTGCCTACACCCCAGAGGAAGGCGCTCGCCCAGGCAAGGGGGCCGCTGGCGAGGCCCAGAATCGCTGGGCCCAGGAAACCGAGCAGGCCCCAGCGCCACCAGAGACGTTCGGGCTCGTCGCCTCGGTCGACCCGCCACTGCGCGAGGAGCGGGCCGGCGCCCATGGCGATGCCGCGAAGGCCGTGCAAGAGCCCGATGCCGACGGCGGCGCCGGCGAGGTCTTCCGCGCGCAGGTTGAGCAGCACCCAGGCGGCTCCACCGGTGATCGCGAGGGGGGCGCGCGCGAGGGTGGCACGGCGGAGGGCCGGGCGCCCGGCGAGGGCGTCGAGCGCGGGGCGGAGAGCGCCGCCACCGGTCGCCGAGGCCACCGGGAGGAGCGGGGGCAGGCGGAGGAACCAGGCGGCGGCGAGCAAGAAGGACAGCGCGTCCAGCCCGAGCGCGAGGGCCGGGCCCAGCGTGGCGAGGAGGCCGCCGAGGGCGGTGCCAATGGCGAAGCTCGCGCTCCACGCGGTGCTGCTCGCGGTGTTGGCGTGGGACAACAGCTCGGTCGGGACGACGTCCCGCGTGGCCACCGCGACGGCCGGCTGGGCGAGGGCTTCGGTCGCCGTGCGCACGAAAACGAGCGCGTGGACCAACAGCATGGGCGCGCCCTGCCACGCGGCGAGCGCCAGCGCGCCGGTGAGGCCGGCAGCCACGAGGTTGACCGCGAGCAGCACCCGGCGCGCGTCGCGACCATCGGCGAGCTTCCCGGCGAGGGGGGCCACGAGCACCCCGGGGACAGTGTGCCCGGCCAGCACCAGCGCCACGTCGAGCGCGCCCTCGCCCCGCTCGAGCGCATACACGCTGAGCCCGACGTAGCTGAACCAGTGGCCGACGAGCGAGACGATCTCGCCGTAGAACAGGGCGCGGAAGCTGGGGATGGCGAGGAGGCGACGGTACGACATGGTGGGCTCGCTCAGGGCTCCACCTTCGCTCGGCGAGGCGACGACATCATCAAGATCGACAATATATTGGCGGTTTGCTGGTCCTCGCTGCCGAGTACACGGATTGTAGATGCAATCTCTTCCATTCGGCGCGTGGGGAGGGGGTTCCGACTGGCACGGTGCTTGCAACTATCCTTTGCGAGGTCCACCCCATGCTGTTCGTTTCCATCGCCTTCGCGTCGCCCCTGGGACTTTCCCTGCCGTCTGCGCCTCTGTGCCCGGGGGCGCCGGTCGTTGCTCGCTACCAGGCCGGCCTCGATCTCGATTACCCCGACGTGGAAGGTGAGATCCCCTGTGACGACGAGGCGGAGTGCCTCGAAGCGATCCGCCGCATGGGCGGCCCGCGCGAGGAGATTCGCGCGGAGCGGTCGGTCCTCTCGGCCGACGATGCCGACGATCTCGACCCCGAGATCCGCCGCCGCTTCCTGGCTGCCCTCGACACCGACGTGCGCGTGGAGCTCGTCTGCGTCGGCACGCCGGCCCGTGCCGAGTGGGACTGTGACGCGGTCGGATGTGCGCTCGAAGTCACCCGCCCGGCACCCGGCGAGTGGGGCGGCTTCGCCTCGGCCGATGTGCCGGTGGGCGAGCTGGTGGCGATGGACGACCCGGCGCTGGCGGCGGCGGCCCCTGGGCAACTCGCCGATGTCGCGGTCGACCTTGCCGGGGTCATGTCTCGCGTGCTCGACCGCTGCGAAGCGGGCGGCTGCCGGTCCGGCTGGCGCCCGGTGCACGCCTACCTTGGCGCTTTGGCCACCCGCCCCGAGCTCTTGTCCTTGAGTCGCGAGACCTGGGGCGGCGCGGGATTCGTGGCGACCTTTGCCCCCGCCGGCGAGCTGCGTCCCGCGGGCATGCTGGCCGAGCTCGAGTGCATCGACATCGAGGGGGACTGCGGCATGAGCGGAGTGACCGACTGCTCCTTGTCGATCACTCGCGACGGCGAGCGCATCGTGACCGGCACGGAGCTGGGCGAGGAAGTCACCTGGAAGGATGGGTACTTCCAGCTGGCGACGGTGGGATCTGCGCCGGTGTTTCGCCGCCCGGAGTGAGCCGAAAGGAGCCGAAAGGTGCCGAGCCGAAAGGTGCCGGCCGAAAGGTGCCGGAGGTTTAGAGTTAAGACTTAGCTCTTGACGCGTCAATGGCCAAGTCTTAACCCTTAACCTCCGGCACCTTGTATCCAAGTCCTCACGACGCGAACCTCGGAAATCCGAGCCGCAGAATAAGGATCACGGTCAACCCAGCAGAGATCCGCGAGCTTGCCTTCCTCGAGGGTCCCCAGCTCGCTGGCCCGACCGATCGCCCGGGCGCCGTCGCGGGTGTACATCGCGATCGCCTCGTCCAGGCTCAGCGCCTCGGCGGGTGCCAACGCCGGGCCGGGTAGTTCCGGGTCGCGACGGGAGACCGCGACCTCGATGGCGTCCCAGGGATCGATGGTGGACACCGACCAGTCGCTCCCGCTCACCAGCGTGCCCCCGGCGCCTGCCACCGAGCCCAGCGGGTAGAGTCGCGAGGCCCGATCGGGACCAACGACCGGGAGCGTCCACTCGGTGATGTACGGATCAGGGAACGCCCAGTAGGGCTGGAAGGCCGCCAGCACGTCGAGCACCGCGAAACGCGCGAGGTCGTCGGGATGGACGAGTTCCAGGTGGGCGATCACCGGGTGACGGTCGCGACGCCCATTCGCCCGTTCCATCTCCTCGATCGCATCGAGCACCAGCCTCACGGCAGCGTCGCCAATCGCGTGCGCATGCAGATCGAAGCCCGCGGCGTCGACCGCGAGCGCCGCCGCGACGATCTCCTCGCGCGTGAACGCGGGCGGCACGTCCTGGCCCCCGTCGTAGGGCTCGACCAGCGCGGCCGTCTGCGACTCCACGACGCCGTCGACGTAGAGCTTGGCCGCATCGACGGCGAGATGCCCGCCCTCGAAGCGCGCCCGGAGCGACTCGAGCTCGGCCACGGTGGCCTCGTGCTCACCCGGAACCAGCTCCACCGCCGTGAAAACCCGGAGCCCAAGCTCGGCCCGGGCGTAGGCAGCCAGCGTGGCCTCGTCGACGTTCGGGTCGATCGCCGACGTGATCCCGTGCGCCCGCGCGAGCGCCACCGCGTGGGCGAGGCCGGCATCGAGCTCGCTGTCCGTGGGCTCGGGCAAGAACTCGCCGAGTAGATCCACCGCCGTTTCACGGAGCGTGCCGTTCGGCGCCCCGCTCGCCTCGCGCTCGAAGCGGCCGTCCTCGGGATCGGGCGTGTCGTGATCGATCCCCGCCTCCCGGAGCGCCGCGTGGTTCACCCACGCGGAGTGGCCGTCGGCCGAGGCGAGGAAGACCGGCCGCCCGATCCCGTCGATCTGCGAGGCACGGAGCAGATCGTTGAAGGTCGACGCATCCCAGCCTCCGCCCACAATCCACTCTGCACGCGGATTCGCGTCGGCCCAGGCTTCCGCGCGGGACACCATTTCGTCCACCGAGCCGGCGTCGGCCAGCTGCACCCCGAGCGTTTCCAGGCCCCCTTCGACGAGGTGCACGTGCGCATCGATGAAGCCGGGCAGCAAGGCGCCGCCTCGAAGATCGACCACCTCGACCGCGCCCTGGAGCCACGATCGCTCGTCGCCGGCGTAGACAATTCGCCCGTCGTCGACGGCGAGTACGCTCACGACGCGGCGGTCGTCGTCCATCGTGTAGATGGACCCGCCGTGAAACGCGAGGTCGACCGCGGGCGAGGCGCTCGCGGCGCAGCCCAGCAACTCCCCGAGGAGCAAACTAGCGAGGAGCGCGCTCACGAAGGGCGGCCCCGTCGAAGCCCTCGGGCAAGAGCTCCCGCGCCAGGAGCTGGCGCCGCTCGCCGTGCGTGCTGGCGAAGAGCACCACGCACTCGGGCCCTCCCAGCTCGAAGATCACCTGCCGGCAAGCACCGCAGGGGCTTGCCGGGGGCGAGGTGTCGGTGACGACGGCCAGTCGCGACACGCGGCTCTCCCCCGCCGCAATCGCCGTCATGATCGCCACCCGCTCGGCGCACACGCACAGCGGGTAGCTCGCGTTCTCCACGTTGCAGCCCCGGTACACCTGGCCCGACCCGGCGAGCACGGCAGCGCCGACGCGGAACCGGCTGTACGGGGCGTAGGCGTGGGCGCGCGCCGAGGTGGCCTCGGCCACGAGGGCGTCGTCGGTCACCAGCGCTCCACGACGCGGGCGAGCAGCGCGCCCAGTCGCCCGGCGGCCTGTCGCGAGGTCTCGGTCACGTCGGCGTGGGTGAGTTCGGCGGCGGACAGGCCAGCCGCCGGGTTCGAGACCACCGAGATGGCGAGCACCTCGAGGCCCGCGTGCCGGGCCGCAATCGCCTCGTGCACGAGGCTCATCCCCACCACGTTGGCGCCGAGCGTGCGCAGCATGCGAATCTCGGCTGGCGTCTCGTAGCTGGGGCCGGGCATCGCCGCGTACACCCCCTCGGGGAGGGCCTCGCTGGCGCAAGACTGGGCGAGCGCGCGCAGGCGCGGCGAGTAGAGGTGCGTCACGTCGGGGAACCGGGGGCCGAGCGCGTCGAGGTTCGGTCCCCGCAGCGGGTTGGCACCGCTGAGGTTGATGTGGTCGGACACCAGGAGGAGCGAGCCCGCGCCCAGCGCAGGGTCGCAACCGCCGACGGCGCTGGTGAGGCAGAGCCCCTTCACGCCCCAGCGCGCCAGCGCCCGGACCGCGAGCACCACGGTGTCGAGCGGGTGCCCCTCGTATACGTGCACCCGGCCCGACATCACCGCCACGCGACGGCCCGCGAGCTTGCCGACGACGATGCGCCCGGCATGACCACCAACGCCCGTTTTTTGTAGTCCAACCGCCTCGTTCTCTACGATGACGGGATCGGAAACGCGCCCCGCGATGTCGCCGAGGCCACTGCCGAGAACGATCGCCACTTCCACCGGTTCGCCGAACTGGGCGCGGAGCTTCTGGGCCACCGCGTCGACCCGCGCGAGCCTCTCGGCCACGCTACTGCTTTCCAACATCGGTCCCGGGTAATCCGCTGCGCCCCGCGCCGCCCAGGAGGTCGTCGAGGGTGCGCCAACCGGGTGGCGGTGTCCCCGAGGCGGGTCGCAAGTACGGCGCGTCGGTTCGGCCGCGGGGACCGTCGGGATCCACGCGATACGCGTCGAGCTGGCCAGCGACGTCGCGCTGGGGTGGACCGAGGAGCCGAGCCAGCACCGGGTCGAGGGCGGCGAGAGGCGTGGCGCCCATGGCCTGCCGGTCGACGATGACCTCGGTGACCCCGACCGAGCGAAACACCCGCCCCGGCCGTCCCCCTGGGACAAACACCGGCGCCTCGGGGTGGAGCACCGACGCGATCGCGGCGATGATGGGCTCGCCGAGCACGGGGTCGTCGGGCGCCAGACAGCCTCCGTAAGCATCGCGCCCGGCACCCGCGAGCCACCGGGCCCACCGGTCGCTCCGGACGGGATCGGGGACCGGCTGACCGCAGATCTGGTAGGGCAGCACGAGCACGGCACCATCACGCTCGTCGAGGTGACGAACGAGCGGAGGAGGCGATGAGGCACTCCCGGCAGGGGAGGGGAGGGACGCCCACACGCCCTCGATGCCGAGTAGTGCCACCACGAGCGCCGCTCGGCCGGGTGGGAGGCGGGTGACTGCCAGTCCCACCAGCCCGGCGAGGACCGCGGCGGCGCCCGACCAGCCATGGTCGAGGCCGATCCAGCCGAAGGCCAAGGCCGGTCCGCCCACGTGGCCGCCGAGCCAGGGTCCGAGCGCCAGGGCAGCCAAGAGCACGACCACCGGCCGGTCCCGGCTGACGAGGAGGAGCCCCGCGACCGGGAGGGCAACGCCAAGGACCGGTCGCGACACATCGTCGCGCAGAACCGCCGCGTCGACCCCTGCCGGGGGCACCGACAGCGCGATGGCCACCGCGAGCAGGCACCACGCTGGTGACCGCCGGAACCACGCGCCCGCGAGCGCGAGGGCAACGCCGAGGCTGGCGGAGAAACCCGACAACGCCACGGTGGCGACCGCACCCATCCACGCAGCTCGGGTCCACAGCCACAGGGCGAGCCCGGCGAGCGGGGCCGCAGCACTGCCCAGGTCGCCCGAGCGCAAGCCGGAGAGCGTGGGCGCCGCGACGAGGCAGGCGACCAGGCCGGGCAGGCGGGAAAGGGGAGGGGACGGCACCGCGGAGCGTTTATCCCCAGGCGCTGATTACGAGGCGGCGTGATTCCCGCTCTCATCACCGCTGGCGCTACCCGCAACCCCGTCGATGCGATTCGCTACCTGTCGGCCGGCGCCACCGGCAGCACCGGTCTCGCCCTCGCTCGCGCCCTCGCCCCCACCCACGATGTGCGTCTACTCGGCAGCGCCGAGGCGTGCCTGCGCGCGGGCGACCGCGTGACCACCGAGGAGTTCGGCTCCACCCGCGACTTGATGGCCCGGATGGAGCGCCATCTCCGGTCGCGACAGGGTGGCGTGCTCGTGCACAGCGCCGCCGTGGGCGACTACGAGGCCGACGCGCTCGCCACCAAGATCCCGAGCGGGCAGCCGGAGATCGTGATCCGCTTGCGGCCGGGACCCAAGATCGTCGACCACGTGCGCAGCTGGGACCCCGGGGTCTTCCTCGTCAGCTTCAAGGCGGGTAGCCCCGAATGGAGCGACGAGAAGCTCCTGGAGGTGGCCACGGCCCAGCTCGCGCGGACGCGGAGCGACCTGGTGTTCGCCAACAGGCTCCGCGACCTCGACCACAGCTGTGTGATCGTCGCGAGCAGCGGGGTCGAGCGCTTCCCCAGTCGCGACATCGCGCTGTCGCGACTGGTGGAGCGGATTCGGCTCAGAGCGTAATGATGCCCTTCGCGGCCAGCGACTCGACGATGGCCATCGCGCACTCGTCCACGCTCTTGCTGCCGGTGTCGATCACCATCTCGGCGTTCAGCGGCTCCTCGTAGGGAGCGGAGATGCCGGTGAACTCGGGGATCTGGCCGGCGCGGGCCTTCTTGTAGAGGCCCTTCGGGTCGCGGCTCTCGCACACCTCGATGGAGGCCTGCACGTAGGCCTCGTAGAAGGTGCCTTCCGGCATGATGGCGCGCACCTTGTCGCGGTCTTCGCGGTAGGGCGAGATGAACGCGGTGAGGGTCACGACGGAGGCGTCGGCGAAGAGCTTGGCCACCTCGCCGATCCGGCGAATGTTCTCGGTGCGATCGGCCGGGGAGAAGCCGAGGTCCTTGTTGAGG
>SXON01000044.1 GCA_005778355.1 Pseudomonadota bacterium | reverse complement strand
TCACCTTCATCATGGGTTCCGGCGCCACGCTCTACCTGGGCGCGATCACCAACGCCTTCGACGGGTTGACCATGCCCCCGCTGGCGCTCAACCGCCTGCTCCCGCCGATGCAGCACATTCGCAGTTGGTCGCGACTCATGGTGTTCGGTTCGCTCGCCGCCGCCGTGGGATCGGCCGTGTTCCTCGCGTGGTGCTGGCCGCGAGTTGGCGCGCGCGGCCCGCGCCTGGCACAAGTCCTCATTGGCGTGGCGCTGCTCGACCAGATGAACTGGCCGTACACGCCGGCCTGGCCCCCGCGCTCCTTCCCCGCCGCTCCGCCCGAGGTGATGAGCTCCGCGCTCGCCACGCTGCCGCCCGGCGCGATCGTGGCTTTGCCGATGGACCTGCCCTGCCTCCTGGCCTGGGGTGCCGAGGAGCAGGGCACCTGGCCCACTTGGCAGCTGGCGATCGGGCGTCCCACCTCCAACAACTTCCAGGGCGACTACGATCACTTCGTCGCCACGCTCTTCGGCCAGGCGGTCGTGTCGCGACAGAGAGTCTGCCACAAGACCCTCTCAACCCGCTGTACGGCGGGCGACCTCGAGGGAAACAACGCCAGCTTGCAGGAAGCCATCGAGCAAGATGCCTCAGAAAACCCCCTCGACCACACCACCATCAAGGCTGAAATTGGGTCCTTCTGGTGGGACGGCTACAGCGGCGTGGTGCTTGCCGAGGACCTCGAGGGGTCCCTCGGCCTCAAACAGCTGCTGACCGAGCTCATTGGCGAACCGACCTTCGACCGCGGGGGCATCGTCGCCTGGAACACGCGGGACGTCGCCACATGGGACGAGCAAACGGAGTCGCGACTACGGGACGCCCCAATTGGTCAAGACGCCGAGCTCGCTGATGGCAAGGTCGGCGGTGGACCCGAGGTCGAGGAAGAGGATCAAGGCGGCGTTTTCGCTCCGGGCGGTGTCGAGGGCGGCGGGACCGCGCCGTGAGGGCCCCCTGGCTCCCATCGCTCGCCCTAGGCGCCCTGTTCTCCCTCTGGTGGTGCGGCGCGGTCCTGCCCGACCCATCGCAACGTGCCCTCGGTAGCCTGTACACCGAGGCGCCGGGCCACCTCTGGAGCCTTTGGGGCGCGGCAGACAGGCTGTGGGCCTCGGGCCCGTTCTCGCGGTTGATCGCGGCTGACCACCCGAGGGGCATGGCCATGCACCTGATGGACCCGGTCAACTTGCTGCTTTTCTGGCCGGTCTTCCAGATTGCCGGCGAGGGAGGCCGCGCGGCGGTCTTGGCCTGGAACTTCACGCATGCCACCTGGCCGCTCATCGGGGCCCTCGGCAGCTACCAGCTCGCTCGCCGCGTCGTGGGCCAGGTTCCCGCCTTGCCCTGGGCGGCGCTGGTGGCCACCGCGACCACCGTCGCCTCTCCCTTCTTCCTGGTGTACCACCAGCAGGGGCGCACGGAGTACCTGCCCGCGCTGCTCTACCCTTTGCACCTCGCGTTTTACCACCGGTGGCTTCGCCGCCCGGCTGGCGACGAGTCGTCGGCCGAGGCACCTCCACCCTGGGTGGGCATCGCCGCCGGTCTTAGCCTCGCGGGCGTCGCGCTCGGCGGCTGGTATCTCGCTGTTTTCGCCGGGATCGTGAACGCAGCGCTCGCGCTCGCCTGGTGGCGTGGCCTGCCCCGCGCGGAGTGGCTCTGGCGCCTCGGCTTGATCGTCGTGCTCGGCGTTGCACCCACAATCCCCGCCGCCTTGGCGCTGCTCGAGACCCAGGGGGGTCACTTCCTCGGCACGAGCGAGGCGCCCGACGTGATGATGGCGACGCCCTCCGATCCGCTGCTCGTTGCCTTGCACCTTGGCTCTCCACGCGATCAGGGCATGATGAACAGCCATCCTTACCTGAGCCTCCTGGCGCTGGCGCTCGGCGTGTACGCCGCAAGGAGGCTCCGGGGCGGGCGCTGGGTATGGCCCGCGGCGGCCTTCGGAACGGTGCTTTTCGCGCTCGGGCCGCAGCTGTACCTGGGCGGCATCACCACGGTCATCGACGGGCTGGCGATGCCGGCGGGCTGGCTGGCCGAGTTGGTGCCGCCGGTCTCGAAGCTCCGGACGTGGTCGCGCTTCACCGCGGTGGGTGCGGCGCTGTTGGGCGCGGGGGCGGCGTGCGGCGTGGCGGCGCTCTGGCCCCGCCTCGGAAAGCACGGCCCCATGGCCGCAGTGGCGCTCGCGTCGGGGGTGCTCATCGACCACGGCACTTGGCCGGAGCGGCCTAAGCTGGCCCCGCCCTACTTCGAGCCTCTGCCCCCTCGGGCCCTCGACGACGCCCTGGCCACCATCGGCCCCGGGGGGGTGATCGCGCTCCCCTTCGACGTCCCGTTGGAGCTCCACCAGCGCAGCGAGGAGCACGCTCTCTGGGTGATCTGGCAGCTCCACATACGACGGCCCGTCTCCTCGGGGTTCCAGGGCGAGGCCGACCGCCTCGCGAGGACCCAGTTTGGCAAGGAGGTGACCTCGCTGCAGACCGACTGCGTTTCACGTTACCGCCACGCCTGCACGTCCGCGCAGGCGTCGAGTGGCCTCGAAACTCCGCCGCTGCGGGCCAGCGCTGCGAGCACGGCCCGCGCCGAGATCGGCGCGATGTGGCTCGCCGGCTTTGGCGGGCTGGTGGTCGCCGAGGAGCGGGAGCAGGGTGGCGCGTTGCGCGAGGCCCTCGAAACGCTGCTTGGACCCCCCACGTTCGACCGCGAGCACGTCATGGCCTGGAACCTGCGCGACGTGGCGCTCTGGGACGGGACCCTGCCTGGCGCGGTCGACACGGTGTACTACAACGGCACCGTGCACGGGAAGCCGCTCCTGGAGCGCACCGAGGGACGCAAATAGCCTCGGCTACTCGGCGTCTCGCGCGTTGAGCCCGGGGATGATCCACCAGCCGCCCGGCCGGTCGCCGTAGTAGCGCGTCAGGAGCTTCTTGAAGCGTTCTTCCTCGCGCATCTCCTTGAAGGCAACGTCGACGCGGATGTCTTGCTGGTACTCGATGTTGTGCAGGGTGTCGAGCTTGCGCATCCCGGCGAGAGACTTGCGTAGAAACCGGTACGACGTTTCTTTCTCCCCCTTCGCCGCGTAGATCTTGGCGCGGTGAAGGTCGGCGTAGGGATCGTCGGGGAGGGTCTGCTCGAGCTCGTCCATGATCGCGAGCGCCTCGTCGAAGCGGCCCTGGTGGGCGAGGCACACCGCTAGGTTGTTGTAGGTGTTGGGCTCGTCGGGCTCCATCATCAACGACACCCGGTAGAGCTCCTCTTCTTTCTCGTACTCGCCCTTGCGCTTGTAGATGAGGGCGAGGTTGTTCCAGTGGGCGCCCGAGGCGCCGTCGAGCTGCAAGAGCCGATCGTAGGTCGCCTCGGCGGCGGACCAGTCCATCGCAAGGTACTCGTAGTAGGCGCGGATGGAATTGCCGTACACGTCGTCGGGATCGAGTCGGAGCAGCTGCTCAGCGAGCCTTAGCTGCCGCTCGATCTCCTTCGCGTCGCGACGGGCATCCTCGGTGTCGTACCAGTCGGAGAGTCCCCAGCCCTCAGTCACCTCGACCGACTGCTTGTGCTCCTCCTGCTCGCCCTTGGCGCTGTCGAGCGGGTCGGCCAACTCCTCGATCTCGGGCTCTTCCTGCGGCACGAGCTCTTCGGTCTGGCCCACCTCTTCCACCGCGATCGACGCCTCGGGCGCCTTCCTCGGCCGCGGGTCGCCGCTCCTGGGCTCGGCGCCCACCACTTGCCCCCCGCCGGCCTCGTTCACCTTGCCCTTGCTGCCCGGCTGCAAGTAGTAGCTCTCAACCTTCGTTTCCGATGGGGCGCGGTCTTCCCGCTTCGCCACCACCCCCTCCTCGGCGCCGGCATAGTCCTCGTTGAGCAGGCGAGCGAGGTACTCGGGAGAGGGCTCGGGCGCGGTGGCACCGCCGTCGGCACCACCCGCGAACAAGCTCAGCAAGAAGGCCAGCTGCATCGTGAAGACGGTCACCGCCATCATGATGAGCGGCAAGACCAGGTGGGCCTGCTCCGACACCCAGCGCACGAGCCGGAATCGGCGAATCACCCGGGCGGTAACCGACACCGCCCCCGCCTGGATCTCCGTGGTGGCGTCGTGATCCACGACGGTCGAGGTGTCGGCCGCGCGCAAGGTGAAGTCGCGACCCTCGCGTCCCGCCTCCATCGGCACCGGCACGCCCTCGCGCACCGTTTCGCCGGCGGCGAGCACCCCGTCGGCGATGGCTCGATCGTTCACGCGGATCGTGAGGTGCAGCTCTTCTCGACCCGAATTCATTCCGCTTACGACCCGCCAACAGCGTAGCCCCTTCCCGCCTCGCCCGCCCGCGATAGGTCGCCGCGTGGCTACCGCCGGGATCGTCATCATCGGCAACGAGATCCTCTCTGGGAAGTTCGCCGACGAGAACGCCCCCTGGCTCGTTCAGCGGCTGCGCGGTCTCGGCGTCGACCTCGGTCGGATCAGCACAATCCCCGACACCCTCGACGACATCGCAGGGGAAGTGCGCGACTTCTCCGCACGTTTCGACTGGGTTTTCACCTCGGGTGGCATCGGCCCGACGCACGACGATCTCACCTACCTCGGCGTGGCGACGGCCTTCGGCAGGCCTCTGCTGCGGCACCCCGACATCGCGGAGATGCTCACGCGCAAGCTTGGAGAACGCTGCAACGAGGCGGCCTTGCGGATGGCCGAAGTCCCCGAGGGCGCGGAGCTGTGGTGGGATGGCGGCTTCGCATACCCGCTGGTGGTGTTCCGAAACGTGGTGATCATGCCTGGCGTTCCCGGCCTGCTTCGCCACAAGTTCGAGTCCGTTGCCCACCGATTCGAGGGCATCCCCGTCTCGACTGACAGGATCACCACGCTGGCGTCGGAGCCGGAGATCGCCGATGCCCTCACCGAGGCCGCCGGCTGCTGGCCCACGGTGGCCATCGGTAGCTACCCTCGTTTCGAGGAGAAGCCGCCGGTGGTGATCGTCACGATGGAGAGTCGCGACACGAAATCGCTAGCGGCGTGCGGCGAGTTCCTTCGCGTGCGTGTCCCGAGCTAGGGCCCGGCCGGAGGCCTTCACCGGCAAGCCGGCCGCCGCGAGGGTCTTGCGCGCGAGGTTCGACAAGGCCATCCCCTCGATCGTCGACTCCTCCACGAAGCGCACCTCGTCGTAGTGGCGGGCCTCGGGCTCGCCGGCGCAATCCACTGAAAAAACCGTCGTTTCGAGGTGGAGGTGGGTGAAGGTGTGGGAAACCGTCGCGACCGCGTCAGCGCGAAGGACCCGGAGACCGAGTCGCGAAGCGAGCACCTCGTCGAGCGACCCCTCCCCGCCCGGCAGCTCCCAGAGGCCGCCAAGCAGGCCGGTGCCTGGGCGACGCGCGAGCAAGACCGCCCCGCCCCGGCGCCACACCGCCGCGATGGCGGTGGCGCGCGGAACGACCTTCCGAGCCTTGGCGGCAGGGAAACGCTCGGCCTCGCCGGTGCCCTTGCAGCCAGCGCGCAGCGGGCAGAGCAAGCACCGCGGGGATCGCGGCGTGCACACCAGGGCTCCGAGCTCCATGAGCGCCTGGTCGTAGTCGCCGGCCTCGCCGCGGGGCAGGTGCCGAGCCGCCTCGGTCCAGATCCAAGCTCGGGTTGGGCGTTCTACGGTGTAGTACCTTGCGAATACACGCTCGACATTGCCGTCGACCACGGGGAGGTCAAGCCCGAGCGCGATCGCACCGACCGCGCCCGCCGTGTACGGTCCCACGCCGGGAAGCGAGCGCAAGCCTTGCTCGTCGCGGGGGAAGCCGCCCAGTCGCGACAAGGCCACCGCTGCCGCATGGAGATTGCGCGCGCGGGAGTAGTAGCCGAGCCCGCTCCACAGCTCCAACACCCGTTCCACCGGCGCCGCCGCCATTCGCTCGGGGGACGGGAACTCTGCCATGAAGCGATCAAAGTAGGGGAGCACCGTGTCGATGCGTGTTTGCTGGCACATCAGCTCCGAGACGAGCGTGCGCCAGGGCGACACCTCGCGGCGCCAGGGCAAGTCGCGACGGTTTGCGCGGTACCAGCGCAGGAGGGCGGGGACGTCCATCCCGCTCGCGCTAAGACGCGGCGTGGCCCCGCATCAACTCTACGGACCGCCGGTAGACCCCCGGGAGGTGGCGGTGGGCGCAGAGCCCTGGGCCTGGGCGATCTCGCTGCTGGCGGGGGGATTGCTGCTAATCTGGGGCTGGAAGCGGTCGCGACTGGCCTTCGTGGCTGGCACCACCATCTGCTTGACCGCGCCTGCCTTCGCGATGCTCCCCCTGGCCGTCTGGGGACACTTCCCCACCATCGACAAGGCGGGCTCGTTGTCGTTCTACGCGCTCGGCGCCCACTGGCAGTCGTGGGACACCTCGGCCACCGCCACGCGGCTGATCGGCGTGTCGATGGGGCACCTCTGGGTCACGGAGATCCTCGACCTGGTGTTCGCCCCCTTCGCGGCGATGAACGCCCAGGCGATCATCAATCTCGTGCTCGGCTGGTACTTCGCCTCGCGCCTCGCGGAGGCCGCGGGCGCGTCCCGCGAGGCCTCGCTGGCCAGTGGCCTTGGCTTTGGTCTCGGTCTGCACGCGCTCCGCGACATCAACTGGTACACCATCGAGAAGTGTGGCCAGGGCTGGCTGGCGCTCTACGCGCTGTGCCTGTTGCGGGCCCACGAGGTGGGCGGGCGCTGGGTCCTAGCGGCGGGCCTAGCGTACGGCTGGGCGTTTTACTACAACAGCTACTGGGGAGTGCTCGGCGCCTTGCTCGGCGGGGTGGCGCTCCTATTTGGCAGTCCCGACGCCCGGCGCGCCGTCCTCGCCTCGGCGTTGGCCGGCGTGCCCTTCGTCCTGTTGCAGATGCCCTCGCTCGCCAACGACACGCTTCCCTTGCCCGGCGCCTTCGCGGAGCGCGCCGCGCTCGACGTTCTGACATTCACTCACTGGAACCGCCTTGAACTGTGGCGCGCGGTCGACCTCGCCGCGGCCGTGCTGGCGGTCGCCTCCGTGGTCCCGCGGCCGGGCGATGTGACACGGTCGAAGGGCAGGGCCTGGGGCGCCGTCGCCACGCTCATGACGTTCTCCACGCTCCTCGCGCTCGGCCCGGCAACCCCGCTCTGGTCAGCGTTCACCGCGCTCCCCGGCATGTGGCGCTTCGCCAAGCCCGAGACCTTCTTTCACCTGGCCGTGCTCGTGCTGGGGGTCCTGGCGGCGAGAGGGATCGACCGCCTCCGCCTCGACGCTCGCCTCGTGCTGGCCGTGCAGGCCGCGCTCTGGCTGGCGCTCGCCCGCACACACTCCGTTTACCCGGGCTTCAGCGCCCCGGGCTAGGCTCGCGGCATGGTGTATTACCGCCCGCAGGGAAACGAGATCGCTGTCTTCGAGACCGCCGCGTCGCGAAAGCTCCCCGTCCTGATCAAGGGTCCCACCGGATGCGGCAAGACCCGCTTCGTGCGTTACATGGCCGAGAAGCTGGGTCGCCCGCTGGTGACGATCGCCTGCCAGGAAGACCTCGCCGCCGCCGACCTCACGGGGCGTTTCTTGCTCGAGGGCGGCTCCACCGCCTGGCGCGACGGGCCGCTCACGCGCGCCGTCCGCGAGGGCGCGATCTGCTACCTCGACGAGGTGGGGGAGGCGCGGAGCGACGTGATGACCGTCATCCACCCGCTCACCGACGACCGTCGCATCCTGCCGCTCGACCGGCTCGGCGAGGAGATCAAGGCGCCCGAGGGCTTCCTCCTGGTGATTAGCTACAACCCCGGCTACCAGTCGGTCACCAAGGAGCTGAAGGAGTCGACCCGCCAGCGTTTCGTGTCGATGGCCTTCGACTACCCCGGCGCCGCGGTGGAGGCAGAGATCGTTGCCAAGGAGTCAGGATGTACGCCTGACGTTGCCTCCCAGCTGGTGAAGCTCGGGCACGGCTCCCGCAATCTGCGCAGTCACGGACTGGGCGAGGGCGCCTCCACGCGACTCCTCGTGTACGCAGGGCAGCTCGTGGTCGCCGGGCTCAGCCTGAAGGAGGCCGCCGAGGCCACGCTCGTGGGTTCGCTCACCGACGACGCCGAGATGACCAAGGCGCTTCGCGAGCTCGTCCGGAGCGTGCTGGGGTAGATGCCGGCCCCCACCGTCAAGCCCGAGGACGTGCTCCAGGCCACCGTCGACGAGTACGGGGTGAAGGCCGAGGAGCTCGGCCTCGCCGCCGAGACCGACGAGGAAGCCGAGCAAGCACTGTTACGACGATTCCTCTTCGAGGAGCCCCAGCGGCAGTTGGTGGCAGGGGAGAGGAACGGCCTGCCGCTCGACCGCGTGCACCGGCAGCTGCAGAGCCTTTTCACGATGCTCGACGGGCGCAAGGTGGAGATCGGCTACTCCGACCCCCCGTGCACGGACAACATTAGGATCTACCTACCCAAGGCGGTCCCGGCCCCCATAGAGCCCGCCCAGGACCTGCTCCTGTACCGGGTGATGGGACTCCTGCAGCTTGGCCTGTCGCGACACAACCTGCTGGCAGACCGGCGTGTGCTCGCCGAGGTGCACCGGGACTGGGTGCTGCGCAGCGCCTACCACCTGCTGGCGATGCGCTACTCGCTCCGACGGTGGGCCGAGGCTTTCCCGGGCCTGCGCACCGACATCGAGGCGGTGCCCTACCTGGAGAAGGCGGGACAGCTGCGGGTGAACGTCACCGCCGTCCCCCGGGACGGTCTCCCCGGGGCGTTCATCCCTCTCTACGAGGGACTCGTCGTCTGCCTCAACTGGAAGACGCCCGGGCCCGAGGGCGATCCGGCGCGCGAGGCGGTGCGAGCAGTCGATCAACTCGGCGACTCCGGTGTTGCCGCCGTCCTGCTCGGCCACGCGCAGCGACTTCGCGAGCATTTCCGGCGCCTGCGACTGGGGCCACCCCCCCTCCCCTTCTACGCGGGCATCATCCGCCCGGAGTGGATCCTCGCCGACCTGGCCCGCGATCTCGCCGCCGAGAACGAGTGGAAGAAGGGCAACAAGCCGCTGCGCCAGCTACTCGACGCGATGGCGCGGAAGGGCGGCGTGGGCGGGACGAAGGAGGCCCCGGCGCCCGGTCTTCGCGCACGTCTCTTGTCGCGACTCTCCGGCCCGCCGGTGACCAACCAGCCGGCCTACGGCAAGCTGCGCGACGAGGCGATCGACGAGGCTCGCGCCAAGGAGATGCGCTACAGCGCCGCCAAGTGGGAGTCTGGCACCGCCCCGGAGGCGCTCACCAGCGACACGCCGGTGAAGCCGGGCGACGACGGCGGCCGCACCTACGACGAGTGGGACGACGCGGCTGGGCACTACCGGTTCGAGGCCACCAAGGTGTTCACCCCCGAGGCGCCGACCGGGCCGCTCGGCAGCTACGAGCGCATCGTGGGGGCCAACGGCCCGCAGATCAAGACGATCCGGCGTCGCTTCGAGGAGCTGCGCGTGGAGGAGCGCTGGCTTCACGGCCAGCCGGATGGCAGCGAGCTCGATCTCAACCGCGCCGTGCTCGCGCTCACCGACGTGGCGGCTGGGCAAGACCCGGACGACCGCATCTACAAGCGTTTCGTCCGCGCCAAGCAGTCGGTGGCGATCCTCACGATGGTCGACCTGTCGGGCAGTACGCAGGGCCACGTCATTCACCTCGAACAAACCGCGATGGTGCTCTGCGCCGAGGGCCTACGTACCCTGGCGCTCCCGCACGCCTTCTACGGCTTCGGCAACACGCATCCCCAGGAGTGCAACCTCTTCCGCATCAAGGGCTTCGAGGAGCCCTATGGCGAGGGGGTGTACAAACGCATGGGCAACCTGCGCGCCAGTGGCGCCACGCGCATGGGGGCCTTCATCCGGCACGCAGGCTGGCTGCTCGCCCAGCGTCCACAGTCGCGACGCATTCTGATGGTCGTGTCGGACGGCAAGCCGGAAGATCGCGCCGAGTACCGCGGTCGACACGGCATCCGCGACACGGCGATGGCGGTCACCGAGGTGCGGCGACACGGGGTGCACGTTCACTGCATCTCGCTGGATCCGGAGGAAGGGGCTGACAAGTACTTGTCGGAGATCTTCGGCGCCGGGCGCTACCTCAAGCTCGACGACGTAGACTCGTTACCTGCACGGCTCCCGGAAGTTTTCCGGGGCCTTGTTCGCTAGGAGGCTTCCATGCTCGCCTTGATCCTCGCCTGCACCGACGGCCGCTACCTCTGCGGACCGGGCACCCACGTCGAGGGCGACTGGTGCGTCCCCAACGAGGACTCCGGTGGCCCCGTCGACACCAACGACACCGACACCGGCGACACCGAGGGCGACGCCGACACCGACTCGGACACCGACAGCGATACCGACTCCGGCGACACCGGCGAGGAGCCCGAGCCCGCGCGCCTCGTGATCAACGAGTACATGGCCTCCAACGACACCAAGGTGTACGACGAGGCGAGCGAGTACGACGACTGGCTCGAGATCTACAACGCCGGTGGCACCTCGATGCCGCTCGACGACGTGAGCCTCACTGACGACAGCGAGACGCTCGACTTGTACACCTTCCCCGAGGGCAGTTCACTCGGGCCGGGCGAGTGGGCCTTCGTGTGGTGCGACCAGACCCCGTCGCAAGGCGACAATCACGCCAACTTCACGCTCCAGTCGGCGGGCGACCGGGTGCTCTTGATCCTCGACCCCTCGGGCGACGCGAAGGTGCTGGACTCGGTCGAGTGGACCGACATGGAAGCCGAGGTGGCGGCGGCCCGGTACCCCGACGGCGGTGAGGAGTGGGTCACCACCGAGAACGTCACGCCGGGCGCAGCGAACCGGGAGTAGGGGAATCGCAGGAGCCGGCACCGCTCAGGCGCGTCGCCCGAGACGCCGTGGCGACGGGGTTCACCCAGCCCACGCCAGGGTTGTTCTATTCCTCTCCGGCGTCGTCCTCGTCGTCCTCGTCGTCCTCTTCGACGGCGTCCTCGTCGTCGCCGAGCTCGTCGTCTTCCCAGTCATCGTCGTCGCCGTCGTCGTCGCCGTCGTCGTCGCCCTCGTCGATCTCCTCCCATTCCTCACCCTCTTCGCCCTCGTCGGGCTCCTCCTCGTCGTCCTCCCAGTCGTCGTCCTCTTCCCAGTCGTCGTCGTCGAAGTCGTCGTCGTCCTCGTCTTCCGGGCTCTCGGGCTCGTCGTCGTTGGGCGCGAGGTGGAGGATGTCGTCGTCGGCGGGCATGCACGGCTCCATGGTCGGAACTTAACCACCGCCGGCGAGGTGCTCGTCGAGCCAGCGAAGGCTGCGGGCCCACGAGAGCGCGGCCGCCTCGGCGTTCCAGCCGGGCGAGGCGGGATTGGCGAAGCCGTGCCCGCAGGCGGGGTAGCGGTGCACGCGAGCTGGGATCGGCTGCGAGGCCAGCCGACGTTCGAGCTCGTCGACGTGCGCGGGTGGCGCCACCGGGTCGTCGGTGCCGAAGTGGCAGAGAAGTGCCGACCGACGACCGGGCAGGAGGTCGAGCGGCTGCACTGGCTTTTCCGGCGTGAGCGTGGGGTACACGATGCGTCCGTAATACTCTACCGCCGCGTCGAATCCGTGCACGCAGGCTGCCGCCAGCCGGGCGTGAAGGCCACCGAGGCAGAACCCAAGCACCGCGGCGCCAGCAACGTCGCCGAGACAGGTGCGCGCGAACGCGACGTCACCCACTGCGAGCCCATCGTCGATCCGGGCCACCGCCGCGTGGATCGCCTCGGGCGCATCGAGCGGAGGCACTCCGCCGTGCCGCGCCCACGGGTCAACAATCGCGACGCGGTAACCCTCGGCGACCACTCGAGCGGCGTAGTCCTCCATGTTGGCGTCGAGCCCGCGCACCTCGGGACAGAGCACCACGCCGCGATTGGTGGATTCCCCCGCGACGCTCAGCAGGATCACCGAGGCGCCGCGAGGCCCGGCCAGGACCTGTCGCGACACGCTCACAACGCCAGCCGCCGGTAGACGTTCACGATCTGCGCTGGGAGCATCTCCACGCGGTCGATCACGCAGTAGCCCACGTCGCCGTACATGCGCTTGAGGTAGCCGGGGCCGGTAGGATCGACGGTGATGCAGAAAGGATGCACGCCCTCGCGACGCGCCTCGCGCAACGCCGCCTTCGTGTCCTCCTGGGCGTAGCGGTCGTAGTAGTGGTCGCAACCGCAGTCGAGGGGTTTGCCGTCGCTGAGCAGGAACAGGAGCCGGGTGCGGGCCGGCTCGGCGAGGAGCTTGCGCGTGGCATGGCGAATCGCCGCGCCGTCGCGATTCTCCATCTTGAATGAGATGCGCCCCACGCGCTCTCGGGCGCGGTCGTCCCACGCGTCGCGAAACTCCTTGGCCACGTAGAAGGCCACGTGGTCGCGACCGTAGCCGCTGAACCCGTAGATCGAGAACGCGTCGCCGATCGCGTGCAGCGCCTCGGCAATGACGATGAGCGCCTCTTTCTCCACGTCGATCACGCGTCGCTGGCCGCCGGCCGCCGTGGCCTCGTTGGTGGACGAGGACATGTCGAGGAGGAATGACACCGCCACGTCGCGACGCTCGGGCAGTGCGCGGCGGTACACCCGGTCGGGGAAATCCCCGGTGATGCGCCCGGTGACGGCGCCCTCGATCACGCGGTCGATATCGAGCTCGTCGCCGTCGGTGAGCCCTCGAATCATCGTGCGCCCCTGGGGCCGGAGCGCCTCGAATCGCCGTCGCAAGCGCTCGATGGCGTGCCGTTCCCGCTCCATCACCTCGTCGACGAAGCTCCGGTCGCCCTCGCGCAACCGCGACTCGCGCACCACCACCCAGCGCGGCTTGTGGTCGTTGATGGTCGCGTCCCACTCTCGGTAGACGTAGTTCCGACCCGTCGCGACCACGTCGGGGTCCTGCGGGATGCCGGTGGCCGCCGCGGGCGGGGCGTCCTCACGTTCAGCGCCGGGGTCGACGAGCGCGCCCCCCGGCGGCCGGTGGCGGTCGAGCATCGCCTCCATCTGCGCATAGGCGGTCTGCTCGAGCAGCTCCCGGCGACGGCGTTCTTGCTCGCGCACACGTTCGCGCGCCTCGGCGGCGGATAGTTGCTCGCCCCGGCTGGCCGCCTCCTCACGGAGTCGACGCGCCTCATCTTGTTGCTGTCGCTCCTCGGCGCCTGCCTCCTCGGGCGCGATTCGCGCGCCCATCTCCGGCGGGGCAAGCGGGCTCTCCTGAGGCTCACCGCGATCTGCGGGCATGCGCAGGCGCTCGCTGCCCTGGCTGCGGGGCGGCTTGCCGTCCTTGGCGCGGAGCATGAGCCCCTCCACGCGGCCGTAGCCCTCGCTCACCACGCGCGCGATGTCGTTCACGTCGAGCTGCGAGGCCCGCGCCAGCGCCTCGCGCAGCGAACTCAGTGCCTCCGCGATCTCGTCGTTGACCGGGAGCGGCTCGAGCCCCCACGCCTCTCGCGCCAGGGCTTCGACGGCGCGCGCGGCGGGCGCCTCGGGGGCGGGGCGCTGTCCGCGGAGCGTCGGCCCTACAGCAGCGAGATCGCGGGCGATGCCGGGGTATTCCTCGCGCAGCCGCGCCTCGACGCGCGCGTCTTCGAGGAGCTGGAAGATCTCCCGCGCCAGCGAGCGGTTGCTGAAGGCCCGGAAGTAGCGCTCGAGCTCGCTCTCTCCCTCCGACGCGTCCGGCCAGTTTCCCGTCGGCGCAGGCACCCGCGCCAAGTCGAGGTCGAAGGTTCCGAACTCGAGGTACCCCGCACCGACGGCGGTGAGGACTCGGTACACGGCGAAGTCGCGCTCGTCGCCGAACTTCTCCACGTGCTCTGGCAGGTACACGTGGTGCCCGTCGGAGAAGGCCTTCCCTTTGCCTGCCCGCACCTGGACGTCGGCGCCGCAATGGGCGCGGGCGTAGAGCGTCAGCGTGCGCGACACGTCGGCCAGGCGCACGCCCGCGTGCAGCGCCTTCACGGCGGCGTGGGCCGCGTCAGATTCCTTCTTGAGGAAGCTCTCGGCGCGCTGGTGCGACTGGGCGTGAAGCTCCACACCCTGCACCACGAAGCGTCGCAAACGCTCCTCGTCCATCGTGTCGACGAGGTCGGGCAGGGTGCGCGCCAGCACGGCGAGGGCCTCGGGTCTCGCGCCGGCCACTTCCTCGAGGAGCCGGAAGTACACCGCTCGTCGCGACGCTGGCACGCGCGCGATGTGGTCGGGAATGGTGACCGCAACCACGCGAGCGAGCTCGCCGTCACGCATCGCCACTCGCGCCACGAGACGACCGTAGGATTCGGCCTCCGCCTCGCCAATGCCGTCGCGAATCGCGGCGCGGTAGCGCATCCAGGCCCGCAGCGCGGCCGTGTCGGCCCGGGCGAGCCGAAGCATGGGCGCGAGGTCCTTGGCCCAAGGGGGCACCGTGGCGTCGTCGAAGAAGCGGGTGCTCGCCGCGCGTACCTTCCGCGCCGCGCCGCCGAGTAGTTTGTCGCGACGCGCCAACGCGGGACCTAGAAGTAGTCCGCCACGATCTCGTCGATCGTGCGACCGAGATCGCGGTCGTCCGTGAGGGTGCGCGTAAAGGCTGCTCGGCAGGCCGACCGAGGCTCCACGCCCTGCGCGAGGAGTTTCCCGCAGTAGACCAATAGACGCGTCGACACCCCCTCCTCCAGCCCCCGATCGGTGAGGTTGCGAATCTTCTCGCCGATCTTCACCAGCCGTCCGCCGCGCTCCGCGTCGAGGCCCGCTTCGCGCTGGACGATCTCCCTCTCGATATCGGGAGGTGGGTAGCGGAAGTCGACCGACAGGAAACGCTGACGAGTAGACGGTTTGAGCTCCTTCAACACGGACTGGTAGCCGGGGTTGTAGCTCACCACCATCATGAACTCGGCTGGTGCTTCGAGGACAGTTGCCAGTCGGTCGATAGGCAGGATGCGACGATCGTCCGTCAGCGGGTGGATGACCACCAGCGTGTCTTTCCGGGCCTCGACCACTTCGTCCAGGTACACGATTGCCCCGTGACGGACGGCCGTCGTGAGTGGGCCGTCGACCCAGACCGTCTCGTCGCCCGTCAGCAGGTAGCGACCCAGGAGGTCGCTCGCCGACAGGTCCTCGTGGCAGGCCACCGTCACCATCGGGCGGCCGAGCCGGTGCGCCATATGGGCGACGAACCTTGTCTTTCCGCAGCCGGTGGGCCCCTTCAAGAGGACGGGAAGGCGGGCCCGCCACGCGTTCTCGAAAATGTCGATCTCGTCCGCCACGGCCCGGTAGAACGGCTCGCGGTGGATGGTGTAGTCCTCCACCGAGGGAGTGAGCTGTCGCATCGCGCGGTCCTAGCCCGATCGGCAGGTGATCGTCGCCCTCGGCGACCGGTGTGGTGCGGCGCGATACGCGGACGTTGTGGACTCCGCCCCCGCGCCTCTCCAAAGCCCCTCCGAGCGCGCGCAGGCGCTCACCGCCGAGCTTGCCCTCCTCGCGCCGGCCGCCGCGGCGCTGCTCTCGCCCCTCGGCCGTCGCGCCGCCCTGCCGCTTGGCATTCCGCAGCAGTCGGCCGAGGCGGCGGGTTGCGAACGGCAGGCCACCATCGGGCAGATCACCACGGGCGCCGGTCGACCGCTGACGCTGCCCGCCATCGCAAGTCATTTTGTTGATCTCGACCCCCGTCAGGCCTTCCTGTACGCCCCCACTGCCGGCCTGCGCGCGCTGCGCGAGGCGTGGGGCGCCCGGCTCGACGCTCCCGGGGTGTCGCTCCCCGTGGTGACCGCGGGCATGTCGCACGGCCTCTCGCTCGTGGCGGAGATGTTCTCCGGTCCCGAGCGGCCCGTGGTGCTCGCCACCCCCTACTGGGACAACTACGCGACCATCTGGTCGATGCGCAACGAGGCGCCCCTCTTTGACTTCGAATTCTTCGCGGGCGAAGGATTCAACATCGCCGGGATGTCGCGACAGCTCGACCGGCTCGATGGCCCGGGCACGCTCTTGCTCAACTTCCCCAACAACCCCACCGGCTACTCGCCGACGCGCGCCGAGGCCGAGGCCATCGTCGAACGGATCCTGCGCCACCCGCACCCACTGTGCGTGCTCTGCGACGACGCCTACCACGGGCTCTATTTCGACGAGGACTGCCTCGGCGACTCCCTCTTCCGCATGCTCGCGGCGCGCGGAGATCCGTCGCGACTCGTGACGTGCAAGGTAGACGGCGCGACCAAGGAGCTCGTCTTCTTCGGCGGCCGGGTGGGCTTCCTCACCTTCTCCCTCGGGGGTCGAGCCGGCGAGATCCTCGCCGAGAAGGCGGCCACGCTGCTCCGGAGCACCATCTCCAGCGTGTCGTCGCCGGCGCAGGCCGCCGTGCTCGCCGCACTGCGCGACCCGCTGCTGGCCGCTCAGGAGGCTGAGGTCGTGGGCACGCTCGCGCGACGGTATCGGGCGCTCAAGGCCGCCCTCGCCGAGGCTGAGCTCGAACACTACCCGTTCAACAGCGGTTGTTTCGCGCTCTTGCGCCTGCCGGCGGGGGCCGACACGAACGAGGTGCGGCGGCGGCTCATCCGCGAACAGTCGACGGGCGTGATCGCCGTGCCGCAGGCGCATGGGCTCCGCGTGGCCTTCTGCTCGGTGGACGAGACAGACATCGACGACCTGGTGGCGCGAATCGCTCGGGTCGTTCGGAGCCTGTAGTCCACGGAGGCGCGGAGCGACCTCGCCCCGCCTTGCGGGGGACCGACTCGCTGTGCCGCCTTCGCTCGCTGTACCGACCCTTCCAGCTTCCCTATCGGCGGCGATTCCGCTAAGGTTCGGCCTCGTCCCTGGGATCCGATGCTTCTCCTGGCGCTCGCCTCTCCCTCCTTGGCCACGACGCTGAGCGTGTCGTCGGCAGGCCCCTACACCACGATCGGCTCCGCCATCACGGCGGCGTCGACCGGCGACACGATCAGCGTGGCCGCAGGCACCTACACCGAGTGCATCGACTACGGCGGGAAGAACCTCAATATCGTCGGGGCGGGGTCGGCCACCACGACCCTCAACGGCAACGGCGCCTGCACGAACGCGGTGGCGGTGGACAGCGCGGAGAGCGCCGCCGTCCTCCAGGGTTTCACCGTGCGCAACAGCACCGCACGGGGGCTCTACGTCTCGAGCGCCGTGCTGGCCATCGACGACGTGGCGGTGGCCAGCACCGGCAGTACCTCGATCTCTGGCGGTGGCGCCTACGTGAGCGACGGGACCCTCACCGCGGAGAACTCCACGTTCTCGGGGCACGTCGGATACTACGGCGGCGCGATCTTCGCGACCGCTGACTCCGTGATCGTGCTGGAACAAACCAGCATCTCCTCGAGCTGGGCCTACTACGGTGGCGCGATCTTCCTCTACAACAGCGCGGGTTCGCCAGAGTTGTCCCTCGAGTCCGCTACCCTGTCCGCCAACACCGGCTACTACGGTGGCGGCGCGATCTTCGCCTCGGCCGACAGCGTCGTCGACTCGAGTGGCACTATGTGGTCGGGGAACCGGTCGACCTACGGGAACGGAGGAGCCGCCTACCTCGCGGCCGGTGCCAGCCTGACAACGAACACCGACACGCTCTCTGACAATCGCCCGACCTACTATACGAGCGGCTACGTGGGCGGGGCTGTGTACGGAGCGGGCTACAACGCGGTGACCCTCGTCGACACCGACTTCGACAGCAACGTCGGCTACAACGGCGGTGGCGTGTACCTGTCGTACTACGGGACGCTCTCGATCGACGGTGGGGCCTACACCAACAACACGGCGTACTACAATGCGGCCGCTTTCTACACCACCTACGGCACCGCCGGGGTGACTGTCAGAAACGCCTCCTTCGAGGACAACCGCGCGACATACGGCACGGGCGGTGCCGGCTACATCGACGCCTACACGCCCGGCACTGTCGAGAACACCACCTTTGCCGGGAACACGGCGTACTACAACGGGGGGGCCCTCGCCGCGTGCACCTACGACACGGTCACCCTCTCGGGGACCTCGTTCAGCGGCAACACCGGCACCTACGGCTACGGCGGCGCGATCTATTCCTGCACAGCCAACGACCTCCTGATCGACAGCAGCAGCTTCGACGACAATACCTCGTACTATAGCGGCGGCGCGATCTATAGCTACTACCTGGGGGATGTCGCAGTCGACAGCTCCACGTTCACCGGGAACTCCGCCACCTACGGCTACGGCGGCGCCCTGTACATGTACCCATACAACTCTGGCGTGAGCGACCTCAGCCTCTCGAGCACCATCTGGGAAGGCAACGATAGCTATTACGACGGCGGAGCGGTGTACGCCTATGTTCCCGCCGACGTGGAGATCGATCGCAACCACTTCATCGACAATCACGCTGGCACGAGCGGCTACAGCGGCGGAGCACTCTACCTGTACTACGTATCGAGCCTCTCGGTCACGGCGAACCGCTTCTGTGGGAACAGCGCCTACAACGGCGGCGCGGTGTTCCACTACTACACCAGCAGTGGCAGCGAGTCCTGGACCAACAACATCTTCCAGGAAAACGAGGCCTCCTACGCGGGTGGCGCAGTGTACAGCAACACATCCAGCAATCTTGAATTCATCAACAACACGCTGGTAGGCAACAGCGCCAACTACTACGGCGGCAGCCTCTACCTCTACTACAGCTACCTCACCGCCTACAGCAACGTGGTTTCCTACACGATCGACGGCAGCGGGGCCTACGCCGCCGACTACTACACGGCCTACTACTCCGACTTCTACTACAACGACTGGTACCTGAACACAGCCGCAGACACCGCTGGCTACTTTAGCTTCTCGACCACCGCCAGCGGCAACCTCACGAGCGATCCGGGCTTCACGAGCTACAGCCTGGACGGTGACTGCGACAACGACGACCTGACACTCGCGAGCAGCTCGCTGCTCGTAGACGCGGGACACCCCGCCTACACCGACCCTGACGGTTCGCGCGCCGACATCGGTGCCTACGGCGGGTCCGGAGCCAGCGACTGGGACGACGATGGCGACGGAGTGCCCTGGCCAACGGACTGCGACGACGACGACGCGAGCGTGACACCCGGCGCGTCTGAGACCTGCAATGGCGTGGACGACGACTGCGACGGCAGCATCGACGAGTCGGCCACCGACGCCACGGACTGGTACGCCGATACCGATGCCGACGGCTACGGCGACGCCGCCTCCTCGACAGCGGAGTGCGACGCGCCCGCCGGCCACGTGGCTGACAACACCGACTGCGACGACACGAACGCGACCGTGAGCCCCGGAGCAAGCGAGACGCCGTACGATGGGATCGATCAAGACTGTGACGGCGCCGACCTCAGCGACGTGGACGGGGACGGTCACGACGCCACGACCGCTGGCGGCGACGACTGCAACGACGAAGACGCGACGGTGAACCCCGGAGCCACGGATGTCTGGTACGACGGACTGGACAGCGATTGCGACGGCCTCAGTGATTTCGACCAGGACGAGGACGGTCACGACGACGCCAGCCACGGCGGCGACGACTGCGACGACACCGATGCGGCGGTGTACCCCGGTGCCAGCGACACCCCCTACGACGGCATCGACAGCGACTGTGCCGGCGACGACGACTTTGACATCGACGGCGACGGCTACGTGGGCTCGACGGCGGGCGGCGACGACTGCGACGACACCGTGCCCACGACCAACCCCAGCGCGTCGGACACCTGGTACGACGGCGTGGACAGCAACTGCGACGGCGCGGACGACTTCGACCAGGACGGCGACGGTCACGCCGCAGACGCCTACGGCGGGGACGACTGCGACGACCTCGTGGCGACCACCCACCCTGGCGCAGACGACCCACCTGGCGACGGCACCGACGACGACTGCGACGGCGGTGACGGCGAGGACCCCGACACAGGCGGCGATGACTCCGGGACGCCCGCCGACAGCGGGGACACCGCTCTGGAGGGCGACAGTGGCGAGGACAGCGGCGGCGCCGACGACACGGGCAACAGCGCCGGGGACACCGATCAACCTGGCGATATCGACGAAGACGACAAGGGCGGCTCCGTCTCGGGGGGTGGGTGTGGCTGCTCCGCATCGCCGACCATGTTGCCGGGGATCGGGGCGGCGCTGGCCGGCCTCGCGGCCGTCCGTCGTCGACGCGCCTGACCCCGAGGGCGACGGATCGGCTCCTGCGCGCCGATGTGAAGCCACCGACAAAGGTCGATGCTCGCGAGGGCGTACAATGCCGCGCACGGAGAGTCCATGCAAGTTGGCATCATCGGTCTCGGGAAGATGGGCGGAAACATGGCGGAGCGGCTCCGGCGCCACGGGCAGGAGGTCGTCGGCTTCGACAGCCACTCGCCGCGTCGCGACGTTGATTCGCTTGACGCGCTCGTTCAGAGCCTGGCCTCGCCGCGAGTGGCCTGGGTGATGGTTCCCTCGGGAGAGCCTACCGAGGCGGTCGTTACCGCCTTGCTCGAGCGCCTGTCGCCGGGCGACGTCATCGTGGAGGGCGGCAACTCCTTCTACGGCGACAGCCAGCGGCGCGCGGCCGCAGCGGCAGGAAGGGGTATCCACTTCCTCGACTGCGGCACCTCCGGGGGCGTGTGGGGTCTCGCCGAGGGCTACTGCCTCATGTGCGGCGGCACGGCCGATGCAGTAGCGCTGGTTCGCCCCATCTTCGACGCGCTCGCTCGCGAGAACGGCTTCGCCCACGTGGGCCCGAGCGGCGCGGGCCACTTCACCAAGATGGTGCACAACGGCGTGGAATACGGGATGATGCAGGCCTACGCCGAGGGGTGGGAGCTGCTCAAGGCGAGCGAGATGGACATCGACGTGAACGCCGCCCTGGAACTTTGGCGCCACGGCAGCGTGGTGCGGAGCTGGCTGCTCGACCTGGCCGTGCTCGCGACACGCGACAACCCCGAGCTCGAGGGCATTCGCGGCTACGCGGCCGACTCGGGCGAAGGACGCTGGACGGTGCAGGAGGCGGTGCGCCTGGCCGTGCCGGCCCCCGTCCTCACCGCCGCGCTCTACGCGCGCTTCACTTCGCGGCAGGACGACAGCCCAGCGATGAAAATGATCGCGGCCCTGCGCAACCAGTTCGGCGGCCACGCGATCACGCGGAAGGAGTAGCTCATGCGTGCCGACTGCCTCGTGTTCTTCGGCGCCTCGGGCGACCTCGCGTTCAAGAAGATTTTCCCGTCGCTCTACCTGATGCAGAAGCGCGGCCGCCTCGGCGTGCCGGTCGTGGGCGTCTCGTCGAAGCCGTGGAGCGACGGCGAGCTGCGCGCCTACGCGCGCCAGAGCCTCGATCGCTGGTTCCAGGGCAAGGGCGAGATCGACGAGGAAGCGTGGAGTGCGTTGTCCGAGCGCCTGTTCAACGTGAGCGGCAAGTACGAGTCGCTCGACACCTTCCAGCAACTGGCCGACCGCGTGCGCCAGCTCGGCGGCACGCGACCCGTGCACTACCTGGCGATTCCGCCGGCTGCATTCTCCCAGGTGAGCGACAGCCTCGGTGCCGTGGGCCTGAACCGCGACGCCCGGGTGGTCGTGGAGAAGCCCTTCGGTCGGGATCTCGCCTCGGCCCGCCAGCTGGGGCAGGTGCTCCATCGGTGGTTCGCCGAGGAGAACATTTACCGGATCGACCACTTTCTCGGGAAGGAGCCCATCCAGAACCTGATGGTCTTTCGTTTCGCCAACACGATGCTTGAGCCGATCTGGAATCGAAACTACGTGTCGGAGGTGCAGATCACCATGGCGGAAGACTTCGACGTGCAGGGGCGCGGCGGCTTCTACGATGGGGTGGGCACTCTCCGCGACGTGGTGCAGAACCACTTGCTGGAAATCGTGGCTTTGCTGGCGATGGAGCCGCCGGTGGCCAATGATGCGACGGCGTGGCGGGACGAGAAGGTCAAGGTGTTCAAGGCCATCCGCGCTCTCGATCCGGCTCACGTGGTGCGCGGGCAATACCGAGGCTACAATCTGGAGGCCGGCGTGAAGCCCGATTCTGACACCGAGACGTATGTCGCGTTGAGGCTGGAGATCGACTCCTGGCGCTGGGCGGGCGTACCCTTCCTCATCCGCGCCGGGAAAGGGCTTCCGGTCACCGCCACCGAGGCCGTCGTGGAATTCCGGCAGCCGCCGTCGTTGATGTTCACCGACACCAACCAGCGACCCACCCCAAACCAACTCCGGTTCCGGCTGGGCAAGAACGACGGCCTGACCCTCCGTGTACAAGCCAAGCGCCCGGGACTCTCCATGACCAGCCAGTCGCTCGACCTCGAGGTGGCCGGTGCCGGTGCTCACGGTGATCGCAGCGAACCTTACGAACGGCTCCTCGGCGACGCGCTCGATGGCGACGCCCGCCTCTTCGCGCGGCAAGACGGCGTGGAGGAGGCCTGGCGAATCGTGATGCCCGTGGTCGCGTCGCCTCGCGACGCCTCTCCCTATCGCAAGGGTAGCTGGGGTCCGGAGGCGGCGGCGCTGGTGGCGAGCGCGGCCGGGGGTTGGCACGACCCGGAGCCGGGCTAGGCCATGCGGCCCCGACTGGTTGTGTGTGATGACCCCGCCGAGCGCGCAGCGACCCACATCGCCCTTGCTGCCCGCGCGTCGACAGAGCGATTCCACGTGGCCTTCTCGGGCGGGAAGACGCCGTGGCGCATGATCGATGTCCTGGCGAGTCTCGAGCTGCCATGGGCCCGGCTGTGGGCATGGCAAGTCGACGAACGGGTGGCACCCGCCTGGAGCGAGGACCGCAATGCCACCCAACTCTACGCGCGCCTCCCCTCCCCCGCGTGCCCCCAGCCAATCCCCGTGGATCCCGTGCGCGACCCCTCCGGTGACGACGCCGCTCGCGACTACGGGGGGTCTCTGCGTGACGCTGCCGACGGGGTGCTCCATCTTGTTCACCTCGGACTCGGCGACGATGGGCATATTGCCTCGCTTTTTCCTGGCGACCCGCAGCTGTGCGGGGAGGACTGCGACGTGGTGGCGGTGGGTCCCCATCTGGGCTACCGCCGGGTGACGCTCACCTACGGAGCGCTGGCGCGCGCGGGGGAGCTGATCTTCCTGGTGACCGGCGCCAGCAAGCGGGTGCGTCTCGCGCAACTTCTCGACGGCGATCCAGCGATCCCGGCCGGCCGGATCCGTCACTCGCGATGCGTGGTGTACGCCGACCGCACCGCCGCGCCCTGACGCTGGGAGACACCTCAGCGACGTGCTCATAGCGGGCTCAGGACGCGTGTTGCGGCCGGGTTGCGCACGTGGGTGTAGCGCACCGTGGTGTCGAGCTTGGCGTGCCCGAGGAGGTCCTGGATGAACCGGATATCGACACCGCTCTCGAGAAGGTGGGTCGCAAAGGAGTGTCGTAGGGTGTGGCAGCTCACCCGGCCCTCGAGCCCAGCGCGGGCGGCGGCGCGCTCCACGACATGTTGCAGCGTCCGCACTGAGAGATGCTCGCCGGTGTTCTCGGCCGAAAAGAGCGCCTTCTGCGTGGCGCGCCCATCGGCCAGCCATGCGAGGTCGGCGGTGAGCACGGGGCTCAGCACGGTGACCCGGTCTTTCCGCCCCTTCCCCCCGCGCACGAAGATGGTGTTGCGCTGGATGTCCACGTCGCGAATCTTGAGGGCGGAGGCCTCGGACACGCGGAGGCCGGCAGCGTACATGAGCAGGATGACCACCCGGTGCTTCCGGTTGGTACACGCATCTGCGAGGCGGATGATCTCGGGCTTCGAGAGCACCCGAGGGAGAGTGGATTCGCGGCGTGGTCGAGGCACGTTGAACGCAGAGCTGTCGCCCCGACCGTAGAGTTCCACGTAGAGAAACCGGAGCGCCGAAACGACCTGGTCGATTCGCGAGCGCGAGATCCCCGCGTCGGCCATCTCGACGAGGAAGGCCCGCACCGATTCGCTTCCTGCCTCGCGTGGGTGCACGGGGAGGATCCAGGCGATCCATGCCCGCAGCGCGCTGAGGTAGGCGCGCACGGTGTGCCTCGAGTAGTGGCGCAGCGTGAGTTCCTGCCGCGCGCGCTCCAGTAGACCGGGCGAGAGGCCGCGCGGGGACGGGGGCGCGAGCACCACGGGCTCCGACTGCCCGGGGGACGCCCCCTTTGGCGGTTGCTCAAGAGAGTCAGGGCGCCTCGACCCGCTGAGGGAAGAGGCCGGTGTGGTTCGGGTTGACGATCCGCCGGGAGATGGCATCGGGGGCGGGGGCGCCCGGGGCGGCTGCGGTGAAGCGGGCGCCGACAGCGCCGGGGTCTGGGGCGCTGACGCTGGCGAGTTCCATCGCGACGGCGACTCCTCCGCGGGTCGGGGCGACGGCGGCCGGGGCACCGTGCCCGGATGGGCGAGCGTGGCGGGGTGGGCAAGCGTGGCGGGGTGGGCGAGCGTGGGGGGGTGGGCGAGCGTGGCGGGGTGGGGCTCGGATCGACGGTGCGGAGCGCACTGGGGGCCGATGGGCGCGGCGGCGCGTGCGAGAGCCTCGCCCGTAGTCGCCTCGGCGGCCGGTGCTCGCGGCGAGCAGGCGACAGCCCGCCCCGAAGCCCGCGCGGGGGCGCGAGGCGGGCTCTCGTCGTCATCGAGAAACCAAGGTTCTGGTTCATTCCGCCGTGGTGGGCAAGGGTCACGCATGGCCGGCCCGCTATCAGGGCCGCCAGGACATGCCGACCATTTTTTGGTCGTCAGCAAACTTTCCGCTCAGGTGGACCTGAACGTCGCACCCCCAGATAATGGGGGTAGCCTTGGGGGTACACGTGCAGTTGGGCGGGGGTAGGGTAGTTA
>SXON01000004.1 GCA_005778355.1 Pseudomonadota bacterium | reverse complement strand
GCTGTCCTCGGTTCGCTCCGGGAAACACCTGCTCCAGGCCGCGCTGTTGTCGGTCCTCCACTGGTTCAACGGCGCGCTCAGCATCTACGCCTTGATGCACGCGTTCGGCATCGCGCTCCCCTTCGCCTCCGCCTGCTTCACGACCGTGGCCATCGCACTCACCGTGGCTCTGCCTCAGGCGCCCGGCTTCTTCGGCGTCTTCCACGTGGCCATCGAAAAAACGCTGGTGCTCTGGGGCCAGGACGCCGGCCCGGCGCAGGCCTTCGCGATCATCTTCTGGGGCGTGTCCTTCTTGCCCATCACCACGGTGGGCGCCTTCTTCTGGTGGAAGGAAGGGCTGTCGCTCACCTTGTTGCGCCGCGGCGAGGTCGAGAAACCGGCGTAAACTGGCCGGATGCTCCTCCTCGCCTCCCTCGGCTGGGCCACGACCCTGACCGTCGGCCCTTCCGGCACCTACAGCACCATCGCCGCGGCGGAGGCCGCCGCCGTCGATGGCGACGTGATCGAGGTCGACGCGGGCACGTGGTCGGAAACGCTGCGTCCCGCCGGGAAAGACCTGACCTACCGGTCGACGGCCGGTGCGGTGATCAGCGTACCGGGAGTCGACTGCCTCACGGTGTACGCGGGCGAGACGGTGAGCATCGAGGGGCTCGACTTCGACGGCTGCGATCACGCCGTGGCCAGCGCCGACTCCACGCTCACCGTGAGTAACTGCAGCTTCACTAATAATAGTTGCCAGTACGGCTGCGCCTTCGACATCGACCGGACCGACCTCACCATCGACGACAGCGACTTCAGCAACAATAGCGCCAGCGTGTCGGGTGGCAGCATCTACGCCCAGGGCGGGGCCGACGTGACGATTCGAAACTCCACCTTCGCCGATGGCTCTGCCCCCGACGGTGGCGACATCACCTTCAGCTCGGGCGGCGATCTCCTGGTGGAAGAATCCACCTTCTCGGGGAGCAGCGGCTCCTCGGCCGGCGGGAGCCTCTGGGTGCGTTCGAGCGACAGCGTCCGGCTCGACGCCGTGGACATGAGCGCGACGGGGAGCCTCTACTACGGCGGCGTGGCCTACATCCATGCCACCGACAGCGTGGAGCTCGTCGACACCACGCTCAGCGGCGGAACCAGCCTCGGCTCCGGCGGCGGGCTCTACGTGGACAGTTGCACCTCGCTGTCACTCGACGGCGTGTCGATCACCGATAGCGTGGCCGCCAGCGACGGCGGCGGCGCCTACGTGGTCGGCACCCCCATCGTCGCCACCGACACCGAGTTCGCAAACAACACCGCCAACTACGGCGGCGGGCTCCTGTCCCACAGCTACGACATCACGCTCACCGACACCGACTTCACCGGCAACACCGCCCGCTACGAGGGTGGCGCCTTCTACGGCCTCGGCAGCCACGTGGCCGAGTGGGACATGGTGGGCGGCACCGTGAGCGACAACTACGCCGCGAGCAACGGCGGCGGTCTCTACGTCAATGACTTCGAGCCGCAGTCCTTCACGGGCGTCCGGCTCGTCGACAACGCGTCCGGCAGCTACGGCGGCGGCGCGTTCTTGCACGGGAACTACGGCAGCTACGGGCCCACCACGCTCGAGGGGCTCTACGTGGCCGGCAACGTGGCCGCTGGCTTCGGCGGGGGGATCTGGTCGCAGTACACGGCCACGATCCGCCTCTACGAGAGCGCGTTCCTCGGCAACACCGCCACCGGCGACGCCGGGGGCTTCGGCACGTACGACGACAACGTGACCGTCGATGGCGTGCTCTTCGTGTCCAACAGCAGCGTCGACGGCGCGGGCCTCTACACCTACAGCGCCACCCTCGACGTCGACAACGTCACCTTCGCGTGCAACACGGCGAGCAAGTCCGGGGCGGCAATCGTCCGGGCCTCGACCATCGACATCGACGGGGTGGTGGCCGCCTACAACACCGCCAACCAGATCCTCTACCTTTCCGGGTCGGGCTCGTCACCGAGCTACAACCTTGTGTATGGCAACACCGGCACCGACTGGTACGGCATCACCGATCCCACCGGTACCGACGGCAACGTCAACAACGATCCCGCCTTCGACGCCTACGCCTGCGACGGCGACCCGACGAACGACGATCTCGTCCCCGGCAGCGGGTCGGTGCTCGCGGGTGGCTACCCGAGCGTGAGCAACGTGGACGGTTCCACCGGCGACATGGGCGCCTACGGCGGAGCCTACGGCAATATCGACGCCGACGTCGATGGCTACGGATACTGGGATGGCGACTGTCACGAGGGCCGCAGCGACATCAACCCCGGCGCGACCGAGACCTGGTACGACGGCGCCGACGCCGACTGCTCCGGCGGCAGCGACTACGACCAGGACCTCGACGGGCAAGACAGCAGCACCTACGGCGGCGACGACTGCGACGACACCGACGCGAGCGTTTACCTGGGCGCGCCCGACGCATGGTACGACGGCATCGACAGCGACTGCGCCGGGAACGACGACGACGACCAGGACGCCGACGGCTTCGACTACTACACCGACTGCGACGACGCCGACCCCAGCGTGTACCCCGGCGCCGTGGACGACTGGTACGACGGTATCGACAGCGACTGTGCCGGGAACGACGACGACGACCAGGACGCCGACGGCTACGCGCTCGGGACGGACTGCGACGACACCAACGCCACGGTGTACCCCGGCGCAGTGGAAACTTGGTACGACGGCGTGGACAGCGACTGCGGCGGCGACGACGACTTCGACCAGGACGCCGATGGTTACGCGCTAGGGAGCGATTGCGACGACGCCAACGCCGCGATCAACCCGGCGGCCACCGACATCCCCGACAACGGGATCGACGAGGACTGCGACGGCGGCGACACGGTGACGCCGCCCGACACCGGGGACACGGGCGACACCGGAAATCCACCTGATACAAGTGATACATCCGAGCCAGGTGATACATCTGATACAGGTGAGACATCTGATACATCAGAGACCGGCGATACGGACACACCTCCAGACTCTGAGCACGACGAGCCGGAAGACACCAGCACAACTGATACATCTGATACAGGTGCCACACGCGTGCCCCTCGCCGATCCCGATCTCACCCGGGTGACGGGCGGGGGCTGTGGTTGTGACAACACGGCGGCGGCGGCGTTGCCCGCAGCGCTCGCCGCGCTCGCACTTCTCCGTCGTCGGGAATCCCGCCCATGATCGCGCTCCTCCTCGCCCCCGCGCTGGCGGCCGACGCCACTGGGCTGCGGCTCGACACCCCGTCTCCCGCCTCGGGTCTGGCCGTCCCCGCACTCTCAGGCACGCCCGGCGACCTCGACGCGGCCGTGATCGGCGGCCTGCTGGGTGAGAGCGCCGTGGCCTACTACGACGATGGTAGCCGCGAGGTGTTGCTCGACGGCGTGACGGTACTCGACGTCGCCTTCGCCTTCGTGCCCGCCCGCAACTGGCGCGTGGAGGCCGGGCTCCCGGTCGTCGCGGGTGCGAGCATCGGCGACGACACCGGCGGCATCGGCGGGGATCTCTGGGTCGCGGCCAGCTACCTCGCGCTGCGCGCGGGTCCCGTGGAGCTCGGGCCTCGACTGCGTGTCGCGGTGCCGGTGTCGCCCTGGGGGCCGCTCACCACCGAGGGCGGCGTGTCGGCCGAGGCGAGCGCGGTGGCGCATGCGCGGCTTGCCGGGTTGGCTCTGGGGGCGCGCGCGGGCGTTTTTCTCCGCTCGGAGAGCGACCTCGCTTCGAGCGGGAACCTGGCGCGAGAGATGACCGGGGGCACCTTCATCCCGCTGGGCCTGTCGGCTTCCCACCGGCTGGCCGGTCCGCTGCGCGCCGGCCTCGACCTCGGCGCAAAGCTGGCCATGCCCAGCAACAGCACGCTCAACATCATCGGCCCCACGGTCGAGTACCCCGGCACCGGCGCGGAGCTGCTTGCCCACCTCGCCCTCGACCTGCGCCGCGTGGAGTTGCTCGGTGGCTACGGCGTGGGCCTCGGCGACGGGCTCGGTGTGCCCACAACCCATGGTTTCCTCGGCGTGCGAGGGAAGATCCTCTCCGGCGAGGTGGCCCCCGCCGACATCGACGCCGACGGCGTGGTCGACACCGAAGATCGCTGTCGCGACACCCCGGAAGACAAGGACGGCTTCCACGACAGCGACGGGTGCCCCGACACCGACGACGACCGCGACGGCATCGCCGACGCGAGTGACAAGTGCCCGCGCGACCCGGAAGACATCGACGCCTTCGAAGACCAGGACGGCTGCGTGGAGCCCGACAACGACAAAGACGGCATCAACGACGGGGCCGACGATTGCCCCCTCGCCCCGGGGCCCGCCGCGAATCGGGGCTGTCCCCCGGCGCCGGGCCGGGTGCGCGTGACCGCCGCGCGCATCGAGATCGACGACCGCGTGTACTTCGACACTGGCCGCGCCACCATCCAGGAGGTGAGTTTTCCCCTTCTTCGCGAGGTGGCAGCCGCGATCAACGCCGCCCCCGACATCGCCGGCGTGCAAGTGGCCGGCCACACCGACAGCGAGGGCGACGACGCGGCGAACCTCGCCCTGTCCCAGGCCCGCGCCGACGCGGTGCGCCTGTTCCTGGTCACCTACGGCGGGGTCGATCCTTCACGCCTGGAGGCCCGCGGCTTCGGGGAGACGATGCCCGTGGCCAGCAACCAGACGGAGGAGGGCCGCGCGCAGAATCGAAGGGTGGAGTTCGTGATCGTGCGGCGGAGGTAGGTGGGTGGCGGGCGGCGCTAGTTCAGCAGCTCTCAAGTCTCGATCCCCATCTTGCGTAGCAGGTCGTCGGCGTTTGCCCTCCACTTGTGGGGGCGGGGCCCTACAGCGTTGTAGTAGGCGATGTAGGCCTGCACTTGCGCGGCGAGGTCGTCCCTGCTGCTGAACGACCCGCGGCGGAGGAGCGAGCGGGCGAGCTTGCTGAACCACCGCTCGACCTCGTTGAGCCAGGAGCAGTGCCTCGGCGTGTAGGCGAACCTGACCCGGTGCGCGGGGTCCGAGAGGAAAGCGCCACGGGAGGCGCGGTTCCGGAGCGCGCCTTCCTTCCATTTCCTGCCGAGGTCGGCGTGCACGTCACTGGCCGCTGCCACCCACCGGACGAGCTCCTCTGACCTGTGGGTGTCGAGGTTGTCGACGACGAAGATCCAGCGGGCACCCTGATCCGTCGCGACCGTCCTCGCGACGTGGTCGACGAAGTCGACGTTGGTCCGGGTGCGCTGCAGCGTCGGTGCCACGACCTGCCCCGTCGCGAGGTCAAGGTTGGCGGTGAGACAGAGCGTCCCGTGGCGGCGGTACCAGCTCTCGACGCGCTCGGGACGGCCCCGTGCCATCGGCTGCCGCCCGAGCCGTTCCACCGCCTGCATCCCCGTCTTCTCGTCGCAGGAGACCACGCGCACGCCCTCCCGCGCCAGGCCCGCCGCGCCCTGGTTCAGCGCGACGACCTCGCGGAGCTGGGCGGCGAAGCGCGCCTCGTCGTCGACGACGGGGTGGAGCCAGTACCGAGACCGGTGGGGCTGGAGCCCCCCTTTTTGAGCCAGCGGCCCACCTCTGCGACCGCCACCGAGTCGGCCATCCCCTCCCTGGCTGCCACCTCGGCGAGCAGGCCGCGAGTCCACCGGCTGTGCGGCAGGCCGAACTCCGACGGCGCGCGGCAGGCCAGGGCCCGCACGCGCTCCTCCTGCTCGGCCGTGAACTTCGACGGGTGGCCCGAGCGTTCCCCGTCGTCGAGAAGCTCGCGGATCGCCTCGAGCAGAACCGCGTCGTCCGCGACAGCCTCGACCTCGTCGAGACGGGCCGTCCCCTCGGTCCACCGCTCTCGCCACCGCCGCACCCGCTGCCGGTCCGTGCCCAGCTCCGCCACCACATCGACGATGGCCGCGCCGCCCGCCGACATCAGCACGATCCGCGCGCGGTCGACCTGGGCGACCGCTGCGGAACGCGAGCGCACCAGGCGTTCGAGAAGGGAGCGCTGGCGCGCAGAGATCGGTATTGCTCGGGCTTTCTTGGGCATGGCAACCCCTAGCCGGCCTCTATTCCATCGTCCAGGAAAAACGAGGTAAAACTAAGGATCAGCTGAACTAGCAGCCCTCGGGGTCGCCGAAGGCGCAAGACTCGACCTCCCCGGTGGGGACGGCGTGGAGCGCGATCGCAGGCGAGCTGTACGTGCCGTGGTCGCAGCTACCGTCGCGCTCATAGACGGCCACGACACGGTCGGCGTCTCCGCCGTCCTGGTAGAAACCGACGACGCCAGTCGTCGCCGCGGTCTCGACGACGTCGTCCACCCCGAACGGGATCACCACCGCCATCTCCAGCGGAAAGTCAGGCAAGATCCACCCTGGGAAGTCGCTTCCGAGCGCCAGCATCTCCCACCACTCGCGCACCGCGTCCGCGTCGTACAGCGCCTGCAAACGGCTGGACCCCGGCGCGGGTTCCTCGGCGCCTATGTACACGACGCCCACCAGTCGGCTGTCCCGTAGCTCCCCGAGGTCGAACTCCGCGCACCCCTCCGCGCGCGTGACGAGATCAACGCCGGTGTCCGCCTCGGTGCAGCCGGGAAGGGCCAGCGCGAGGGTCGCCGAGTACCCGCCACGCGCGCCGACGCGCCGGGCCCTCACCCCCGCCGCCCCGTCGTGGGTGGACAGCACTCGAACACATCGCGCCGATGTTCCTCCTCCTCCTCCCACTTGCGTTCGCCGAACGCGCAAGCGGCGCCGGCAGCCGCATTGCGCCCGTCGTACGCCGCGTCGGCCCACGGGGGGACGAAGCGGCCACCCCCCCGCAGGTCGGGTCCGCAGCCGTCGGCGCAGTCCGGGCGCTGGCCGGCGCAGGCGCACGGCACGTCAGCAGTCCTCGGGATCGCCGAAGGCGCAAGACTCGAGCTCGCCGGTGGGGACGGCGTGGAGCGCGATTGCAGGCGAGCTGTACTGGCCTAGGTCGCAGCTACCGTCGCGCTCATAGACGGCCACGACACGGTCGGCGACTCCGCCGTCCTGGTAGAAACCGACGACGCCAGTCGTCGCCGCGGTCTCGACGACGTCGTCCACCCCGAACGGGATCACCACCGCCATCTCCAGCGGAAAGTCAGGCAAGATCCACCCTGGGAGGTCGCTTCCGAGCGCCAGCATCTCCCACCACTCGCGCACCGCGTCCTCGTCGTACAGCGCCTGCAAACGGCTGGACCCCGGCGCGGGTTCCTCGGCGCCTATGTACACGACGCCCACCAGTCGGCTGTCCCGTAGCTCCCCGAGGTCGAACTCCGCGCACCCCTCCGCGCGCGTGACGAGGTCCACGCCCGTGTCCGCCTCGGTGCACCCGGGAAGGGCCAGCGCCAGTAGCGCCCCACACCGTCCGGGCAAGCCAAAGCAGCCGACCCTCACCGGGGCCGCCCAGGCGAGAACGCGTCCTCGTCGATCTCGATCTCCTCCTTCGCGAAGGGATTTCTCTCCAGTTCCGCCTGCATCGCCAACCAGTCGTAGTCGTATTCGCGCTCGTCGGGTACGCTGGCGGCGAGATCCTCCGCGCCGGTCGGGCCGGTCGCGAGCGGCGGACACGTGTCCGCCGGGAGGCTGCCGCAGTCGATGAGCGAGGGGTCAGGCCCGGTTTCCCAGAACCAGGAGACGTACACGGTTCGGTAGTCCCGGTGGGGGTATCGCTCGTCGGCGGGCATCGAACCCCAGCAGTTCGCGAGCAGGTACACGCTCCCGGAAGGCGCCCGCGTCCCATTCCCGCCGAAACAGTCCCACTGGAGGCGGATCACGTGCTCGCCATCCGCTCGTTTGTACGCGAGGCGTCTGGCGCCCGACTCGCCGGCGTCGTAGAGGCTGAGGGCGATCTCCGCCTTGGACTCCCCCGCGCCCGTGTTCACCTCGAGCCACCACGCGGTGATGCGGAGGCGCGCGACATTGCTCGGCACGCGACTATGTTCCCCTCGACCGACGGGAATGAACTCGTAGCCAAAGCCGCCCTCGACCGCGATCGCCGTGGTTCCCCGATGCCAGCTCGGGCCCATGTACGCCTCCTCGAACAGTCGCATGCGGTACAGGCCGAAGCCCCAGCCCTCCGCGGGCGGGTCGGCCCGCGAGGTGTTCGGCGTGCTCCCGGAGAACACCCGCCCGTCCGCCATGTTGAGCGCGTTGGAGATGAGCCGCCCCGGGCTGTTCGCGCACGCAGGGCCGTGCTGGTCGAGGTACCAGTGCTTGAAGAGCGCGATCCCACCCGCCACGCCCGGCGCTGCCGCGCTGGTGGCGCCACTGTTGCCGTAGTAGTCAGCGCCGCTCGGACTCGTGGCCGGGTTGCCGCAACCCCAACCCTGAGCCAGCAACAAGGGGTAGGCCCGGCCGTCGCCGGTCCGCCCTCGCGCCGAGAACGCGTAGAGGTCGTACGATTGCTGCACGCCCGCGGGGGTGTCCTCCGGAAAAGTCGAGCTCGGGAAGACGGACGCGGCGCCGACAGGAATCGCCGCCGGCGCCGCGCCTGGCGCGCTCACCTCGCTCGCCACGCTCCCCGCAACGTTGCATGCATTACTGGCATTGAACCGCCGGTACACCCCGTGGGTGTTGCCCGCGCTCTTGACCACCACCACGCTCTCCTCGCGATAGGCGTGAGTGATCGCCAAAGACGTGTCATCGAGCCCGCGACTCTGCTCGTTGGTCGGACAGGCGTCGCGGTCGCCTCCCGCACCAATCGCGTGCGCCCGGCCCTCGTTCTCGTTGACGGAGTAACTGAGCACGTCGACGCCGAGGCCGCTGGGCAGCGCCTCGGCAAGCTCGCCCCCGTCGTGCATCACGTCGAGGAACTCGATGAAGCCGATGGGGCCCGAGCTGTTCACCGCCACGCCCATGGCCCGGCGGGCCAGGCCGCTGCGGAGCTCCCGCTCGATCTCCGCCCCGAGGCGCGAGTCCTGGCCATCCATCACGCTACCGAGCGCGATGCCCGCGCAATTCGTCCCGTGGGGGTCGCTGGGCGGGGACTGGGAGTCGGACCACGCGGCCGCCTTGCGAAACAACCCGGTGCTATCGATATAGTACTTGATGCGTGGCTCCCCGACCACGCTGAGGAAGGCCGGGTGGTCCAGATGTACACCCGTGCCATCCACCACGCCGATCGTGACGTGAGGAACGGCGGCGAGGAGATCGACGTCCCCGCCCTCCGAGGCCACGTCCCACATCACGGCCCACGGAGAGAGGCCGCCCTCCGCCGATCGACCCAGTCCGTAACCGCCGGCGCCGGTGTAGCCCTGCTCCAGATAGGCGTACGCGCCGGCCGCCGCGGCCCGCCCGCCCAGCATCAGCACGGGCGCGCCGCCCCCGGTCATCCAGGCGCCGAAGCACGGGTCTGAATCGACGTCACGGCGCATGCCGACGGGGAGCCCGCTGCAGAGGTACGTCGAGGGAAGGGAGTCGACCCTGGCCGCGCGGCGCCGCGCGGGCCGGAGCCCAACCACCCCGGGCTGCCGGGCGAGCGCCTCCGCCGCCGTGGAGGAGAGCTCGGCCTCCAGCGAGAGACTGTGCCCCGTCCGCACCCGGGTCACTCGCCCGCCGAGTCGCTCCACCTCCCGGGTGACCTCGTCGGCCGCCATCCGCCGCGCGACCGCTCGACGCGCGACGCGCTGGTCTCTGAGAAGGCGGAGCGCCTGCCCCACGCCAAGCTGCTCCGCAGCCACGCAGGAGCCGAGGCTCGGTATCGCCTCGCCCGTCGCGACGTCGCGGAGCATGACCCTGACCGTCGTCGTCGCGGACTCGACCCGCCCAGCAGCCGCCGGCTCGGCGACCGCCTCGGCATCGCCACACTGGACGCAACCGTCCGCGTGAGGCGCCGCGCCCTGTCCAGCCTCGTGCCGCCGACGCCGAGGACGTTTCACCAGCCTCTCGATGCCGTAGCGGACGCCGTCCTCGTCGACGCCGTCCGTGTCCTCGCGCTGGAACGAGAACTCGCCGACGAAGGGGTCCTCGTCGTCGATCGGCGCGTCCATGTCGTAGCGATCCTGCCAGACGAGCTGGGAACCGCGCTCGTACACCACGCTCCGATAGCCCTGCCGGGTCTCGGTGCGCCGCTCGTACACCACCCATGACGCGCGGAGCGCGTGCATGCCGAGCAGCACACGCGCCCGCGTCGCCGCCGTGCCTCTGCCAGCCGCGGGGAAGCCGCGGTCCGCGAGGTCGCCGGGTGCCTCGGGCGCCGAATCCCGGGTGGCCCGCGTATCGGGCCCGCACCCGGAGCTGCACCCCGGGTCGCGACCGCTGCACATGCACCCCGCCATGGCGGCCTAGAACGGCTTCCCGCCGACCCACACGTCGCCGGTGAAGGACTCGACCGTGGCGCCCGTGCTGCCCACTCGGATGACGGGGGTGAAGTAAGGCATGAGTGGCCCATTGGTGGCGCTGTTCGTCTGGCCACGGATGAGCGTGGGGGCAGCGGCGGGGGCAGCGAGCCCGATGGCGACGGTGTGCTGCACGAAATAGTTGCTGTCCGTCGTGGGGCCCTCCTTGTGCACGGCGCCGATTTCCACGTTGGCCGTGGAGCTCGCCGTGAAGACGACGTAGATGACGTCCTTGACTTTGAGCCCCCAGTCCTGGACGGCGAGGGGCTAGTCCTTGTCGGCACCCCCAGCTGCCGTCGAAAATGTCATCCCTGAAGCGACCTTGACCCAGTGCATTCGAAACTCCATGGAGGAACTGAAGGTAGCACAGCCCCGATCTCGACGCAAGAGAAATGTGCCATCTGTCTCGGAGCTATCCTCACGCGCGAACGCATTCCGACCTCGACCACCTCCATGGCGAGCAGGGCTGGCCCAGCGTCGTGACCACAGTCTCGCTGGACGTCCCACGTCGTGAGCGTAGTCAGTTCGAACGTCCCAGCGCGACTCTCGTGGCGCCGCTTCCCGACTCGGCGCCCCGCAAGTCACGACGAAAACCAACCTTTTTCCGTTGGTCCCGGCCCGCAGATCACCGCCCCTCCACGGCGGGCACGGTGCCGAGGCACATTCAGCCAGACTGCTCTCACGACGTTGGACATTCAGCCTGACTGCACTCGCGACGCGGGCTCGGTCCGGGAGGCGCACGCCGGGCAAACGAGGGGCCACCGAGGCTCCACCCGCCATAGAATCCCCCATGCTCCTCCTCCTCCCCCTCGCCCTCGCCGCCGACCCCGTCGTTCACGGCGACACCGCCCCCGCCTACAGGATCCTCGCGGCCAAGGGCACCGCCGAGCTCTTGCTCAACGCGACGACCGGCTCTCCGGAGGCCGCGCTCGACCTCCTCACGCTGGACGACGGCGCCGAGGCGACACCCCACGTTCACGCCGACAGCGTCGAGATCCTCTACATCCTGGAGGGGCGGGTGGAGATGGTGATCGGCGGCGTGCCGTGGGTGGCGCAGAAGGGCGACGCGGTGCGCATCGAGAAGGGCGTGGAGCACAGTGCCAGGGTGATCGGCTCGCTCAAGGCCGTGCAGGTGTACGTGGTGGCTGGCCCGGAGCAGCGCTTCACCGCCGGCGAGCGCGTGAGGTAGCGTGAGCGACGATACGCCGCTTGTAGGCTGTCTTGCGAGCGGCGCCGCCGGGACCTAGAAGCGGCGCACCCCGAGGTGAACCCATGTCTCTGCGCATCAACGATATCGCTCCCGACTTCCAGGCCGACAGCACCCATGGACGCTTGAGCTTCCACGAGTGGATCGGCAACGACTGGGCGGTGCTCTTCTCCCACCCGAAGGACTTCACGCCCGTGTGCACCACGGAGCTTGGCTACGTGGCCAAGATCCAGCCGGAGTTCGAGCGTCGCGGCGTGAAGGTCATCGGCCTGTCGGTTGACAGCGTGGCCCGCCACGCCGGCTGGGCGGCCGACATCGAGCGCAGCCAGGGCGCAGCGCCGAGCTAAAATGGTGGACTGTACTGGAATCGAACCAGTGTCTGCGATCATGCCGCCGTAATCCCGCTTTACTAACAGCCCGTAAATTTATTTGATACCAAGCATTTCATTAAG
>SXON01000043.1 GCA_005778355.1 Pseudomonadota bacterium | reverse complement strand
CGCTGTCGGTGTCGGTGTCGGTGTCGGCATCGCCGCCGGTGTCGGTGGCGGTGTCTTCGTTGCCGTTCTTGTCGGCGTCGTCGACGACGATGGTCTGGTTGCCGCAGGCGAGGAGGAGGAAGGTGAACATGGCGGCAGTGTAGTGTCGGGCTGGCCCGCTCGCGATCACGCCGGCATCAAGTTTTCAGGTGGGACACGAGAAGCCGGTACGCCGCGTTGACCTCGGCCGCCCGGCGGTTGTGCTCCGGGAGCTCGGCCGGGGACGGCGCGCGGTCGGGGTGCCAGCGTTGTACCAGCCGAAGCCACGCTTCCCGCACGGTGTCGGCGTCGGCACCTGGTCGGAGGCCGAGCACCGCGAAGGCCTCGGCCACGCCCTCTGCGGGCGGTGGGGCCTCGGATGCGCCGATCGCCGCCGCGAGCGCGCGCACGTAGGCTTCCTGGGCCTCGCCCGGCCAGGCGCTGGCCACGCCGCGCCACAGCCACCCGACCAGCCTTGCGCGACCCTCGGTGTCGAGGTGCGGGTCGAGGCGGCGGGCCACCTTTGGCGGCGACAGTCGCGACAACTCGGCGTCCCGCAGCTCGCGCAGCCACGCGCGCAACCAGTGAATACCGTCGTCGTCGAGCGGCACGCCCTCGCAGAAGCTCTCGCGAATGAAGCGCACGTCGTCGCGCGCGAGCGCCCGGCCGTCTGCCCGTGCGCAGGCCACGAGCGCCATCACGGCGCGGGCGGGCCCGCTGTTGCCGAGTCGCCGCACGGCGGTGGGCAGCCGAACGGCGAAGGTGGCGTCGTCGCCGTGGCCGGCCGGGCCCCGCAAGCGCACCTTCACGTCGACCGACTCGCCCTCGGGCAACTCCGCGTAGGGGAAGAAGGCCCTGGGCAAGGCGCAGGCCTCGTCGGCGTCGTCGGGGACGACGATTTTCTCCTCGCGACAATCCCCGGCGCTGATGCGCACGCGCACGTCGCGACCGGAGAGGCGACGGGCTCGCCACACCGGCACCAGCTCCACGCCGGGCCCGCAGGCGCGGAAGGCGTGGTGCTGCCAGTCCAGGCGCACGATCTCCAGCGCCTGGTTGCCGTCGCCGAGCACGTGTCCGAGCGCGGCGCCCACGCCCGCGCCCACCGGGCCCCCGAGCATGCCGCCGAGCAAGCCGCCGACGAGCTTACCCGTCCACGCCACGGTCGCGACTCCATTCCGCGCTGCCGTTGGGCGTCTCCCAGAGGCGCACCGACACCACCGTCACGCCGCTGCCGCTGAGCAGTCGCTCGGCGATCGCGGCCAATTCGGCAGCGATGTTCTCGGCCGTGGGCGGTACGGGCATCCAGTACACTGGTCGACCATGCGCGGCGTTGCTCGCGGCCAGCGCCATGATCGCGGGGTCGGGGTCGCCCTCCATGAGGATGGCGGTGTGGTCCCAGTGCTGGTCGATCCAGCCGCCCACCCGCTCCTTCACCACGCCGAAGTCAATCACCCGCCCGCGATCGTCGAGCGCCGGCGCGTGACAACTGATCTCGGCGGCATAGCGATGCCCGTGGAAGGCGGCGCACTTCGACTCGTGCCGGGGGATGCGATGCATCGCGTCCCACTCGAGCCGGCGGGTGCAGGTGATCATCCCCGGTGGCTAACTCGCGCGATAGCAGCGGCGGTCATGCGCGTCCTCGTCACCGGCGGAGCCGGCTACATCGGCAGCGTCGTTACCCGCGAGCTCCTCGCGGCCGGTCACGAGGCGGTAGTGCTCGACAACCTCGTCACCGGCCATCGCGAGTCCGTGCCCACGGGAGTGCACCTGGTCGAGGCCGACACGCGCGACGGGGCGGCGGTGCGACGTTGCCTGCGCGAGCACCGCGTGGAGGCGGTGGTGCACATGGCGGCCATCTCGCAGGTGGGCACGAGTGTCAACAAGCCGCGCGAGTACTACGACAACAACGTTCGCGGTGGACTGTCGCTTTTCGATGCGATGCTCGACGAGGGCGTGGGGCGCGTGGTCTTCTCGTCCACGGCGGCGGTGTATGGCGAACCCGAGCGCGTGCCCATCGAAGAGAGCGCGGTCACCCGGCCCACGAGTCCCTACGGCGACACCAAGCTGTTCCTCGAGACGGCGCTCCAACGTTACGGCGTTGCCTATGAGCTGCGGGCCGCCTGCCTGCGCTACTTCAACGCCGCTGGTGCCCACCCCGAGGCTGGCGAGGATCATCGCCCGGAAACCCACCTTGTGCCGCTGGTCTTGCAGGCGGCCCTGGGCGCGGGGCGTCCCATCACCATCTTCGGCACCGACTACCCCACGCCCGACGGCACGGCCGTGCGCGATTACCTCCACGTGGTCGACCTCGCGCGGGCCCACGTGCTCGCGCTCGAGGCCACCGCCGAGCGCAGTTGTATCTACAACCTCGGTAGTGGCACGGGCTTCTCGGTGCGCGAGGTGATTGACGCCGCGCGTGGTGTCACAGGTCGCGACATCCCCGTCCTCGAAGGTCCTCGCCGCGCCGGCGACCCGGCGGTGCTGGTGGCCTCGTCCACTCGCATCCGGGCCGAGCTGGGCTGGGCCCCGCGCTTCGACGACATCGGTCAGATCATCGGCTCGGCCTGGCGCTGGGTGCAGGCGCACCCACGGGGCTATAGCGGGGCCTAGATCGCGGCGGTGTCCTCGCCGCGATTGCCCGTGTAGTCGTAGTAGAAGGCCTCGATGGCGGCGCCGGGTCGTGGGATGGCCCAGCCGTCGAAGACGATGCTGTTGTCGCCGCCGTCGTAGCGCCATCCGTCGGTGTCGCGCCGGGGGATGGCCACGGCGTCGACACGCACCTCCATGGTGGACAAGAGCGGCAGCGCGGAGAGTACAAACTTCGTTTGCAGGCCGAGGACCTCGTTGGCCAGGCGCTCGAGCATGCCCTCGGTGTCGGCGCTGCAGATCGACTCGCGCGCACCGCCCGTGGCTTCCTGCGCCTCCACGTACGCCTCCCCCGGGTCGGCCGCGCCGGCGGCGCTCGCGCAACCCGTCGGGAGGTCGCCGACGACGGCGCTCACCACGACGGCGCGCCCGTCGCGCGTGGCCTCGAGCTCGCTCACGAAGTCGGCGGGGTCGATCCCCGAGTGATCATCCTCGTCGCTGTACACGATGAGCTCGAGGTCGGCGTCGGCGCGTGCGTACTCGTTGCTCCGGTGGTCGGCGGCCAGGATGGCCGAGGCGAACCCGGCCTCTTCGCGCTCCCCGGCCACGCCCGCCAGGCTCAGCGCGTCGCGAAACTCGTCCTCGATGTTCTCGGTCTGGTCGCCAATCGGCTCGGCGAGCAGGGCCCCAGTGCCGCTGGTGGTGGTGATCGCGAGGCGGAAAGGCAGCTCGGCGGCCGCGAGAGGCGTGGCGAAGGCGGCCGAGCGCTCGATCAGCGTCTCCTGTTCCTCTGCCATCGAGGCGGAGTCGTCGATGACCCACAGGATGTCGAGCTCGGCGCCTCGGTCGCTCTGGATCCAGCCGTCGCGGGCGGTGCTGCGCGTGACGTCGTAGTCGCTGCAGGCGGCCAGGATCGGGAGGAGGGCAAACGGCCGTTTCACCTGGTTAGGGTATCACCCCGTGATGCTCCTCCTCCTCGGCTGCGGCTCAAACGCGTCAACCGCGTCGAGCGCCACGGTCACGGCACTGCGGGTCGATCCCGCCGAGCTGGAGCTCGAGACGGCGACGGGTGTCCCCGCCTCGGCCAGCTTCTCCGCTATCGCCACCTACGGCGACGGAAGCGAAGGTCCGCTCGACCTCGTGAGTTGGACGTTATCCAACGCGAGCATCGGCAGTATCAGTTCGCGCGGCGAGTTTCTCTCGGTCGACACCAACGGTGGGGATGCCACGGTCACCGCCACGCATCTCGACATCGAGGCCACCGCGAGCCTGTCGCTGCGCTACCGGGAAGACATCCTCGATGCGGGGCTCGACGCGGGCGTGCCCGCCGCCTTCGAGGCCGCCGAGGGCAGCGAGGGCGAGGGCATCGACATGCTCTACCCGCTCGACGGTACCAGCGTGCCCCGCAACCTCGCCGGCCTCGTCGTGGCCTGGGACGGGATGGACGAGGGCGAGATCGCGCGCATCCGCTTCGCTTCGTCCCGCACCGACGTGTCGGTGTACACCACCGCCACGACCTGGGAGGTGCCCACCGACCTCTGGGAAACGATCACCGCCACCAACAGCGCGGGCGCCGTCGACGTGCAGGTCACCGTGGGCACCTGGAACGGAAGCGAGGTCTCCAACCTGCGCACCTCAACGGCGGTCAACGTCGGCGTCAACCGCCTCGATGCCACGGGCAGCCTCGTGTACTGGTCGTCGAAAGACGAGAAGATCATGCGCGTGGTAGCGGGCGAGAACGAGGCGAAGCCGTTTTTCCCGTCCGACGACATCACCGGTTGCTACGGCTGCCACGTGATCTCCGAGAAGCTCCAGTGGATGGTGGTCACCAACCAGGGGGGCGACGGGCAGTACGCGGTGATCGACGTGTCCAACCCCGACGCCCTCGCTACCGTTTACTGGCTCCAGGGCGACTTGCGCGCCACGTTCAAGGCGATCTCGCCGGATGGCCAGTGGATGCTCGCCGTCGCCAACGGGAAGGTTCTGCTCTACGACCTCCCCAGCAACACGCTGGTCTCGACACCCGCCCTCGATGGCGCCTGGTATTCGCAGCCGAGCTGGTCGCCGGGCGGCGACGAGCTTGCGCTGGTGCGCATCAAGGAAGACAACGATTTCGACGCCGACATGGACTTCGTGAACGGCGAGATCGTGAGGGTGCCCTGGGACGGCGCCTCGCTGGGCGAACCCGAGGTCTTCGTCGAGGCGCAACAAGGCTACAACCTGTACTATCCGGAATATTCGCCCGACGGCGAGTGGCTGGTGTTCAACCGGAGCACGGGCGACAGCGCGTCGGACGAGGACGCCGAGCTTTTCCTCGTTCCCGCGAGCGGCGGCACGCCCATCCGACTCGACGCTGCCAACGGTACCGGCGAGCTGGGCAACAGCTGGGCCCGCTGGGCGCCCTTGCCCGACGACGACGTGCTCTGGCTGGGCTTCTCCTCGATGCGCCCCTACGAGGTCGCCGGCACCGTCGACCCGCAGATCTGGGTCACCCGGATCGATCCCGCGGCGGCGCGCGAGGGCAACGACCCGTCCACGGCTCCCTACTGGCTCCCCGGCCAGGATCCCGACACCAACAACCACGTGCCGGTGTGGTGGTCGCGCTAGCCTTTCTCAGTTGCGCCGACCCGGCCGCGAGCGGCTCGGGTGGGATCAACTCGACCACCTTCCTCGCGCCCGACCAGGCCGACGCCTGGACCTGGCGCGACGATGGCGACACCGGCGTGGTGCCCGACGACGAGGCGCTCGTACGGGGGCGGATGGACGGCGACGGCGTGGTGGAAGTGCGCCGCGGTGCCCGCTACGCCGCGGGCAGCGTGGTGGGGCTTTTCACCTGGGACATCGAGGCCGACGACATCGTCCTGTCGTCCTGGCAGTGGGGCGACGAGGGCAGCGACACGCCCACCGTGCTGGCGGTAGGCGGCAGCGACGACGGCGACGTGGCGAGCAACGGCGAGGGGGCATGCACGCCGCAACGCTACGACTCGGTATCGACGACCTACGGGGAGTTTTCCGACGTGCTCGCGTGCGTGTGCGTGAGCACGCCGGCGCCCGACGGCACCTACTGGTTCGCCGAGGATTTCGGGCTGGTCAAGACGGAAACAGGCCCGTTCAAACTCGATCTCGTGGCGCCCTGGTAGTTACCAGGCCCCGTTGGTGATCTGCAGCGTGTACTCCTGGCAGGAGTAGCTGGTGGAGGTGCGGAACACGTGGATGTAGTACGACGAGCTCAGATCGTCGCAATCGTTGTACCAGCCACCGTCGCAGGTCCGGGTATCGGAGGGGACGGTGTGGCTACCGTCGCCCTGGTCTTCCGCGTACACCTCGTACTCGGTGTAGCCGTTGCCCTCGGGGTCGGTCGACGAGCCGCTGCCGCAGTCGAGGTAGCCCGCGCTGCAGCCGCCGTCGTACACCGCGAACCCGTACTCGGAGGAGCCCGCCGTCATTTCCACGTGGAAACGGTAGTAGTTTAGGCCGCTGGTCGACGCGTCGCTGGTTTCCACCAGGTACCAGTCCTCGTCGGAGCTATCGAGGATATTGCCCGTGAACTCGATGGTCGTCGCCCCGTCGTCGGCGAGTGTCGACCAGTCGATCACCGGGTCGGCGCAGCTCTCGCCGTAGCTGGTGCTGTCCTCGTAGTCGTCGGTCGGGTCGCACACCTCGGTGCTCACCACGTTGCTGACACCCGAGGTGTTGCCGGCCGAGTCGGCGGCGGTGGCGTAGAAGCTGTAGGCGTAGCCGGCCGTGAGGCCCTCGCTGAAGCTGAACGAGCCGGCGCCGTTGGCAGTGCCGGTGTCGGTGGTGACGCCCGCCGACGAGGAGATGTAGAGCGTGATGCTCGCGAACGGCTCGCTGCTCCCGGTCACGGTGGCGCTCGTCTCGTTGCGGTAGCCGTCGAGGCTATTGAGCACTGGGGCGTCGGGCGCCGTGTAGTCGCCCACCGTCACGCTGTCGGAGCCGGTCGCGCCGCTCGCGGTGCCGTCGCTCGGCGTGATGGTGCACAACCAGAGCTCGCCGTCGGTGGTGTAGGAGGCGGCCACGGTGCTGGTGGTGATCGCGCTCAAGACGCCGTCGACGGTCCAGGCATAGGTGTAGGAGATGCTGTCGCCGTCGGCGTCGCTCGAGGCGGCGGTGACGGTGCAGGCGAGGTCGTCGTCGTCTTCCGGGTAGTTCGGCGTGACGTCGACGCTCGGCGCGGTGGGCGTGCTGTTGGAGATGTTGCGGGTGCCCGAGGTGACACTCGAGCCCTCCTCGTAGCCGTCCCAGGGCCACACCTCGACGGTGACCGCGTCGGACTTCACGAAGGCGCTGCCGGCCAGCGTCGGGTCGGTGGCCCCGACGACGGCGGTGCCGTTGACGTACCACTGGTAGTGGTAGTCCTCGGCGTCGCCATCCGGATCGGAGTAGCCGCTCGGGTTGGCGGTGAGGGTATCGTTGGTGTAGGCCACCGTCGGGCTGATGCTGACACTCGACAGCGTGGGCGCGCCATTGCCGATGGTGACGCTGTCCATCCCGGCCGGGCCGTCGATGTTGCCGTCGTTCGGGGTCACGTACACCGTCCACACGTCGCCCCGGGTGGTGGCGGTGGAGGGGAGGGGATTGCTGCTCAGCCCAGAGTCTACGCCGTTGAGGTACCAGGCGTAGAGGTAGGTGATCGCGTCGCCCTCGGCGTCGTAGGCGGCGGTATCGAGCACCACGGTGAGGTTGTCGTCGCTCCCAGCGGGGTCGGGATCGATGTGGATCACCGGCGCGTCGGGCGCGGTGTTCACGTAGAGGGTGGCGCTGTCCCGCGCGGTGAGCCCGTCGGCATCGGTCGCGTACACGGTGATGGTGTGCGTGCCGTTGGTGAGCCCGTCGTAGGTGAAGTCGGCCACGCCGGAGGAGGAGGCCCCCTGGGTGGAGAAGACACCGTCGAGGTCGGACTCCCACACCATGCTCAGGTCGGCGGGGTCGTCTTCCAGGTCGGTGACGAGGGCCTCGAAGTAGACGCGGTCGCCGTAGTTCACGACGTCGCCCGAGGAGGGCGACACGAGCTCGAGCTCGGGTTTGCTGCCCTCGACCACCTGGATGGTGGTGGTGTCGCTGCCGGTTCGGCCGGTGGTGTCGGTGACCACCAGAGAGATCTCGTGCTCACCCTCGGTGAGCTCGAAGGTGCCCGTGGTCTTGCCGTCGGAAGACGGGCTGGAGCTGAAGGGCAGGATCCCGTCGATGGACGAGGTCCATTCCACGGTCATGTCTTCGGGGAGGTCTTCGCCGTCGAGCACGGCGCCCTCGAACAAGGTGAGGCCGTTGGAGTAGTATTCGACGCCGTACTCGGGGGTGACGATCTCGGCGGTGGGGGCCTCGTTCTTGTTGACGGTGATGGTTACGGCGGAGTTGGCGCTCTGGCCGTCGGGGTTGATCGCGGTGAGGGTGACCGTGGCCTCGCCTCGCGTGAAGACGTGGTCGCAGTCGGAGAGACCCGTGGCATCGAAGACGGCGCCGTCGCACACGCGCTCGCCGTTGACCGACCAGGTGGCGCTGATCGTCGTGAGCGACGTGGCGTAGACCTCGTCGACCACCCGCCCGCGCATCGACACCGTGACGCCCTCATTGACGGCGCTGCCGTCGGTGGGCGTCTCGATGGCCACCACCGGTGGCTCCTTGTACTTGGAAAGGCCGTCGTCGCTTTCGCAGCCGGCGAGGAGCACGACGAGCGAAGCGGCGCCGATGGGGGGGAGAAGGGCGGTCCGGATGGGACACCTCCGAATCTCGCAGTATAGGTTGTTCGGCGCCGAGGCTCAACCGCTCTGTGCGCCCGGATGGACATGATCGCGCTCTTTCCCCTCGCACTGGCCGCCGATCCGGTGACGGCCGAGCAGGGTGCGCTCGCGGCGGTGGGCGACACGATCGACGGGGCGACGGTGAGCTCGGTGATCACGCACCCGGAATTCGAGCGCTACACGCTGGACAAGGAGGGTGCGACGCTGGTGGTGGAGCTGACCCTCGCCGACCCGGTGCACACGGGACTCTGTGCCGCCGGGGGACTCGCCCTGTTTCCGCGCCCCGACCTGGTGGGCGGGGAGCTGGCGAGTGTCGACGCCGGTGCGTGGTGCGCGCGCCTCGACGATGTGGCCGGAAGCCGGAAGATCGGCCGGATCGCGGACTCGCCCGGCGCACCGATGTTGCCCCAGCCCGCCGCCGAGTCGCGCACGCTGCGGTGGGCGCTCGGGCTAGCGGCGACGTTCGGGCTCGCGCTCGGCTTCTGGGCGATGCGTGCGGCGTGGCGTGGTGCGGTCCTGGCGGGTCTAGGCGCGCTGGCGGTTCGGCTCCTGGCGGTGGAGCCGGGCACCTTCAACGGGGCGGGCGCCCAGTTCGAGAAGCTACTGCTGGCCTGGGGTGAGCTGCGCGGCTCCCCGTACGGTCCTGGCTATGCGCTCGCGAGCCTGCCGTCGACGATGATACTCGGTGATACATCGTTCGCTATATTTACGAGCAATCTAGTATATTCATGTATCACAGTCGTGTTTGTATACGTGCTTGTTGCCCGGGAGAGCGCGTCTCGCTGGGCCGCGGGGGCGGCGGCGCTCTCGCTCTCCCTTGCCACCCCGGCGCTCTTGCTGTCGCGCTCCGAGTCTATGCACGTGCCTGGGGTGGCGATGGCGGTGCTGGCCTGCCTGTTGGCGGCGGAGACTCGGCGGGCTGAACGGCTGGGCCTCGCGACCGCACTGGGCCTCGGTAGCGGCGCCGCGGCCTGGGTCGCGTCGTGGATCCGCCCGGACTTGCTGGTGGCGGTGCCGGCCGCGATGGCCTTCGCCCTGGGCCGGCGCGGCGTGCCCGCGCTCCTCGGGCTCTGCATGGCGGCCGCCGGGCGAGCCGCGTCGCTTGACGGTGGTGGCGGGGAGCTCCTTCGCCCCGAGGCTTACGTGCAGGTGGCCACCTGGGTGGAAGGGCTGCGGCCGCGTTGGGGCTTTCCGGGAGAGAGCGGTGGATTCGCGCTCCTCTCGGCCACGGGGTTCACCTCTCCAGCCTGGTGGCTGCTCGCCGCACTTGGCTTCTTGGCGCGTCCCCACCGCGAGGCGGGCTGGCGCTGGTTGCCCTGGTTGTTGCTCGGCACCCTCCCCTTCGTGCCCAAGGCCTGGCCGCTCGCCGACGCCATCCGGCTGCAATATTTCGGCCACGTGGCCCTCGCCGGCCTCGTGGGCCTGGGCGCCGGACCGTTGCGGGGGCGGGGCATTTTTCTCGCGGGAATCCTACTTTTACCCTGGCTTGGTCGCGTTCAGCCCCGCTGGGCCACGCACGAGGAGTGGCGCTTTCTCGAGCGGACGGTCCCGGACCTGCCGGCGGGCAGCGTCGTGCAGTCAGCGGCCTACGGGCACCGCAACGAGTCCTTCCGGCGGGTGATGGCCACGCTCGGCTCGGCGCGCTGGGTGGAGTCGGGCGAGGCCGACATCGTGTACCGCGGCATCGGCGAGCCCCCGCCCGGGGGCGTGCCGATCGCGGAGTACAGCTTCGAGCACGACGGCGACCTCGACATCCAGCTGCCCTCGCGCATGGTCACCCTGGGCTTCTACTCGGTCCGTCCCACGGCCTCGACTGGGCACGACTCCACGGCGAATTGAAACAGCTTCTCTTCCGCCGGGCGGACTTCGCGGACAAAGGCGCGGCGATCCTCGTCGCGGCCAAAGATCTCCGGGGAGATGTCGGTGCAGGTGTCGCAGCTGATACAATTCAGGTCGACGAACCAGGGCCCAGGTGCGTTCAACGGGTGTTTTTTTGATACATCGGCCATGTGTCAGCTCCGGGCACCGGCGATCACCCGGGCGCTCTCGTGGTGGGGGTCGCTCACGCTACCACCGCCGGGCTGCCGCTGGCCATGGTCGTCGGGTTGCTCGTCGCTGCGTTGGCCTCGGCGTGCGAGCACGCGGGCCACGAGCTCGGGCTCCGGCTCCCGTCGTAAGACGCGGCGGATGACGTCGATCGGGTCGCCGGGCACGGGGAACAGCTCCGCCGGGTCGTAGTGATAGTTCATCGAGTAGAGGCCGGCGCACACCGGGTCGAGCGCACAGGCATCGCAAGCGGCGGCCTTGCCGTGTAGGAATTGTTTCTGGAGGACAAAGCCCTTCTTGTCGAGGAAACGAATGCAGCGTTCCTCGTCCTTCACGATCTTTCGGGTTTCCGTGCTGCACTCGGGGAACTCGGGCATGAAGCAGAGCGGCACGCGCTCGGCGCGGAAGCTCCGCCCGGTGCCGGCGAGGAATCGCATGGCGCGTCGCAAGGAGAGCTCGAACTCGCCGAGCCGAGGGATCACGTCGGGGTTGCGCTCGGCCCGGTTCATGTTCGGGTCCATGTTGTTCCACACGACGTGGCGAACATGGGGGTGCCGCTCGGCGATCCAGCGCACGGTGGTGTCGAGGTGGTCGCTGTTGAAGGCGTTGATCACCGTGTTGATGTCGGCGGTGATGCCGAGCCGGGGCACGTGGGCCAGGGCGCGGTCGATGTGCCCGTGGCTCCCCGGCGTCTGGGTGAGGAAGTCGTGCACGTCGGGGTGGTAGCTGTGCAGCGACAGGTGCACGTGGGTGAGCCCGGCGGCCACGAGCTCGGCGAGGAAGTCGTAGTCGCAGATGCGCTGCCCGTTGGTGATCATGCGGATGAAGAGGCCGCGCGACTTGGCGTAGTGAATCGCGGGGACCAGGAGCGGCGCGATGGTGGGCTCGCCCCCGGTGAGGATGATACCATCGTACTGTCGCGACACTAGATCATCGATGTGGAATCGGAGCTCTTCCTCGCTCAGGTCCACCCCAGAAGGCGGGTTGGAGCAGAAGCGGCAGGCTTGCTTACACTCGCGGGTGAGCTGGAGGTAACCGAGGTTGGCCATTAGCTTCGTCGCCCCGCGTCCTTGTCGATGAAGGGCACCGGTGGGGCCCCCGGCACGGCGAGGCGCGGGGCCGGGGACTCGGGCGGCGAGCCCCCGCGGAGTCGAGGACCGAGGGCCGCGAGCTGAGCGACCGCCTGGCTCGCCCAGTCGCCCGACAAGGGCTGCAGCTGGCCAAAACCACGGGCACGAATCGACTGGATGTGGGCGCCCTCGCAGCGGTCGGTGGCGGGGCACGCCCGGCACCGCAGGGACTTGGCACGATACATCGACTCGATGTATCGGTCGACGAAAGCATCAATTCCAAGCTCGCCTTGCTCGTGATACATGTCGAGATGTATCACTCGGGGCGCGGCCTCGATGCGGGCCTGGGGGCAGAGGCAGGCGGGCAGGTTCTGGGCACGCGTTCCGGGCGGCAGGACACCGAACAGGGCCGCCCAGTCGGGCTCGTGCGCGGCCGCCTCGGAAGCCTTGGCGAAGGTCGTGCCATGGATCACGTGGCGCGCGGTGAGCGCCTCGGGGTGCTCCGCGAGCCAGGCCGCGAATTCACGGTCAGGATGCAGCTCGATCTCGGCGTCGCCGGGGATGGCGAGGTGCTCGGGGCGGGTGGCGATGACGCGTGAGCCGGCCGGCAGCGGAATGCCCCGGGCGTCGTCGGCGCGCAGGTACAGGGGACGGTCGAGCACCGCGGGGCGTCCCCGGCCACCCAGCCAACGAGCCCCGCCGGCCAGGTCGGCCAGGTCCCAGCGTTCGCCCACGTCGAGCACGTCGACCTTGCCCTCCCGGTGAGCGCGCACGTGGCCGTCGAGCGCGGTGCAGAAGGGTTCGATGAAACAGTGTGGACAACGTTCCTTGTCGCGACAGTCGATGGGCGCGCCCTGGTCGAGGTACCGGCGGAACTGCACGCGTCGTCCGCCCACCTCGTCGAGCATCTTGTGCGGGTCCTGGATGAGCTCCTCCATGCCCTCCAGGTGCGACACCGGGAAACGGTTGGTCCACACGTGGAATCCCGGGTGCCGGGCGAGACGGAAGACGCGTCGCAAGGACTCGGCGTGGGCGTCCACATCGTAGAACAGCTCGTCGCGGTGCTCGAAGGCCACACCTTGCGGGATCACGTGCAGCAGGTCGAACTCGCGGACGCCCACCCGCGAGCAGAGCGCCACGATCGCCTCGAGGTGCTCGACGTTTTGCTTGTTGATGCACACGTCGACGTTGACGATCACTCGTCCGTCGCGCACGGCGCGGATCATCGCGCGCATCAGGTTCTCGAAGCCGTTTTTCGTCTTGGTGAGGCGGTCGTGCAACTCCGGGGTGTGCCCATGCAGGCTGAACGTGATCTCGTCGAGGCCGGCCTCCACCGCGCGCAGGAAGAAGTCGCGGTCGGCCAGGCGCTGGCCGTTCGTCACCGTTTGCACCCAGCGGTAGCCGGCCTGCTTGCCGAAGCGGACCACGTCGTGAAAGCGGGGGTGGATCGTCGCCTCGCCGCCGCTCACCACCAGGCGCGAAGCCTGCTTGTCGTCACGACCGCGCTGCACCTCGTTGCAGATGTCGTCGAAGGCCATGAAGCGGCCATCCTGTGCCTCGGCGTCGAGACAGAAGACACACTTGCTGTTGCAGGCTGCGGTGAGACGCACCCAGTGCTTCGCCTCGTTCGCGACGGCCTCGTGGTCGATGGTGACGGCGACAGCGTCGTTCATGGCAGGGTAGTCACCGTAGCATGCTCCCCGACGCGCCCTTCACCGTACCTGCGCCCCCGGTGGACAGCCTCACGCCCTACCGCAGCCGGTATCTCAAGATCGTAGCTAGGATCCTACTGGATTGGCCTTCGCCGCTCCCGGCCTGGCTGGGGCAACACTACGCCGGTATCCGTCCCGTGCTGGCGGAGGTGCTCCGCGCCCAGCCGGTGGCGTTCTTCTCGGCCTTGTCCCTGCCTACCGTGGCGGCGCCGATCTGCGGCGCGGACCTCCTTGCGGCGGTGCCCCAGTGCCTGGTCGAGCTGGGGCGGCTCGGGGTCTTGCCCGAGGGCGGGGCCTTCTGGGGGGCGCCTGTGTCGCGACTGGTGGTTCCGGCGCTCGGCCTCGCCCGGCGTTTCGAACCGGCTCGGGTGGGCATGCTCTTTGGCAACGGGGTGGTGACGGTCTCGCCCACCGAGGAGTGGGCGCTCTCGCCCGGCGGGAGCGGCGCCTGGCCCTTGGCCGAGGGCGGGTGGCTCCTCGCTGCCGACACCAACCCGCTGGCAATGATGGAATTGCATCCGGATAAGTCAGGCAACGCGCTCGACTTCGGCGGGGCGTCGCCCGGCGAGTGGGTGGAGAGCGTCGACCGCGCCCGCGCCCGGGTGGCGCGCTACCTGCCGGGCCTCGCGGCGGAGCACCGGACGCTGCTCGCGGGCATCGTGCCGGTGGGGCAGCACGGGGAGAAGTCGCTGTCGGCCTCGTACAAGGAGGCGATCGGGCTCGCGTACCTCTCGCTTCATCCCTCCTCGCTCACGATGACCGAGGCGCTGGTGCACGAGGTGCAACACAGCAAGGCGAACTTGCTCTCGTGGAGCGACCCGCTCGTGGAGAACAGCGGGGAGCGCTACCCTTCACCGGTGCGTCCTGATCCCCGGCCCCTCTGGGGGGTGCTCCTGGCGGTGCACGCGTTCTTGCCCGTCGCCCTGATACATCGCGCGATGTATCAGTCAGGAGATTCCGAGCACGATCCTCGTCGATACCGCGAAGTACTCAAGGTGAACCACGATGGCATGGACGTTTTACGCGCCCACGCGCGACCCACGTCGCTCGGACGCCGGCTGATCGAGGGCATGGACCGGCTCGAAGCGGCGCTCTGGCGCGAGGCGTGCGCCTGACTTGCCGACGCGGATGCCCCGGTGTAGGGGGCCGGCCTTCACAGAGGTCACTCATGCGTGCTTTCTTCCTTCTCCCGATTCTTTCCCTGTTTGGATGCCCGGCCTCGGTCACTGCCGAGGGCATGGATGATGGCTTCGGTGCGGCCTGGAGCTCCGTGTGGTTCCACTACGAGATGAAGCAGGGTGATTCCGAGGGCATCACGATCTCCAACGTGATGGGGCTCTGCGCCAAGCAGCAGGACTACTGGACCGCCTTCGAGGCCTACATGGATGCCTACGAAGACGCCGACGACGACTGCGCCGAGATCGAGCAGCCCTTCCGCGATTTCACCTCCGCCTCCACCGGCCTGTACTTCGATGGCGCCAACTACTCGAGCGGCGGCCCCACCGACGACATGGACGACGGCGACTACGAGCTCGGCAAGGACGCCTACTGGAGCGTGTTTGGCTATACGGAGGACCTGGACACGAGCTACCTCGACGACTTCGACGCCGACGAGAAGATCTCCGAGGGCTGCGGCATGGACAGCGATGACATGAACGAGGAGATCGAGGGCGACAGCTGGAGCGTGGAAGATGGCGAGCTGGTGATCGACTCCGTCAACGACGAGGCCAGCGTCAGCGGCTCCGTCGAGGGCGAGATGGTGCAGAAGGGCGACGAGGAGGGTGCCTTCACGGCCACCTTCACCGCGAGCTACTGCGAGGTCGAGATCCCGGACGTGCTGAGCTTTTAGCCCTAGGGCTTGATCACCGAGATCGCGACGATATTCCCCTTGAGTTCGCCCGGCCGGCCGAAGGTCCAGCCTTCGCCGGCCGCCAGTGTCTCTGCGAAGGGAAACCACTCCTGCACGTCGGGATCAGTCCGTGGTGCGCTGGGCTTGTCGAGGAAGTCGAGGTCGGGCACCCGCACGGCGAGGCCGCCTTGCTTGGTGGTGAAGGCCTTGCCCTTCATGATCCGCACGGCCCGCCAGGGGAACTTCTCCCAGTCGTCGCCCGCGCGGGTCTTCATCACGAGCGTGGTGCCGATGTCGGCGATGAACACCACCGAGCGCAGCTCCTCGGGCTCCACGTCGGGGCCCTGGCGGCCGTTCACCGCCTGCACATCGACGTGGCGGCGCTCGCCCGAGAGGTTGATGCCCGTGAAACAGGCGATGTCACAGCGAAGCCGCGTGGGCAGGTCCCAGATCATGCCCACACGTAGCGCGGCGAGGCCCTAGTCGCGGTCGAGCTCGAAGTCGCAGTCGCCCCACTCGCCGGTGATGGCGTCGGCGCCGTCCCACTCCACGTCGTCGGGGTTGTCGCACGCCGCCTCGCCGCTCATGCCGCCAATGTCGTACTCGCAATCGTCCACGTCGACGTCGAGATCCTGCTCGCCGAAGGCCCCCTCGGGCTCTACCTGCATCTCGAAGGTCTGCTCGCAGTCCGTGCCGTAGCCGTCGGTGCAGTCGAGCCAGCCCTCGCCCTCGTACTCGCCGTCGCCCCACTCGAGCGTGATCTCAACGTCCATCGCGTAGTCGCCGCAGTCGACCTCGCCCACCCAGTCGCCAACGAGAGGGGTACAAGCCACCAAGAAGAGGAACACGTTCACCTCGCGGGCGCCGGTGCTAACGCGCGTGCCAGCGCCGCGGCGAAGACGGCTCGGGTCTCGGGGAGGTTCCAGGCGATGGCCTCGCCCACGTCCCAGGCCTGGTGGGTCTCGATGATGACGCTCGGCATCGCCGGTCGACGCAAGACGCGGATGCGCTTGTCTGGGTCGTGCCGGTCTACGAAGACGCCGGGCGAGGTGGTGTCGTACAGTCCCGGGTAGTCCGCCCCGTCGTAGGGGGAAAAACCGTGGGCGATCATCTCCACGGCGAGGCGCTGGGCGAGGTCTTTGCGGCCGGCGGCGACGGTGGCCTCGCTCGTCTCGTCGCTCCACAGGATCGCGAAGCCCCCGTGGCCCTCGTTGCGGTAGCAGTCGCGACCGCGTACCTGCTTCCAAGCGTAGCCCGGGCCGCGCACATCGCTGTGCAGGCTCACGAAGGCGTCGGCGCCCCAGTCCTTGGCCTCGGTGATGCGGTCGGCGTAGTCCGTGAGCGCCTCCCCCTGTCGCGACAGCTTCACGGCGAAGGGACCGAGCGCCGGGAGGCGTGCCGCCAGGTCCTCAGCCAGCGACAGGGTAAAGTCTTGCTCGTCGACGCAGAAGGCCGACTCGTTCCCGGGGTTGCCTTGCGCGCCGTGCCCGGCGTCGATGTACACGTTGACGAGGTCCATGCAGCTCTGGACACCGAAGCTAGCCTAGGGGTTCTTCAAGCCGGTGCGCAACTTGTTGCCCACTTCTCGGCGGACCCGCGCAGACACCGGCTTGTCGGCGATGAAGGCCGCCACGGCGTTGGCGTCGTGCTCGATGCAGGACCGGAGCGCCCAGGACAGGGCCTTCTCCACCATGTCGTCGCGATCACCCACGTGCTGGGCGCAGACCGCGAGCGTTCGGCCGACGTCGCCCTTGCCGCCGCGCGCTTTCTGGTTCAGCGCCACCGTCGCGACGAGGGCGCTCCGCCGTTTCCACCGGTCGGTCGAGGCGGAGAGCGTGGTGATGTCGTCGTCATGAACGAGGCCCTCGCGCCACGCAGGGCCGAGCACGTAGCAGGCATAGGTGTCCACCGAGCACCAGTTGTCGTTGCCCTCCGCCATGGCGAGCACTTCCGGTCGAGACATGGCACGCCGCAGGCGGGGTACGGCCGCGAGGATCTCGTAGGCGGCTTGTCGCTCCTCGAAGACGCCGCTTCCCCAGAGCGACTTCACGGGGTCGAGGTCGGGCCGGGCGCGCTGGGCGAGCACCAGCGGGCGCAGGACCCGGCGCAGGTCGGGCACCGCGACGCCAAGGTGACGCATCGCGGTGGGGGAGTAGCCCACGGCGTGCGCCGCGCGGGCGGGGCTGCTCGCGTCGGCGAGCGCGGCGCGAAAGGTGGCGAGTGGCATCGGGGGCCTTCACCCGGCAACGCGACGCGCGCATCCGGCAGTCGACCGACGTGGTTAGCCACGCCGGATGCTCCTGCTCCTCGCTTGCGCCTCGCTGGTCGATACGGGAAACGGTGCTCACAGCACCCAGGACACCGCCACGGACGGACCCGCCTGGTACGGCGACGTCGAGCCCATCGTGGTGGAGAACTGCAGCGGTTGCCACGCCGACGGCGACGTGGCGCCCTTCCCCCTGTCGACCTACGACGAGGCCCGGCCCATGGCCGCGGCGATGGCCGACGCGGTGAGCGCGAGGCGCATGCCGCCCTGGAAGGCCGCCCCCGGCTGCAACGAGTACCGCAACGACCTCTCGCTCGACGACGACGAGATCGCCCGAATCGTGGCGTGGGCCGAGGCGGGGGCCGTCGAGGGCGACCCGTCGCGCAAGAGCGGGGCCACGCCGCCCGAGTCCACGCTGTCGCGCGTGGACTTCGATCTCCCGATGCCCGAGGCCTACACCCCGCTGGTGGCGCCGGACGATTACCGTTGTTTTGTGCTGGAGTGGCCGGAGACGGAGGGCAAGTACGTGACTGGCTACCAGGTGAACCCGGGCGACCGCGGCATCGTGCACCACGTGGTGCTCTACGTGGGCGCCTCCGAGAATGCCCAGCTCTACCGCGACGCCGACGCCGCCGAGGCTGGCGCGGGCTACACCTGCTTTGGCGGCCCCGGCGTGGTCGACCAGGCGGATGCCGAGTGGCTGGGCGGGTGGGCGCCGGGCGCGAGCAACGGCGACTTCCCGAATGAGACGGGTATCTACGTGGAGCCGGGCTCGGTGGTGGTGATGCAGATGCACTACAACACCGCCGCCACCGACCCCGTGGCCGACCTCTCGAGTGTCGACTTCATGGTGGAAGACAGCGTGGCCAACCCGGCCTACATCCAACCCTGGGCCGACCCGGCCTGGCTCGACGGCGACGGCATGACCATCCCCGCCAACAGCGAGGGGACGACGCACAGCTTCAGCTACCCCATCCCCGCAAACTTCCGCATCCACACCGCCAACCTGCACATGCACACCTACGGCCAGACCGCGAAGCTGAGCGTGACACAGGGCGACGGCACCGAGGAGTGTCTCCTCGACATCGAGGACTGGGACTTCAACTGGCAGCGCACCCACGTGCTCGCCGAGCCGCTGAGCGTGGTGAGTCCCACCATCACCGTGGCGTGTTCCTGGGACAACCCGACCGACGAGGCCCTCGACTGGGGCGAGGGCACCGGCGACGAGATGTGCCTCGGGACGATGTTGTTCTCCTATTGAAGCGCGAGCCCTAGCCGCGCCGCCTCGCGCACGAGGTTGTGCCACTCGGGGTGCTCGGCATCGCCCTCGAGCCTCAGGTGCGTGGCGCCGAGGCGACGGGCGCGCACCAGCGCCTGCTTCAGCACCCGCCCCGGGGTGTCCCGGGTGACCAGGAGCGTGGCCAGCGGGGGCGCGGCGGGAAGCTCACCGTCGCCGTGCCGCGCGAGGTAGGCCGCGTCGAGCCCGGGGCAGGCGTGGCGCAGCCGACAAGGTTGGCACGGGGCCGCGTAGGCCCGCGCACGCGTGGTCGGGGCGCCGATGGCGAAGGCGTGGTGGACCGGTGAGCTGTCGAGTCGATCGGCCGCCAGCGCCCGGTGACGCGGCAGGAGACAGAGGGGCACACCCACCACCTCCACGTCGATTCGCATCGCAAGCGCCGCGTCGAGCACCGGCTCTAGCGCCTCCGCCGCCAGCGACAATCGTGGCACCATCATGCGCGCGGTGTCGCGGGCGCGCCCTTCTTCGCGAGCCACGATGAAGCGCAGCCCGGAGGCCCCGAGCCGCGTCGCCAGCGCCGGCAGCCCGGCGAGCGCCGCGAGGTTGCTCCGGGTGAGCACCGTCGCGAGCCGGGTATTGACACCACTGGCGGCCGCCGCGCGCGCCCCGGCGGTGGCCTGGCGCCATGCCCCCTCCACGGACACCAGCCAGTCGTGCACGTCGGCTCGATCAGCGTGAATCGCGACGATGGCGTCGGTGAGCCCCTGCGCGCGCAGGTGCGCCGATGCTCCTCGCGCCGCCAGCACCCTTCCGTTGGTCTGGATCGCCACCCGTCGGAAGCCAAGTCGCCGCGCCGTCGCCACCAGCGCCGGGAGGTCAGGCCTGATCGTCACCTCGCCGCCCGCGAGGATCACGCCATCGCGATGGGGAAGCTCACGAAGCCGCCTCTCGAGCGCCTCCGAGCTCGCGTCCCCCGTCTCCGCCTGGTCGCAGAACTTGCAGGCGTTATTGCAAGTGAATCCGACCCGGACGTCCGTCCAGATCATCGAAGATCGAGGCCGCGCCCGGCCCGATCGTCGCGGGGTCGAGCGTACGTGATCGAGGCGCCCGGGCCCCCGGTGGGGTGGCGGGTGGTGGCCCTGGCGCGCCCCATCGCGGAGCGCAACGCAGCGGAGCGGAGCTGATGGGGACGCCAGGGACGACAGGACCCGCCGGCCGAAGGCCGTACTACAAAGTCCCGGGCGGCGGATCGCCTGGAGGTCGGGGGTCCCTCCGTAACGATGTAGGGCCGGGCGCGGCCGTCCCGAAGGGTGTCACCGGATCGCATGCAGCTCAGCGTCACCATGGACGGGGAGGTAGTTCTTCCACACGCCCTCGCACACGCGCGCATAGCGGCACCCGCCGCAGCGGTGCTGGGGCTGGGCCTTGAGGTCGAATCGTTTGCGGTCTTGCCAGTTGAAACGAGCGCGCCCCTCCTCGATCTGCGCGATGCCGTCGGGGAAGCCGTCGGAAGTGAGCGTCTTGATGGAGCAGTCGGTGTCGAGATCGCGGAACTCACCCACGTACTTGCGGGCCAGCGCCTTGTTGCCGATGAGCTCCGGCGGGAGGATGCACAACGGGAAACTACCCAGGGTAAACGTGCGCTTGAAGTGAAACTCGTTGAGCAGCACCGCCTTGAGCACGTAGGGCACTACGTCTGTCAGCTTCGGGATGAGCGAGTGGTCGGTCTCGGCATAGCCCTCGGCGCGCACGAAGTTGGCGCGCACGTCGTCGAGCCCAAGCTCGTAGAAGAACTTGAGCATGTTGGGCAGGTAGCGGTAGTTCCAGGCGTTGACGACGATGTTGACGGAGACGTTGTCGCGCAACTTCCCGGTGTCGCGTTGCGCCAGGAGGTACTTCAAACCCGACTTCTTCTTCTCGAAGTTGCCGGGCACGCGGGTGAGCGCGTCTTCGAGGCGCGCGTTGTGCCCGTGCATCGACATCGTCACCCGGGTGAGGCCGGCGGTGAGCATGCGATCCACGAAGTCGTGGCGGAAGAACTTGGTGCCGTTCGTCGCCACCGCGATCCGCGTGTAGCCGAGGTCGCGGGCGTAGCTCACCGCGTCTTCGATCCAGGGGTAGGTGGTGGGCTCCCCGCCAAGGAAACCGAGCGAGCGCGTTCCCGCCTCGTACCAGCGCAGGATCTCAGCCTGCATCTCCGGCCAGGGCATGTAGCGGCGCATCTCGGTGGCGGGGAGGCCGTCGAGACAGAACACGCACTTGTTGTTGCAGATCTTCCCGACGTTGATCTCGACGTTACGACGGGTGTCGCGCCAGAGCTCGGGGGTTGGCGGGGTGTCGTTCATTGGGGGACGGGGCTAATCTCGCGGTCGCCGTATTCTTGCACGTAGCGCGCGAACACGCCGTGGCAGAGCCGGTTCCAGTCACACCGCTCACAGGCCGGCACGTGTTGGCGCTTCCGGTCGGGCTGCCAGGCGTAGATCCCCTCGAGCGACACCTTCCCCGGGTGGGCCGCCCACTCGAAGGTGACGCGCGGGTTCCAGTGCACGTCGTTGGCGTACACGCGGTGCACGCCAAGGACGCAGGCCGGCACCCCAAAGAAGCGCACGATGGTGTCGCGACCGGCGGCCTCGATGGCCGGTCCCACCAGCGGGCGAATCTCGTCGAGGCGGAGGGTGAGCTTTGGGTAGCGATCGTCGCCCGCGCCTTCGGGCGTGACGTTGCTCACCACCACCAGCGCGGCATCCCAGGACGCGGCCAGCGCGATGGTGTCGGCGAGGTAGGCCGCGTTCTGCCGCACCAGCACGGTGTTCACGAAGGGCCGGAAACCGGTCTTCCTTCGCGCGTTGTCGATCGCTCGGCTGACGCGCTCGAAGCTCCCGGCGCGACCGGCGAGGAGGTCGTGTGTCTCGGGGTCGGGCCCGTGGACGCTGAAGAGCGCCTCGTCGAGGAAGGGCATGGCGCGCTCCGCCCAGGCCGGGTCGGCCAGGCGGGTGCCGATGGTGCCGATGCTGGTGCGCAGGCCAAGCTTCTTCGCCAGGGCGAGGATCTCGACGAACTGGGGGTGGAGTGTCGGCTCGCCGCCCGTGAAGTGCACGGCCTCCACGCCGCGTTCCGCTTGCTCGCGCAGCACCCGCGCTACGCGTCCGAAGGTGACGGGGAAGGCATTGTAGGCCTTCATGCGGTGTTCCTCCGAGCAGAAGGAACAGCGCTCCGGGCAGTGGTAGGTGACGTGAAACTCGAGCCGGCGCATCACCTGGCCGGTGTCGGGGTGGATCCAGGGCGGCGTCACGCGGGGGCTCGAAGCGAGGTCACGCGCGGGCCCGCATCTTGAAATAGGCCGGGTAGAGTCGGTTGCAGAGCGCGGTGAGCGCGGCGTCGGCGAGGCGGGTGCTCTCCATGATCCGCGCCCCCACGGCGGCTTCCAGCACCGCCGGGGCGGCGGCCGTCGCCTCGGCGAGCCGTTCGGGCGTGGGGGGCGCGTCGAGGCTGCCGATCGACGTGGCGGCGCGGAGCGAGTCGAAAGCGCCGGCGAGGACGAGGTTGTTCGGGTAGATCCGCCGGTCACTGTCGACCACGAAGCCCGTGTTGTAGAAGGGGGTGGGCGCCCGCACGAAGAGGTTGCGCAGGTAGAGCCTCTCGCCGAGCGACCAGGCCGTCTCGAAGTGTGCGGCGATCTCGTCGAAGCTCTGGTGCAAGGCGCTGAGTTGGGCCTCGGTCCAGGGCAGGTAATAGCCGGGGAGCAGGTTGAATCGGCGAATACCGAGCGCTCGCAAGTGCCGGAAGTTGGCGGCGGCGCGGGCCGCGGTGCTCGGCGCGATGGTCTGGGTGACGACGAACCGAGGCAAGCGGAGCAGCTCGGGGAGCCAGCGGGTCACGGTGTCGTAGGTCCGCGCGCCCCGGCGCAGGCCGTCGTGGTCGCCCGGCTCACCGTCGAGCGAAACGGTCAGGGTCACCGAGGGGTGGGCGTGGAGTAGTTCGATCCAGTGTCGCGACAGATGACTACCGTTGGTGGAGAGGTAGACGTTGACCGTGGGTGGCGCGTTCCGGATGACCGCCTCGACGGCTGCCGGCACGAGCAGGGGCTCGCCCCCGAAGAGCTTGCAGTCGCCCCCACCGTGTCGCGACACGAAGAGGTCGATGGCGCGGAGGGCATCCGCTGGCGAGAGGTCGGGCTCCCCATCTTTCACGGTGGGACAGTAGGCGCAGCGGAGATCGCAGCGCCGGGTGAGGACGAGGATCAGCGAGTCGGACCAGCGCGTGGCCCGCCCCGGACCACCCCCCCGTGGGCTACCACTGCCCGTGGGAACCGTGCGAACCGTGGCTGCCGTGGGAGCCATGCGAACCGTGGGAGCCGTGGCTGCCGTGGCTGCCGTGAGAGCCGTGGGAGCCGTGGGAGCCGTGCGAACCGTGGGAGCCGTGGGAGCCGTGGGAGCCGTGGCTGCCATGGGAGCCGTGGCTGCCATGGGAGCCGTGGCTACCGTGCGAGCAGTGCTGGGCCAGGAGCACGGCGGTGCTCTCGGGCGGGTTGCCCTTGCGGTCGAGGAAGGCTGGATCGAGCTCGATCTCGCCCGCCGTGGCCTGCAAGAGCAGGAGCGACTGGGCCACGGCGTCGCCCTTCTGGTTGGCGGCGTCGAGCTCTCGGGGCTGCAAGAGATGGAGCGCCTGGCGCTTGAGCACCGGGAACTCCGCCTCGGCCTGCCAGTCGGCGCCGGTCTTCACGCCGGGAAAGGCGCTCGTTGGCTTCTTGTCGTCGTTGGTGCTCATGCGCTGGCCTCCCCGCTAGGGTTGGTCGTGGGAACGTAGGGCGTGGTGCCGGGGCGGGACCGCTGGATGGTCCACCGGCGGAAGATGCGTTCGAGGCTGCCGTCGGTGTCGCGGCTCAGAAGCTCGTAGAGGTACTGCTGCACGCCGTAGAACTCCTGGCACTTGCGCGACAGCGGGCGCTGCCCGAAGATGTCGCCATCGAACATGTAGTTGTGCAGCGGCTGGATGCCACAGGAGGGCTTGAACGCGCAGTTGTTGCAGGCTGGGAGCGCGTCCTGGATCGAGGCCACGGCAAGCGCCTTCACCGTGGGGTGGCGCAAGACCTCGTTCACCGAGGAGGTGTCGACGTGGCCGATGCGGAAGAAGTCGTTGCCCATGTGGGCCGCCATCCGGCCCTCGTCGTCGGTGTAGATGTTGCCATCGAAGTTGTAGGCGAGCTGCGCCGAGCCCGAGCCACAGGGGCTGCGGCAGTCGGAATAGTTGGGCTCGTCGGGGGTGAGCATCTTGGTGAGGAAGACGCTCGCCATGCGCTCCTGGATGAAGGTGCCCTTGCGGTTCTGCTCGATGATGTAGTCGAGCGTGCGACGGTAGAACTCGAGGAACTCCGGCATCGAGTAGCCGATGAGCTTCCAGGTGTTGACCGCGAAACCAAAGGGGTTCAAGGGGCGTAAGTGCACGCTTCGCAGGCCCCGGCGCATGTACTCGTCGACGATGTCCTTGCCGCGTGACAACGACGCCCGGGTGGTGGTCATCAGCGCATCGACGTGGAAGAGGTCGGCGTCGCGACCCCGTCGCACGTACTCCTCATTGATCTTGGTCATCCACTCGTCCACCGCGGCGTAGCTGGACCCCTTGCCGGTCATGCCGCGGTTCTGGTCGTGCAGGTCCCCGGGACCGTCGAGGGAGGTGCAGATCATCACCCCCTTATCGAGGAGGAACTTCATCTTCTCCTCCGTCATGAACGTGAGGTTCGTGACCAGCGAGAAGATCAGCTCCTTTTTCTCGTAGCGATTTTTCTCGAGCGCGTAGTCCACCACGAACTCGATCACCGGCCAGTTCACCGTGGGCTCGCCGCCCTGGAACTCGAAGCCAATCACCGGCGTGGGCACAGAGAAGGCGAAGTCGACCGCCTTGCGCGCGACGTCGAGGGGCATGTCGGTGTCGACCGCGTCGAGCCCGGTGCGGCTCGCGTGGCAGTACTTGCACGACATGTTGCAGCGAAGGGAGGCGACGATCGCGTGCAGGTGAGGGCCGTGTGTCAGAAACGCCTTCTTGCGGCGAATCTTGTCGGCCAGGGCGTTGGCGTCGAAGTCGTGCTTGAAGAAATATCGGCGTCGAAGCTGCTCGTAGAGCGGATCCTCAGGCTGGATCTGCCCCGCGATGAAGCGGCGGAAATCTTCCGGCGCGAGGAAGAGGTGCTCCCCGGCATCGTTGGTGAGGAGCACCTTCTCGCCGACCAGCGCGTAGCGGAAGAAGCCCACCTTCTCGCGGTCGAGGGTGGCGGGATCGACGGTGAGCGCCGTGTTCATCATGGCGTCACCCCCTTCCTCTCGAGGATCGTCTCGAAAAGGGCGTGGTTGGACAGCTCATCGCCCAGCCGCTCGCGGATCGACTCCCGGGCCGGGGTGACGGCCACCAGCCAGTCCGCCTCGGACTCGATCACCTCGAACTGGCCAAGCGCGGCAAAGCGCGTGGTCGCGTTCTTGAGGGCGGCCTCGCTGTAGAGCGACTTGTGGAATCGCAGGGCCTCAGGCACCGGGGGGTTTCTCCCAGGGCACGGGGATGTCGAGGTCGTCGGTGGCCATCTCCTCGGCATCGAGCTCGGCTAGCAGCCGGTCGATGGTGGAGGGCCCCTCGGCGCTAAACAGCGCCTTCGCCATGATGAACTCGCGAATCTTGGCGTTGGCCTCGCCGATGTTCTTGCGGAGCGCCTGGTTGAGCAGCTCGTTCGAGAAGTGACCGGCGAGCTCTTCCAGGGCGGCCTCACTCGTGGCCTCGCGCGTGCGCAAGACGACCACCACGCGGCGGTCGGCCTCGCGATCAAGGTAGACGTAGCAACGATCGATGAACAGGTAGGCGGCGCCCATGATCGCGTCGAGGTCGTAGATCGACTCGTCGACCGAGAGGCGCACGCGGCGCTCGGAGAGCTCGTAGGTCGGCTCGCTCATACGCTGGCGATCGTGGGGCGGGGGGTTGTAGACGCCTTGGCCATCGACTCGGGGAAGGTCCAGACCCGTTCGGCGTGCGGTGCCAAACGGGCGATCCGGTCGAGGCTCGCGCCCTCGTTCTCGGCGGCCACGGCGGCCAGCCGACGGACCACGCGGCCCACCGACTCGTCCATCCGCGCGGAGCCATCGCCTCCGTCCATCACGATGAAGTCGAGCAGCGCGGTCGAGGCGGGCCCTCGGGGCTCACCGGCCAGCAAGCACGCGTCGATGCGCACGGTGCGCCCGCTCTGGTGGGTGATGGTGAGCGTGATGGCGCCCTCGTGCGGCGGGTAGATCGCGGTGAGCGACCAGCCGAGGCCGAGGTCGGCGCCCGGGCCGAGCGGGTGGAACAGGAAGGCGGGATGAAGCTCGTTGGCCACGGCCACCCCAGGCACGGCCGCGACGGCCGCGCCAAACAGGGCGCGCTGCAGGAACTGGCGACGGTTCTCCATGCGAGACTCCGGATCGTCACATCATAGCGTAGTGCCGCCGGGGAGTCGCCCGGGATCCGCTGTAGCCTAGCCCCCTTCGCAGACGAAGGGGCGGGCGGCGTTGCACTGCTCGTCGCTCCAGGTTTCCGTGGAGGTGCGCCCAAAGGCCACGCAGTCACTGTGGCCGCTCGGATCGTTCGGCTCGCCGCTCGCCCAGTTGGTGTACGACAAGGTGTCGCCGCTGTACCAGGCGAAGGTGCCCTCGGTGTCCTGGTCGCTCAGGCCGATCCACCAGCGGCCGGTGTCGTAGCCGTTGGCGGTGTTGGTCACCCAGCTGTTCTCGGTGTCGTCGTCGATGGTCACCATCGTGTAGCCGTAGCCGTCGCAATCGACGGCTGCCCGGTTCCAACCGCGGCGAGTGCCGTAGCAGAAGAGGTAGGGGACGTCGTCATCGCCGTAGTACTCGATCTCGCAGTCGGTGCAGACGCCGCCATCGTCGACGAGGCCGTTGCAGTCGTCGTCGATGGCGTTGCACAGCTCGGTGGCCGCCGGGTTGACCGCCGCGTCGGTGTCGTCGCAGTCGTCGCTGTCGGTGATGTAGCCGGTGGGCTGGGCGCAGCCGGTGTAGCTCGTGCTCGCGTCGCCGTAGGTGTCAAGGTCGGCGTCGGCGTACCAGGTGGAGGTCGCGAGACCATCGTCGGCGGTGCCGTCGCAGTCCTGGTCGATGCCGTCGCACACCTCGGTGGCGGCCGGGTTGATCGAGGCGTCGGACTCGTCGCAGTCGCCCCCCACCGCGCTCGTGCCGCTCGGCATGTCGCAGGCGAGGCTGGCGGTCGCGTCGTCACCGTAGGCGTCGCTGTCCACGTCGGTGTACCAGGTGCCGGCGTCGGTCGCGCCGGTGTCGATGTCGCCATCGCAGTCGTCGTCCTGGCCGTTGCAGACCTCGGTGGCGGCGGGGTTCACCGTGGCGTCGCTGTCGTCGCATTCCTCGCAAGCGGCCCAGCCGTCGCTGTCGGCGTCGGCGTAGGCCACCGAGCCGTCGCAGTTGAAGTCCTCGGGGTCGGTGCAGGCCTCGGGGGCGCCCGGGTTGTAGGCGTCGTCGGCGTCGTCGCAATCGCCACCGTAGGCCACGTAGCCGCTGGGTGCGTCGCAAGCGAAGACCGAAGCGGCGTCGTCGCCGTAGCCGTCGTTGTCGACGTCGGCGTACCAGTTCGCTGCATCGACCGCGTCGGTGTCGGCGGTGCCGTTGCAGTCGTTGTCGAGTCCGTCGCACACCTCGGCGGCGCCGGGGTTGACGGCGCTGTCGCCGTCGTCACAGTCACTGTCGTCGGCGACCGTGCCGCTCGGCTGCGCGCAGTCGGTGACGGCGCTGGCGGCATCGCCATGGCCGTCGCTATCGGCGTCGGTGTACCAGGTGCCGGTGGACAGGCCCTCGTCGATGCTGCCATCGCAGTCGTTGTCCTGGCCGTCGCAGCTCTCCGTGGCGCCGGGGTTGACCGCGCTGTCGGTGTCGTCGCAGTCGGTGCCGGTGGCGGCGTAGCCAGCGGGCTCGTCGCAAGCGAACGTCGTCTGGCTGGCGTCGCCGTAGCCGTCGCCGTCGTCGTCGTCGTACCAGGTCAGCGCATCGATGGCCTCGTCCTCGTCGATGGCGCCGTCGCAGTCGTTGTCGGCCCCGTCGCAGAGCTCGTCGGCCCCGGGGTAGCTCGCGGCGTCGCTATCGTCGCAGTCGGAGCAGGCGGCCACGCCGTCGCCGTCGTCGTCGGTGAAGGTCACCGAGCCGTCGCAGTTGTAGTCGGTGGGGTCGTCGCAGGCCTCGGCGGCGCCCGGGTTGTAGGCAGCATCGGTGTCGTCGCAGTCGCCGCCGTAGGCCACGTAGCCACTGGGGGCGTCGCAGGCGTCGGTGGTCGTCGCGTCGTCGCCGTAGCCGTCGGCGTCGGCGTCGGCGTACCAGGTGGTGGCGTCGCCCGCCCCGTCGTCCACGGTCCCGTTGCAGTCATCGTCGATGCCGTTGCAGCTCTCGGCGGCGGCCGGGTGCACGGTGTCGTCGCTGTCGTCGCAGTCGGTGCCGCTGGCCACGTAGCCGCTGGGGCGACTGCACGCGTCGACGCTCGAACCGGCGTCGCCGTAGCCGTCGGCGTCGGCGTCGGCGTACCAGGTGCTGCCGCCGGTGGCGCCCGACTCGTCGACGCTGCCGTCGCAGTCGTTGTCGGCGCCGTCGCACGTCTCGGTGGCGCCCGGGTAGTTCCCGGCGTCGCTGTCGTCGCACTCCTCGCAGGCAGCGTGGCCGTCGCCGTCGTCGTCGACGTAGCTCACCGAGCCGTCGCAGTTGTAGTCGGTGGGGTCGTCGCAGGCCTCGGAGGCGCCGGGGTTGTAGTCGGCGTCGGTGTCGTCGCAGTCGCCGCCGGCCGACACATAGCCGCTGGGGGCGTCGCAGGCGTCGGTGGTCGTCGCGTCGTCGCCGTAGCCGTCACCGTCGTCGTCGGCGTACCAGGTGGTCGAGCCGGTGGCACCCTCGTCGACGCTACCGTCGCAGTCGTTGTCGAGGCCGTCGCAGGCCTCGGTGGCGGCCGGGTGCACGTCGGAGCGCGCGTCGTCGCAATCGGAGCTGTCGGCGAGGTAGCCGCTTGGGAGGTCGCAGGCGGCGGTGCTGGCGGAGGGGTCGCCGTAGCCATCGCCGTCGGCATCGGCGTACCAGATGGCGCCGTCGATGGCGTCGGCCTCGTCGACATCGCCGTCGCAGTCGTTGTCGGTCCCGTCGCAGGTCTCGTCGGCACCGGGGTAGCTGCTCGCGTTGCTGTCGTCGCACTCGACGCAGGCCGCGTAGCCGTCGCCGTCGTCGTCGACGCGGCCCACGCTGCCGTCGCAGTTGTAGTCCTCGGCGTCGGTGCAGGTTTCCGTGGCGCCGGGGTTGTAGGCGGTGTCGGTGTCGTCGCAGTCGCCCGTGGCGGGCACGTAGCCGCTCGGCTGGTCGCAAGCGGTGCTGCTGTCGCCGCTGTCGCCGTAGCCGTCGCCGTCGGCGTCGGCGTACCAGGTGGCGCCGTCGATGGCGCCCTCGTCGACGGTGCCGTCGCAGTCGTCGTCGATGCCGTCGCAGGCCTCGGCGGCGGCGGGGTTCACGTCGCCGCGGCTGTCGTCGCAGTCGGTGGCGTCGGCCACGTAGCCGCTGGGACGGTCGCAAGAGACCATGCTCGCTGCGGCATCGCCGTAGCCATCGCCGTCGGCATCGGCGTACCAGGGGCTGCCACCAGTGGCCCCCGACTCGTCCACGCTGCCGTCGCAGTCGTTGTCGGCGCCGTCGCAAGTCTCAGTGGCGCCCGGGTAGCTACCGGCGTCGTCGTCGTCGCACTCCTCGCACGCGGCCCACCCGTCGCCGTCGGCGTCGGTGTAGGCCACGGAGCCGTCGCAGTTGTAGTCCTCGGTGTCGCTGCAACTCTCGCTGGCGGCGGGGTTGTAGGCGGCGTCGGTGTCGTCGCAATCGCCGGCGAGGTCGGTGTAGCCGCTCGGTGCGTCGCAAGCGTCGGTCGTGGCGAGGTCGTCGCCATAGCCGTCGCCGTCGCCGTCGGCGTACCAGGTGGAGGCGTCGGTTGCGCCCTCGTCGATGGTCCCGTCGCAGTCGTCGTCCCCGCCGTTGCACGCCTCGGTGGCGGCAGGGTTGATGTCGGAGCGGGTGTCGTCGCAGTCGGAGCTGTCGGCGAGGTAGCCGGTGGGTGGGTCGCAAGCGGTGGTGTTGGCGTAGGGGTCGCCGTAGCCATCGCTGTCGGCATCGGCGTACCAGATGGCGCCGTCGATGGCGTCGGCCTCGTCGACATCGCCGTCGCAGTCGTTGTCGGTCCCGTCGCAGGTCTCGTCGGCACCGGGGTAGCTCGAGGCGTCCGTGTCGTCGCACTCCTCGCAGGCGGCGTAGCCGTCGGCATCGTCGTCGACACGGCCGATGCTGCCGTCGCAGTTGTAGTCCTCGGTGTCGAGGCAGGTTTCCGTGGCGCCGGGGTTGTAGGCGGCGTCGGTGTCGTCGCAGTCGGTCGAGAGCTCGCTGTAGCCGCTCGGCTCGTCGCAAGCAGTGGTGCTCGACGAGGCGTCGCCATAGCCGTCGCCGTCGGCGTCGGCATACCAGGTGGAGGAGCCGCTCGCGCCCTCGTCGATGCTGCCGTCGCAGTCGTCGTCGATGTCGTTGCAGTCCTCGGCCGCGCTCGGGTGGATCGTGGAGACGGTGTCGTCGCAGTCGGTGTCGTCGGCCACCGCGCCGGTCGGGGCGTCGCAGGCGGTGGTGGCGATGGACGCGTCGCCGTAGCCGTCGGCGTCGGTGTCGGCGTACCAACTGGTCGCGTCGATGGCGTCGGCCTCGTCAACCTCGCCGTCGCAGTCGTCGTCGGCACCGTCACACCACTCGGTGGCACCCGGGTAGTGGCTGGCGTCGGCGTCGTCGCACTCCTCGCACGCGGCCCAGCCATCGCCGTCGGCGTCGCTGAAGCCGATGGATCCGTCGCAGTTGTAGTCCTCGGTGTCGGTGCACGTTTCCGTGGCGCCGGGGTTGTATGCGGCGTCGCCGTCGTCGCAGTCGCCGCTGGCCGACGTGTAGCCGCTGGGCTGTTCGCAGGCCGTGGTGGTGCTCGGCGTGAAACCATAGCCGTCGCCATCGGCGTCGCTGTACCAGGTGAGCGCGTCGGCGGCGTCGTCCTCGTCGATGGTGCCGTCGCAGTCGTCGTCGATGTTGTTGCAGGTCTCGATGCCCGCAGGGCTCACGTCGGCGCGGGTGTCGTCGCAGTCGCTGGTGTCGGCCACGTAGCCGGTGGGGGCGTCGCAAGCGGTGGCGGTGCTGGTGGCGTCGCCGAAGCCGTCGCCATCGGTGTCGGCGTACCAGGTGAGCGGGTCGATGGCCGACTCGTCGATGGTGCCGTCGCAGTCGTTGTCAACACCGTCGCAGGTCTCGTCGGCGCCCGGGTAGCTGCTCGCGTCGCCGTCGTCGCAGTCTTCACAGGCGGTGAAACCGTCGCCGTCGTTGTCGGCGTCGCCCACCGAGCCGTCGCAGTTGTAGTCCTCGGTGTCGGTGCACGTTTCCGTGGCGCCGGGGTTGTATGCGGCGTCGCCGTCGTCGCAGTCGCCGCCGGTGGCGCTGGTACCCGTGGGCTCGTCGCAAGCGAGGGAGGTGCTCGCATCGTCGCCGTAGCCGTCGCCGTCGGCATCGGTGTACCAGGTAGAGGCGTCGGTGGCGCCGTCGTCGACGGTGCCGTCGCAGTCGTCGTCGACGCCGTTGCAGCTCTCGGTGGCGCCGGGGTTGACGGTGTTGACGGTGTCGTCGCAGTCGGTGTCGTCGCCGACGTAGCCGGTGACGGGATCGCAAGACACGGTGCTCGACGCGGCGTCGCCGTAGCCGTCGGTGTCGGCGTCGGCGTACCACTGGGCCGCGTCGACGGCGTCGGCCTCGTCGATGGTGCCGTCGCAGTCGTTGTCGATGTCGTCGCAGGCCTCGGTACCGCCGGGGTTGACGCTGGCGTCGCTGTCGTCGCACTCCTCGCAGGCGGCGTAGCCGTCGGCGTCAGCGTCGGCGTAGCCCACGGAGCCGTCGCAGTTGTAGTCCTCGGTGTCGGTGCAGGTCTCGGCGGCGCCGGGGTTGTAGGCGGCGTCGGTGTCGTCGCAGTCGCCGCCACCGGCCACGCTGCCCGGCGGCGCCTCGCAGGCGTACTCGACGCGCGCGTCGTCGCCGTAGCCATCGCTGTCGCCGTCGCCGTACCAGGTGGCGGCGTCGGCGGCCTCGTCGTCGACTAGGCCGTCGCAGTCGTCGTCGATGCCGTTGCAGAGCTCGATGCCCGCGGGGTTGACGGAGGCGGCGCTATCGTCGCAGTCGGTGGCGTCGGCCACCATGCCGTCGGGCTGGTTGCAGGCGGTGGTGGCGTTGGCGAGGTCGCCGAAGCCGTCGGCGTCGGCGTCGGCGTACCAGACGGCGGTGCCCTCGGCGTCCTCGTCGATCTCCCCGTCGCAATCCTCGTCGCGACCGTCACACGTTTCCGTGGCCCCGGGGTGCACGGTGTCGTCGCCGTCGTCGCACTCGATGCACGCCGCCCAGCCATCGCCGTCGGCGTCGGCGTAGGCCACGGAGCCGTCGCAATTGCGGTCGACCTCGTCGTCGCAGGACTCCTCGGCGCCGGGGTGGATGGTCTCGTCGGTGTCGTCGCAGTCGTTGTTGTCGGTCACGTAGCTGTCGGGCGGATCGCAGGTGGAGAGGCCCTCGGACGGGTCGCCGTAGCCGTCGTGATCGTAGTCCGGGTAGTAGAGCGCCTCGACGCCGGCATCGGGGTTGTTATTGTCGCAGTCTTCCTTGTCTTCTACGCCGTCGCCATCGACGTCGGTGAAGTACCCCAGGGGGGGAGCCTCCTCGCAGGCGAGGAGGAGGGCGAGCGGCAGGCAGAGGTAGGGCAGGCGCACGAGTACCCTGAGCGTGAAGGTGGTACGGGCGAGGGTAGCGCAGGGGGACAGCGATCAGGCGTGGGCCCAGTTGGTCCATCGGGTCAGGTCCAGGCGTTGGGGCGAGCTCAGCGCGGGGAAACGAGGATCGCCCACGGCGCGGAGGATCGCGCGGAGGAGGGGCTCGCGGTCCAGGTTGGCTCGACGTGGCGCGAGGAGCCGGTACACGTGGGAGCGGTGGCAGCCGAGCCAGTCGGCGAGGATCGGGGCGCTGCCGTTCTCGCAGTAGAAGGCGGCGCGCGCGAGCAGGCGCGTTGCGCGGGGGGAGGCGCGCAGCTCGGGCGGCGTCATCCGCAGGACGGCGCTGGCGGCGGCCTCCACCTCGCCGAGCGCGGCTGGTCCCCGGTGGAGGGTGGGGAGCGCGCTGCCGCGGAGGTCCGTGGTGGGGTCGGCGGAGACGTAGGCGTGGAAAGACTCAGCGTCGTGCCGGGCCTTCCCAGTACCAAGGCCGACCACGTCGCGGTGGTTCGACAGCGGCCAGGCCAGGGGGTCGGAGGCGAGCCGACCTCGGCACGGGTTGAGCAAGACGTAGCGCACGCTCCGGCGGAGATGGTCACCATCCTCGATGGGCGCGGGGGCCGGGTGGGCCGACCATGTGCGGGCGTCTTGCTGGCGGTAGTGGCCGCGCCAGCGGGCGTAGCCGCTCATGACCCCAGCGAAGCGTTGCGTTCCCCGCGGATCGCGGGTGACCACGTGCGGGTGGTTCGGCATGAGGGTCAGCGCCAGCGCCTCGGGAAAGGCCGTCACCAGCATCCGCCACAGGCTGAGCGCCTCGGCCCAGTCGTGGAAGAGGAGCGTGTGGGGGAGGGACCGGGCGGTGAGGTGCCAGGCCGGGGGCTGCTTCTTGGTCATGCGCGGGGCACGGCAAGTGGTGTGCCAACGGGTGCAGCGTCATTTTTTCGTGATGGCGGTGACGTTCGTCAGCCCGACCCGCTGACGGTCGTCGGCCATGCCCCGCGCGATGAGACAAGACGCGGAGCATGTGGGGCAAAAGGAGACACGGGCGCGAGGTCGGACGCCGGAGAGCCTCCCCGGTGCGCCCGCCCCCGGCGAAAATGACGCTTGGCTCGTGACGCGGTCGGCGGCCCGGTTCGAGCTGTCTCATCGGCGGAGGCATAGTTTGCGAAGTGTCTCCTTTTCGTGGGCATAGTTGCCGTTGCGCGGGACCCGACGCGCGCGTCACACTTCCGCGTGGTGTACGTTGTGGAACCGATGCTCTTCCTGCTGCTGGCCTGCCCCGCGCCGCCCGACACCGGGGACACCGATCCCGTCGAGCAAATCGACACCGCCTGCCAGGCTTCGGTGGACATCTGGCCCGACGAGGATGGCGATGGCTACGGCGCCCCCGGCAACGCGATCAAGGACTGCGCGGTGCCCGAGGGCTACGCGGGGGCCACGGGCGACTGTGACGACGACGACCCCGCGGTGAACCCCGGCGCCGAGGAGGTGTGCAACGGCATCGACGACGACTGCGACGACCGCAAGGACGACGTGGAGGCTAGCTGGTACGAGGATGCCGACGCGGACGGCTACGGCAACGCCGCGACCGGGCTGGTCACCTGTACGCCCGAGGTGGGCTGGGTGCTTGACGGCACCGACTGCGACGACACCGTGGCCACCACGCACCCCGGTGCCGAGGAGGCCTGCAACGCGACCGACGATGACTGCGACGGCGTGAGCGACCTCGGCTACGAGGACACCTGGTACAGCGACGACGACGGCGATGGCTACGGCAATCCCAACGTTTCTCAGTATACATGCCTGCCGACGGAAGGCTGGGTGCAAGACAACAGCGACTGCCGGGCGGGCGACCCGCTCGCGTTCCCCGGCGCGAGCGAGCAGTGCAACGACGCGGATGATGATTGCGACGGGGGCGTGGACGAGGACTTCGACCTCGACGGCGACGGGCACACCTCGGACCTCTGCGTGGACGGCGACGATTGCGACGACGACGACGTGACGATCTTCGGCGGCGCGGCCGAGACCTGCGAGGACGGGATCGACCAGTCCTGCGACGGCTACGACCCGCGCTGCACCTACGACGGCAGCCACGACCTCGGCGACTACGCGAAGCTCTACTCCGACGAGCCGAACTACGACGCGGGTCGGCTCGTGGTGGTGGGCGATCCCACCGGTGACGGTGAGCCCGACATCGTCGTGACCACCTTCTATGCCAACGGCTACCAGGGTGGCGGCTACGTGCTTCCCGGGCCCTTCAGCAGCACCGAGGCGCTCGGCGACCGCGGCTACTTCCTCTCCGGCGGCATGGGCACCACCTACGCCGGGCGTTCACTCGGCGTGGGCGACGTCGATGGCGACGGCATCGACGACGTGGGCCTCGGCGCCCCCGACGGCACCGAGAAGGAGTTCATCATCTTCGGCCCGGTGAGCGCCGACGTGTCGCTCGACGACGCCGACGTGATCATCTCCAGCCCCACCGCGATCGAGACCGGTCACGGTGCCGACATCGCCGACGTGACCGGCGACGGCGTGGCCGACGCGGTGATCGGCGCCTACGAGGACAGCACCGGCGGGTACACGGCCGGCGCCGTCTTCATCCACGAGGGGCCTCTCACCGCGGGCGACTTCGAGCTCGACGACGACGCGGACCTGCGCATCATCGGCGACGCCGCCATGGCCTACGCCGGGCGCTACCTCCGGGCGGGCCCCGACGTGAACGGCGACGGCATCGGCGACATGCTCCTCGCCGCCCCCTACCAGACGAGTGCCGCGCCCTACGCGGGGGCGGTGTACCTGGTGTACGGCGGCCTCACGGGCGACATCGACACCGCCGACGCCGACGGTACCTTCACTGGCGTGGCCGCCAGTGACTACGCCGGAGAAGACCTGGCGCTCGGAGACCTCGACGGTGACGGCCTCGCCGACGTGATCGTGGGCTCCTACGGCAACAGCGCTGGGAGCTACGCCGGCACCGCCTACGTGGAGTACGGCCCGGCCTCCGGCACCACCGACCTCGCCTCGGCCGACGTGGTGATCGAGGGGGACTACGCGAACCAGCAGTTCGGTCTCGGCTTTGGCGTCGGCGACACCGACAACGACGGTGCCGAGGAGCTGCTCGTGGGGGCCATCGGCGACCGCAGCGGCGGGAACGGCTCGGGCGCGACCTACCTGTTCTATGCCCCCATCACCGCGACCGTGGCGAGCGACGCCGACGCCTGGTGGGCAGGCGAGGCCGCGAGCGACCAGGCGGGCGAGGGGGCGGACATCGCCGACCTCGACGGCGACGGCTTCGCCGAGCTCCTCATCGGGGCCCCGGGCGAGTCGTCGGGAGGGGGCGCTGGCGGCGCCGTTTACGTCGTGACGCCAGACAACTGAGGCGAGCGCGCGCGCTCGGGGCTACGCTGCCGCATGCTCCTGCTGCTCATCGCTTGCGACCCCGACCCCAACGAGACGGGGAACCCGACTGACGACACCGCCGACACCTCGTCGATGGTGGGTGACGAGCAAGAGTGCGCCGAGGCCGAGGCGCGCCTGGGCTACCGCGCCTGCGTGCACCGGGTGGACGACGAGGACACCTTCAATGGGGTCACCATCTCCTCGTCGAGCGTCGACCAGCTGCGCGTGGGCAAGTACATGGTGCCTGCCATCGATGATGCGCGAGTGCCCGGCGTTTTTCTCGACGTCAACTACTTCCAGCTGCACTACGACTTCCTGGTGAAGGGCTTCCCCGACGACTTCTCTGGGCTCACGACCTCCCAGTATGAGAGCTTGATTCTCTACCCCGAAACACGAGAGTTCTACGCGGGGACGTACTCGCTCTACGTGACCGACGCCGGGGTTTTCTACGGCTTCACCGTGTGGGACGACCCTTCCGACGAGAGCAGCACCGTGACCATGGAGCAGGTGGCGGCGGCTTACGAGGGCCTGCAGGCCCGCTTCGGGCTCGACACGCTGGCCTGGGTCCCGAACTCCGAGAACCAGATGGAGGCGGCAGCCGGCTGGGACGACGCGCCCTTCCCCATCCAGGACCCCGCCGAGGTGCTCTACGAGGCCTACAACCCCGGCGAGGCCTATGGCTACCTGCGCCTGTTCACGCTCGACGAGTTCATCACCGCCGAGGAAGAAGCGAGCTTCTCCTGGCAGGACATCATCGTGATCGACGAGGCCCCGGAAGACATCGAGCGCCCGGTGAGCGGCATCATCACCGGCACCCGCCAAGGCACGCTCTCCCACCTCAGCGTGCGCTCCGCCACGCGCGGCACCCCCAATTGCTACATCTCCGAGCCGCTCACCGCCCTGGCCGAGTGGCAAGACCAGCTTGTCCACCTGGATTGTGGGGAAACCGACTACAGCATCGAGGCCGCGACGGAGGAAGACGCCAACACCTGGTGGACGGAGATCCGCCCCGACCAGGTCATCGTGTGCGACCCCGACATCACCGAGACCTCGATGCCGGGCCTGCTCGAGATGGACACCACCACCGAGGAGGCCCGGCACCAGAACATCTGCACCTGGGGCACCAAGGGTTCGAACCTCGCCACGCTCTACCAGCGCATCGACAGTAGCTACCAGATCGAGGGTTTCGTCATCCCGTTCTACTACTACCAGCGCTTCATGGACGAGGGCACCTGGGAGGTCGACCTCGGCGACGGGCAGGGCGTCACGACGCACTCCTTGCAGGAGACAATCGATGCCTGGCACGCGGACGAGACCTTCCTCAACGATGCGCAGGCCCGTCGCGGCATGCTGGAGGAGCTCGAGGAGGCGATGATGTCGGCCACGATCCCGGCCGACATCGAGGCGGCCATCGCCGAACGTTTCATGGAGGTGTACGCCGACGAGAACCAGGCGGTGCGCTTCCGCTCCTCGTCGAACGCGGAGGACGACCTCTTCTTCACCGCAGCGGGCATCTACGAGTCGCACACGGGCTGCCTCGCCGACGACCTCGACGGCAACAGCGCGGGGCCGTCGCACTGCGACGAGGACGAGGAAGACGAGGAGACCTTCGTCGACGCCGTGCGCGCGAGCTGGGCCACCCTCTGGGGGGTCACCGCGTGGGAAGAGCGCTCCTGGTTCAGCATCGACCAGTCCATGGTGGCGATGGCGCTTCTGGTCAACCCGCGCTCCAATAACGAGCAGGCCAACGCCATTTGTTTCACCGGCAACCCGACCACGGCCACCGATGACCGCTACCTGGTCCAGGCGCAGCCGGGCGAGTTGGAGGTGGCCTCCGCCGAGGCCGGGGTGTACCCGGAGTCGAACCTGCTGACCGTGGAAGACGGTGTAGTGGTGGAGATCGACCGGGTGAGCGAGTCGTCGACCGGCGAGATCGCCTTGACCGACGCCCAGCTCGCCGAGTTCGGCGCCGAGCTTTGGACCATCAACGAGGTGTTTCCCCTGGACTACGACGTGCCCGAGGGCTACAACGTGATCTGGGACACCGAGTGGAAGGTGCTGGAAGACGGTCGCATCATCATCAAGCAGATCCGCCCCTTCATGCGGGCCGAATAGTCAAACCAACGGAGGAGAACGTGGTGCTGTTTTCTTTGCTTTTCGCGTGTGACGGCGGCGAGGCCAAGCCCGGTGACACGGCCGACACGGCCGACACCGGCGATGCCGATACCGACACCGACTCGGATTCTGACACCGACACGGACACGGACACGGACACGGACACCGACGTGGACACCGACGACTGGACTCACTGCCCGGACGCCACATCCTGGGTGGGTGACGAGAGCTGGGCGGGCTCCGTGGTGGCCACAGCCGACGCGGTGTACTGTGGCGGCAGCAACGAGGCGCGCTCGCTCGCCGAGGAGCTCAGCGCGAAGACCAAGATGCGGATCCCGGAGGGCACCTACAAGCTGCCCGCGTTGGAAGGTGAACACACGCTGGCGATCCCGGCGTGCACCATCCGGCAGGACGCCGCCACGCAACCCGCGATGAATGGGTCGGGCAGCACCGAGGTGTCGCCGGCCACCTACGCAGGCACCACCTACACCTACGTGACCGGCTCCCAGCCGATGTCGAGCTCCGATGGGGCAAGCTGGAGTTTCGACCACACGGTGGTACTGGTTGGGCCGGAGGGCGGCAACCCCGAACCCTATACGCTCGACGGCACCGTGGGGGAAACCTCCACGGGCGCCGGCGCCGACTTCATGGCGCGCGCCGATGGTGTTTCGAGCTACGACATCGAGGCGATCGCCTTCCAGCCCTGTCGCGACGACACCTGGCCGAAGAACGTTCACACGGTGCAGTTCGAGGGCGGCTGGGTGGAGATCGAGGTGTGGATCGGCAACGACCTCGTGATCACCGCGCCAGCGGGCTTCACGCGTGCGCGCGGCGAGCTCGATGGCACCGCCTTCGACATCACCAACTACTTCCAGCTCGTTTACCGTCCCGGGCACCATCATTTCGACCGTCACTTCGCGGTGGTCTTCGATGCGCCCATTGGTGACTCGTGCTCCCTGCTCGTCGAGAACGTCGACATGCAGGAGGGCACGCAGACGGCGCTGGTGTCGGTCGCCGACTGCGCGCTCACCGCCACGGCGGCACGCGCGGTGACGAGCGAGGACTGGGTGGTCGAGTAGGGGCTAGGGCGGGTCTTCGAGGCCGAAGAGCTCCCACACGGGGAGCTCGACGGCGTCGAAGGGCTCGAGCCGTGCCCGGTCGGCGGGGGCGGCCGTCTGCACGTGCAGGTACCCGTCGGCGGTGTTTCGGAACACCATGAGCACATTGCCTTTGAGGTCGAGCACCCAGTAGTGGGGCACGCCCATCTGGTGGTAGATCTCGCGCTTGCGGCCAAGATCACGGGCGTGCGTGGAGTACACCACCTCGCAAATCCAGTCGGGGGTGATCGTCACGGGGAACTCGTCAGTGGTGGGCGCGCGCTCGCGTCGCCAGCCGCTGACGTTGGGCATCACGACGTTTCCGTGGGGGGCTAGGACGTGGCAACTCATCAGGAGTACCCATCCGCCTGGATGAGTGCCGTCGCCGGGGCCACGGAACCACGGGGCCAGCGTCGCGGGTACGCTGAGATGCGCGCCCGAGTGTGTCCATCCTGCGGCCTCCTTTTCCAGGAGGTCGCCGTCAATCAGCTCAACGCGGCGGTCCTCCTCTTCAGCACGCATCAGGTCCGCAAGGGTGGCGGGTGGGCGCTGGTCCATCCGAGTACTGTACCCCAGGCGCCGCGATAGACGCCGCCGGACCATGGCCGACTTCCTCGTCATCGGCTCCGGGCTCGCCGGGCTCTTTTTCGCCTTGAAGGCCGCTCGCCACGGCCGGGTCCGGGTGCTCTGCAAGACCACGCGCGCCGAGTCGAACACCGCCTACGCACAAGGCGGCATCGCGGCGGTGTGGTCGGCCGACGACAGCGCCGAGGCCCACGTCAACGACACGCTGGTGGCCGGGGCGGGACTCTGCCGTCCCGACGCGGTGGAGCAGACCGTGCGCGAGGCGCCGGAACGGGTGCGCGAGCTCATCGAGCTCGGCGTGCGCTTCTCGCAGACGGACGGCGCCTACAGCCTGCATCGCGAGGGTGGCCACTCCGCGCGAAGAATCCTCCATGCCGACGACCTGACCGGCGCCGAGATCGTCCGCGCCTTGCTCGCGGCGGTGGCTGCGGAGCCGAACATCGAGCTCCTGGAGCACCAGCTCGCGGTCGACCTCGTCACCGAGAACTCGCTGGCGCGTCGTAACGGGCGGGCGCCGGTGGAGCCGGATCGTGTGCTCGGCGCCTACGTGCTCGACGTGGCAACCGGCAAGGTGCGGGTGGAGAGCGCCAAGGTGGTGGCCTTGTGCACCGGCGGCGCAGGCAAGGTGTACCTCTACACGAGCAACCCCGATGTCGCGAGCGGCGATGGCCTCGCCATGGCCTGGCGCGCGGGGGCGTGCATCGCCAACATGGAGTTCGTCCAGTTCCACCCGACGATCCTGTTCCATCCTCACGCGAAGAGTTTCCTCGTGTCGGAGGTGCTGCGTGGGGAGGGTGGCGTGCTGCGCCTGTCGAACGGCGAGGCCTTCATGGCCCGCTACGACCCGCGGAAGGAGCTGGCGCCGCGCGACATCGTGGCCCGCGCGATCGACGCGGAGCTCAAGCGGCGCGGCGACGACTGCGTGTACCTCGACATGACTCACCTCGACCGAGCCACCATCGAGGCCAAGTTCCCCAACATCGACAAGCGTTGCCTGGAGCTGGGCATCGACATGGCCGTGGCGCCCATCCCCGTGGTGCCGGCCGCGCACTACTTCTGCGGGGGCGTGCAGACCGACCTCGAGGGGGAGTCGAGCGTGCACAACCTGTTTGCCCTCGGGGAGTGTGCCTGCACGGGGCTTCACGGGGCCAATCGTCTCGCCAGCAACTCGCTCCTGGAGGCGGTGGTGTTTGCCGACCACGCGGTGCGGGCGGCCGTGTCGCGATTGGGCGAGTCGCCCTCGCGGAGCGCCATCCCCGAGTGGGATCCAGGGCGGGCCGTCGACAGCGACGAGCAGGTGGTGATCACCCAGACCTGGGACGAGATCCGCCGCTTCATGTGGAACTACGTGGGCATCGTGCGCACGAGCAAGCGCCTGTTCCGCGCCCGGGCCCGCATCGAGCTGGTGCAAGACGAGGTCCGCGACTACTACTGGGATTTCAAGCTCACTTCGCCGCTCCTGGAGCTGCGCAACCTTGCCGACGTGGCCTCGCTGGTGGTGGAGAGTGCCGTGCGTAGGAAAGAGAGCCGAGGGCTCCACTACTCGCTCGACTACGCGGCGCAGGACCCGCGCTGGGTGCGCGACACCGTGGTGCGCCGGCGGTGGTGAGGTGACGGCGGGGAGGCGGGCGATAGCTTCCGCCGATGAGCCAACGTCCGCCCTTCATCCTCCGTTCCGGCGCCGTCCCGGAGCGCACGCACACGTACCCGAACAGTGACGAGCCGATGGCGCCGAGCCGGGCCATCGGGCACGGCGATGAGTTGTGGACTGCCGCCGGCCGGGCGGTGAATGTCGAGTCTTCGTGGGACTCAGCCGTGGTGGCGAACTGGCGGGCCCCGGGCCTGTACTGGAACGACTCGCAGGGCTTCTTGTGGCGGGCCCTTCGTTATGCCGTCGCGACGGTGTACGCGTACGCGAACGCGATGGAGTCGCTCCCGACGTTCTCGGAGCCCTGCCGCGTAGACAAGGACGCCTTCCGCTCCGCCATCGACAAGAACTCGTGGCGAGTCGAACTTGCCCACCACCACGACTGGAGCGCGGATAGCTTGTCCACGGGCAAGGGGGGGTACCTCAGCGCGACCCGCGGCGCTGGGCAGGGCGACCCGTGGATTGGGCTCACGATCACCGCTGGCCTTACGACGCTCAGCGACGTTGTCCAGCTTTACGCCGCTATCGCCGACTATTACTTCTGGTGGGGGATTCGCCTTTACGACTACTTGAAGCAGGGCTTGGCCGAGGATTCGCTGGCGACGGCCTTGCTCTCGATGTGTTGCGCCCGAGCCGGGCTCGCCGAAATTGTCCAGCTGGCTGGCTTCCTGGTGCACGAGTGGTCTCATACAACCGGCATTCCCTACACCTGGGCGGAATGCGCGGGTGTGGATATCGGCAGTGACGGCCGCCTCCGGTGTTGCCACTACAACCTGGAGTGGGCGTTCGTTCACCGTCTGACAGGGATTCAGGCCCTGCCGCTCAGCCTGCTTTTCGATTTGGTGAACACGAGCTCGAACGCCCGACCATTGGACGAGTCGTGGGCACAGCGCGATCGATTCGACTTCGACGCCGGCGAACATTGGTTGAAATCGAGTACAAATCGGTTGCCGAGCGAAGACGACTGCGGCGGAGCGGTGTTCGCAGGGGAGCATCACTCGTTGTGGGCCTACCGACACCAGGTGGACACCGCTTGGACCTTTCCTTCGCGGTGCGCCAGTAACGGCAACAACTCAGGCAGGGCGAGCTTCGGTGACTAGAACACGCGTTCGCGGGGTGCGGTGGCCGTGCTGGTTGTTGGCAGGTTTGCTGGTCGGGTGCCGCCCGCCCGCGCCGGACGGCTATCTGCAGGCATGCGAGGACACCGGCCAGGGCGGAGACGCCTGCGCGACGGGCCTTGACTGCGCCTACGGGATCTGCACTGTCCCGTGCGAGACCGATGCTGATTGCCCAGAGAAGTGGGGCGTGCCCACGGGCTGCATCTTGGCGGGCTACTGCCGTGACTTTGATCCACCGCGATAAGCCAGCTTGGCGCCTACCACCGCTCCCCCGCGGCCCGCCGTGCCTCGAGGATTGCCACCTGCTCGCCGAGCTCGCTCGCCACGCGGTCGGCGCGGGCGTCGGCGAGCGTGTCCTGGAGCAGCAGCACTTCCAGGGTAGACGCGAGGCCCGCCTGGAGGCGGAGCTGCCCGACCTTGAGTGACTCGGCGGCGAGAGCCTCGCGGGCGCGGGCCGCCTCGGCCACGTCGTGGGCGGCACGCGACTGGGCGCGGGCGGTGGCCACGGCGAGGTCGAGGTCGCGACCGGCGGCGTCGAGCTCGGTCTCGGCGATCTTCACGGCCAGGGCGCTGTTGCGCTCGCGGATGAACGGGCCGGCCAGACCGTCGAAGGTCCACGTGGCACCCACGGTGACCCGCCAGTCCACCGGGTCGAGCGCCGTGGACGTGGAGATCGAACCGGCAGGCAGGAGCCCCGCGATGTCTTGCCCGTGCTCCCAGCGCGCCGCCGCGAGGTTCTCGCGCGCGGCGTCGAGGTAGGGCGAGGCCATCCCGTCGCCAGGGAGCGCGGCGGTGGATGGCTCGGCAAGCGCGCCGAGCTCGTCGACGGGGAGGGAGAGGGCTCGGGCGAGCTGTAGTCGCGACACGCGCACGAGCGCGTCGGCGCTGGCGCGGTCGGCACGGGCGAGGAGCGCGGCGGCCTCGGCGGCACGGCCCACCAGCTCGCTGTCGAGCCCGGCCACGACCCTCGCCTTCACGGCGGCGAGCGTGGCCTGTGCCACCTCCTCGCCCTGCTGCGCGGCCAGGAGCGCCGCCTCGGCGGCAAGCACCGAGTGGTAGAGCACCGCCGAGGCGTACTGCGCGTCGAGCGTGGTGGCGTCGGCCGAGTAGCGAGCCGAACGAGCCTGCGCCGACTGCTCCGCGGCGTCGAAGTAGGCCTGCGGGTTGAGCGCGTCGGAGCTGAGGGTGAAGCCAGAGGTTTCCGTCGTCACCCCGCCCTGGCTGCTCGACTGCCAGGCGAGCTGGGCGGTGGCGAGGATGTTGGCCCAGCGCTCAGCCGCGTCGAGCTGGGTCTGTTTCCACGTGAGCGTGGCCACCACCGCGCCTGGATCCACCTCGGCGGCGCGCTGCACCGTCTCGTCGAGAGTGAGCGCGAACGCGGTCGCGACGATGAGCATCATGGCGACAACCTCTCCCGGGCCGAGGGGCCGGAGCCCACCAGCGCCTCGATATCGGCGATGGACTTGGGGATGTCGGCGGTGAGCACCTCGGGCGCCTCGCCGGCCGCGCGCACGCGCACGTCGTCTTCTACGCGGATGCCGCCGAAGCCCAGCCAGGCCTCCGCCGCGGTGAAGTCGACCATGCCCGCGAACTCGGCGCGGAGCGAGGCGTCGTGGAGGATGGCCGGCACGAAGTAGATGCCGGGCTCGATGGTGACCACCACGTCGGCTTGCAGGTCGAGGTCGAGGCGCAAGAATCGCGCGCCGAACTGCTTCGGTCGCGACCGGCCCTGGGCATAGGCAGGACGATCGCCGAAGTTCTCGAGGTCGTGCACGTCGAGGCCGATGAGGTGCCCCACGCCGTGGGGGAAGAAGACACCGACGGCGCCGCTCTCCACCAGCGTGTCGACCTCGCCGCGGAGCAGGCCGAGGTCGCGCAGGCCGCTCGCGAGGTAGCGCGTGGCCGCCCAGTGGATGTCGGCGTAGCGCTGGCCGGCCGTGCACATCGGGATGCAGTGCTCGTTGGCCTCGAGGCACAGCTGGTACATGTCGCGCTGTCGCGACGTGAAGGTGCCGTTGACCGGCCAGGTGCGGGTGACGTCGCTGGCGTAGCCGCTCGAGGTCTCCGCGCCGCCGTCGAGCAACAAGAGGTCGCCCTCGCGCAGCGGGTTCTTGTAGTCGGGGTTGTGGAGGATCTCGCCACGCACGGTGACGATGGAGTGGTACGAGGTGGTGGCCCCTTGCGCGGCGACCACCGCGTCGAAGAGCGCGGCCACCTCGCGCTCGTGCCCGCCCACCCGCGTGGCGCGCATGGCGGCACGGTGGGCTACCGAGGCGATCCGCGCCGCCTCGCGCATCTCGCCGAGCTCCCATGCGTCGCGACTGCGACGCAACTGGATGACCGCGTCGACCAGCGGCTCGGGACCGGGCGATCCGGTGTAGGCGAGCGGCTTGCCCGTGAGGCCACCGAGCCGCTGGTTCACTGCGAGATCGGGCACGGCGAGCGACAAGAGGCGCCCCCGGAAGGCCTCGCAGGCCGCGTCGAGCTCAGCCAGGGCCTTCACCGCGTGCACGTCGTGGCGTTGCCGCCGCGACTCGAGGCTCTCCACCTCGCCGTGCCACAGCTCGTCGCCGGGCTCGGGGGGATGCAAGAATAGCGTGCACTGGCCGTCGACGATGAGCGCGTAGGCGCCGGGCTCGGTGCAGCCGGTGAAGTAGAGGAAGCTACTGTCGGCGCGGAAGGGCACCGAGTTCATCGGCAGGTTGCGCGCGCGGGTGGCGTTGTTGCCGAGGAGGACGGGGGCGCCGACCCGCTCGCAGAGCTGGCGGCGTCGCTGGGCGAAATCAGGCGCGTTCATGGCGCCGCCCACCGTAGCTCCGCGCGCCCGCGGGCGCTTGTGAGCAAGAGCCCATCGGGCTCGCGCCCGTCGCAGGCGCTGGGTTCGAGGTGGAGCACCACGAGCTGGTCCCAGCTGGTGAGGTGGGGGTACAGGGCCTCGTCGAGCGTGGAGGGCTTCTTCCGGGTGACCACCTCGATGTCGCGACAGGGTGAGCCGCCCGCCGACACGCGCGCCGTCCACGGGGTGCTGCCGTCGCCCGCGAAGCGGAGCTCGTCCTTGAACTGCCCCGAGACGGCCAGCACGAGATCGGTGCCCTCGGCCTCGGCCGGGCCTTGTCCCGTGATGGCGGCGACGTGCTCGGCCTGGGTGGCGCGGAGCGCGCCGTCCACCCGCGTGGCCCGTACCAGGAGCGCCGTGTACCATCCGTCGTACACCCGCGCCTCCTCGGTGGCGGCGGCGATGGCGCGGGTGTAGTCGCGACTGTCATTCGCGAGGGCAAGGGCGAGCGAGAGGATCACGCGGCCTCCAGGTCGCGACGGCGCACCAGCGCCTCGAGCGTGTAGCCGCGGGCGGCGAGCGCCTCGGCCGCGCCTTCCTCGCGATCCACCACGGTGAAACACTGCACCACGCGCAAGCCGTCCAGCTGGGCGCGATCGATGGCCTTGAGCAGGGAGCCTCCGGTGGTGGTGGTGTCTTCCACGATGGCCACCGGCGCGCCGGGCCCGAGGTTGCTCCGCCCTTCCACCCAGGCCTGCGTGCCGTGGGCCTTTGGCTCCTTGCGCACGATGAAGGCGTGAATCGGCCGCTGCCGGTACCAGGACACCGTGGCCACCGCGCTGGCGATGGGGTCGGCGCCCATCGTCAGGCCGCCGGCCCCCTCGACCTCGGGGAGGAGCCGGTCGCAGATGAGCGAGCCGATGATCCAGCTGCCCTCGGCGTGGAGCGTCGTTTGCCGCGCGTCGACGTAGAAGTCGGACTCGCGACCGCTGGCGAGCACCACCTTCATGCGACGATAGGACTTCTCGCGGAGGAGGGCAACGAGACGGTTCTGCATCGTCGCCAGCCTACCCCGACGGCGCCGCGCGGGGCAGCTATGATGCAGCGATGCTCGTGTTGCTCGCCTGTCACACTGTCACCGAGGTGGTCACGAGCGCGCCGGACTCGGGGGTCGACTCCGCAGCGGAACTCGACAGCGGCGGCGAGACGGGCGACTCGTCCCAGGACAGCGCCGTCGACTCGGGGGTTGACGACACCGGCGACACGGCCGATACCGGCACGAGCGTCGTGGAATGGCCCGAAGCCGGACCCGCCTGCACGAGCTGGGGCGAGCCGGCGCAGACAGGCACCGTCGTCGACGTGGCGCTCGAGGAGATCTCGGGACTGGTCGCGTCGTTCCAGAACCCCGGCGTGCTCTGGGTGCTCGAGGATCACGGCAACCCCGCCGACATCGTGGCCCTCGACGTGGCGGGCAACACGCTCGCCACGCTCACGCTCGAGGTGGACGAGAACGTGGACTGGGAGGAGCTGATCCTCGCGCCGTGCGGCGACAGCGCCTGCCTCGTCGTGGTGGACGCCGGCGACAACTCGGGTGAGCGAGAAGAGCTCGCGTTCCTCGTCGTCGAGGAGCCCGTGCTCGACGGGGTGACGACGGCGCTCTCGGCGGTTCCCGACGCCTACCACTTTCGCTACCCGGAGGCCCCGGAGAACTGCGAGGCGGCGGCGGTGGCCCCGGATGGCCGGTTCTTCCTGTATACCAAGCGCCCCGACAACACGGCTGGGGTGTACGTGGTGCCCGCCTACCAGGACGGCGTGGTGGCCGAGGTGCTCGGCGACATCCCGACTGGCCCCGAGGACGACCCCGGCCCGCAAAACGCCGCTACCGGGGCCTCGTTCTGGCCAGACGGGTCGCGACTCTTACTGCGCACCTACACCGGGTCGCTCGAGTTTTCGCTTCCTGACGGCGTCGACAAGCTCGACGCGGTCACGTTCACGCCGCTCCCCACGCCGCCCATCGACCACATCGAGACCATCACCTACGACGTGGTGAACCGCGGCTACTGGACCATTCCCGAGGCACCCGAGGGCGCGCCCATCTTCTGGGTGCCCTGCCTCGATTAAGATAGGCGCATGCGGCTCCTCCTCCTCGCGCTCCTCGTCGCCTGCAACGAGGACCCCACGCCCGGCGACACCGGCACCAAGGATGGCAATTCCGACGACATCGACCTCGACGGCGACGGCTTTGCCGAGGCCGAGGGCGACTGCGACGACACCAACGGCGGCGTCTTCCCTGGCGCCGCCGAGACCTGCGACGGCATCGACCAGGACTGCGACGGCGAGGCCGACGACGGGCTCCTCTCCACCTGGTACGTGGATGCCGACGCCGACGGCTATGGCGGCGACTCGTCCCGCGAGGCCTGCGAGCCAGGTACCCACGAGGTGACGGTGACCGGTGACTGCGACGACGCCGACGCGGAGGTCAACCCGACCGCGGTGGAGGCCTGTGATGGGGTCGACCAGGACTGCGACGGCGCCATCGACGAGGGCACCGGTGGCACCTGGTACGCCGACGCCGATCGCGATGGCTATGGCGACCCGGCAGTGCCACACGACGGGTGCAGCGCGCCCGAGGACTACGTCCTGGACAACACCGACTGCGACGACTCGAGCGCGGTGGTGTTTCCCGGCCACCCGGAGACCTGCGACGAGCTCGACAACGACTGCGATGGCGAGGTGGACGAGGGCGTCTTGACCACCTTCTACGCGGACGTGGACGGCGACGGGCACGGCGACTCCTCGGTCACGGATGGCGCCTGCGCCCTGCCCACCGGCTACTCGGCGACCGGCGACGACTGCGACGACCGCGACGAGGCCGTGTCGCCCTCGGCCACGGAGTACTGCAACGGCGTCGACGACGACTGCGACGGCGACATCGACGAGGACAGCGCGGCCGATGCGAGCACCTGGTATGCCGACGCCGATGGCGACGGCTATGGCGACGTCGGTGTCGCGACCTTGGCCTGCTCCGCGCCCGCCGGCTACCTCGCCGACAACACCGACTGTGACGACAGCAACGCGGCCGTCTCCCCAGGGGCGACCGAGACCTGCAACGACATCGACGACGACTGCGACAGCGAGGTGGACGAGGCCGACGCCGCCGACGCCTCCACCTGGTACTACGACTACGACGGCGACGGCTTCGGCGGCAGTCGCATCGCCGTCACCGCTTGCGACGCGCCTGCGGGCTACCTCGCCGACGCGACGGACTGCGACGACGGCGACGAGGACGTCAATCCCGACGAGGCGGAGCTGTGCAATGGCGAGGACGACAACTGTGACGGCACGGTGGACGAGGACAGCGCCCTCGACGTGAGCGAGTGGTACGTCGACCTCGACGGTGACGGCTACGGCAACGACGTGGCCATGGCGAGCTGCGAGGCGCCGAGCGGCTACGTCGGCAACAACGACGATTGCGACGACAATAGCGCCGAGGTGTCACCCGCCGATCCCGAGCTGTGCAACACCGTCGATGACGACTGCGACGGGAGCGTCGACGAGGACGAGGCCGCCGACGCCGACACCTGGTACCGCGACGGCGATGGCGACGGCCTCGGCGACCCTGCGGTGACCACCGAGGCTTGCGACGAACCGAGCGGCTACGTCGACAACGCCGACGATTGCGACGATACCAGCGCCAGCGACCTCGACGGCGACGGGCTCTACGACTGCGAGGACGACGACCGCGACGGCGACGGCCTGCGCGACGACTGGGACGGCGACGCCGACGACGCGAGCTACGACCGGGGGCCCACCGCGGGCCTCGGGGGCGATGGCGCCGCCGTGGTGTCGAGCGCCGAGACCTGGTCGGACTGGACGCTGCTCGACGGCGCCGCCAGCGCCGGCGCCACGAGCATCGCCGTGGACGATGGGTCCTACTTCGCCGAGGGCGACGAGATCCTCGTGCTGTCGCAACAGGGCAGCGACGCGGGCACCTACGAGCTGGTCTTCGTCGCCGGGGTGTCGGGGAACACGCTCTCGGTGGAGCCCGCGCTCGACAACGCCTACACCGCCTCGAGCGTCGTGCTGGTGCAGCGGGTGCCGCATTTCACCGACCTCGACGTTCGGAGCGGCGGCACGATCAGCGCCGACGACTGGGCAGGCCTTGGCGGCGGCGTGGTCGTGGCGCGCGCGACGGGGAGCATTACCGTGGACGGCCGCATCTCGGTCGACGCGCTCGGCTTCCGGGGCGGCGACGGGGTGTACGGTTGCTGCTCGACCTACCCGGCGGCTGGGGAGTCCTACGAGGCCGTCGGCACCTACTCGTCGTCGGCGAACGACGGCGGCGGCGGAACCTACACCATCACCGCCGACGGCGGCGAGTCGGGCGGCGGCGGCGGCTTCGGCAGCGCCGGGAGTGACGGCACCCACTACAACGGCACCGCGCTGGGCAACGCCGGCGGTGCTTATGGCATCGCGACGCTGAGCTCGTGGTTCCTCGGTTCGGGCGGCGGCGCCGGCTCGCCCGACACCGAGAGCGACGGGCAGGACAATGACAACAAGACCGGCGACGGCGGCGACGGCGGGGGTCTCGTCGCGCTCTTCGCCGGCACCGAGATCGTGGTGACCGGCAGCATCGTGGCCCGCGGCGAGGACGGTGAGACCGGCGACGCCAGCGGCGACGGCGAGGTGGGCGGCGGCGGGGCCGGCTCGGGTGGGACTCTCCTCCTGGCCGCGCCCGACGTGACCATCAGCGGCTCGGTGCTCGCGACCGGTGGATCAGGCGGCGCTTCGGCATGGCACTCCGGCTCGCCGTACGGCTCGGCCTACGGTGGCGACGGTGGCGACGGCCGTGTGCGCATCGACAGCGATGCGACCAGCGGCGCGTCGTCACCGAGTGCCTACGCCGGGGGGTACGTGGAGTGAGGCGGGAGGCGGTAGGGACGAGGCGGTAGGCCCTGAGTGGAGGTGGCGATGCCGGCGGCGCGCCGCCCCCCCAAAGCGCACGGGGGCAAGAACCCCCGCCGCTGCGCTGCAGCCCCTACAGCCTACGGTCTAATGCCTACAGCCTAGGAAAGGAGCCAGTCCCCAACCACCGAGATCACCTCTTCCTTCCCGATCTCGTTGACGATCTCGTGCCTCATGTCGCCCCATGCGTGCACGTGTGCGTGCGCACGCGAGGCGAAGTCCCGCGCCGTCGGCGGGTCGGTGATGGGGTCGGACTCGCCAAGGAAGACGCCGAGCGGCACCGGCCAGCTCGACTCGGCGAGCACACGGGCCTGGGCGGCGGTCATCTCGGTGTACCAGCGCGCGGTGACCTTCTTGTAGACGTCGGGGTCGGAGGCGTAGGCTTGTCCCACCGCAGGGTCGCGGGAGAGGCCGGCGGGGTCGAGCTCGTTCTCCAGCGCCATCGCGGGGATCAGTCGCGACAGCACGCGCCCGGCCGTGGTCTTCCACGCCGGCACCTTCATCCGCACCCCGAGGAGGGGGTTGGACAACGCCAGCTTCGCAGGGCGGAGCCCGTCGCGCACGGCGTCGAGGGCCACGAGGCCGCCCATGCTGTGTGCGAAGAGGCGCCAGCCCGGGCGCATGGAGCCCGCCACCGCTTTGACGTCGGCGACGTACTGGCCCCAGTTGTCGACGTGGCTGCGGCGACCACCAGAACGGCCGTGGCCTCGCAGCTCCATCACCGTCACCCGGCCGCCGCGGGCGGCCCAGGCGCGGGCGACGTGGTCGTAGCGCGCGGCGTGCTCGGCAAGGCCGTGCGTCACCAGCACGTCGGTCGGGCCGTCACCCGTCGTGACGACGTGGATCTTTGTTCCGTCGGCACTATCGAGGAAGGTGCTCATCAGTTCGCGAAGAGGTCGCCGGACTGGGTCAGCAGTTCCTTCGCCTTGCGCTGTTCCGCCTCCATCTCGGGCTTCACCTCGGGGATCGCATCGACGGGCTGCGCGAGCACCCAGTTGAGCTCCTTCTCGAAGGTGGCTTTGTCCTGCTTCTTCACCGCCCACTGCTCGGCGAGGAGCACGTGGTGGCCGAGGAAGTTCGGGTAGGTGGCGATGGCCTTGTCGAAGTACTCCTTCGACTTGGTGAGGTCCTGGCCCGCGAAGCTGGGGATCGCCGCGTAGTAGGCGCCCCAGTAGCGGTCGGGACCCGAGTAGTAGAAGGTGGGCTCGAGCTCCGCCACGCGGGTCATGTAGGCCTTGACCGTGGGGAGGTGCTTCAGCGTGGTGCCGATGCCGCTGGCCTTGGCCCACTTGCCGAGGGCGGTGCTCGTCCAGTAGATGCACGGCACGTCGCTCGGCGTGAACGCGCGGGCGGCAGTGGCTTCCGTCTCGTCGCCCTTGGCCAGGAGTGCAGTGAAGTCAGCGTTGATCGCGAGGCACTTCTTGCCCCACTCGATGCTGGTTTCCCAGGCCGCGAGCTTCGCGTCCTTCTCGGTCTCGTGGCCGTCGCCGAGGAAGTACCAGCCGCGCACGAGATGCATCGCCACGTCGCGGTCGGCCGGGTTGAGCGCGTAGAGCGCCTCGTACTTTTGGACGGCGAGCTGGAGCTGCGCCTTGTCGCCCCGGTTGGCCCAGGCCGACTCGGCCTCGGTCTTGAGCGTCGCGCCAGCGTCGGGCGCTGCGGTGGGCGCGACGGCGGCAACTTCGTAGGTTCCAGCTTGCTTGGCGCAGCCGACGAGCAGGGCGAGCAGGGCGAGGCGGTGCATCAGGTTCTCCGGGGAGGTTGGCTGCGCGTTCTACGGCAGACAAGGCCGGGTGTCAATGGACCGGGGCGATCCGTGGGAGGAGTGCGACAATAGGCCACGGATCTTCTGATGGTCGCCCTCAAGGTCCGCTGATCACGGGCCGAAATGAGGGGGTGAGCAGGACCAGGAGGGTCACCGTGCAGCAGAGCCCAGCAGCCGCAGGCTTCAGTATCGCGGACATGCCGTCGCCCCCGGCGGCGGTGGCCCGCGTGGTGCGCATGGCCTCCGACCCCGACGTGACCGCCGAGGAGCTCGGGGCCGTCGTCGGCTCCGACCCCGCATTCACGGCGGAGTTGCTACGTACGGTGAACTCCGCTTTCTACGGCCTCAAACAGCCCATCACGTCCGCCCCGCGGGCGGTTACCGTGCTGGGGAATCGCGCGCTTCGCAACCTCGCGATCTGCTTCGCGGTGCGCGACTCGCTTCGAACGTCTGGCTTTCGTGCGGTCGATCTCGAGAAGTTCTGGGAGGACGCCATGCGCCGTGGCATCTCGGCGCGGGTGATCGCCCGGGAGACGGGCGCCGCCCAGGCCGACGACGCGTTTACCGTTTCCTTGTTGCAGGACTTTGGCATGCTGGCGTTCCTCCGGGCCAACCGCGAGGAGTTCCAGCACTACGATCGCTGGCGCACCATGTCACCCGAGGCGCGGCGGCACGAGGAGAAACAGCGCTTCGGCCTGTCGCACGACGAGCTGGCCGAGGTGCTCGGCGCGAAGTGGGGCTTGCCCGCGTCGATCACCGACGCCCTCGCGAAGCACCACGAGTGCACCCCAACAGGGGGCGCCCGGGGTGCGGCGGCTCTTGGGCGGCTCGCCCATGTCGCCGACCTCTCCTGCTGGCTCCTCGCGGCACGCACTCAGGCCGGCGTGGATGCGCTGCATGCCGCGATGAAGGCCGAGTTCGGCGTCGAGCCCGAGGCGACCGACAAGATGATGGAGCCGGTTGCCAGCGAGATCGAGGGGGCGGCAGCGGCCCTCGGGATGCGCGTGTCGCGACAACCCTCCTTCGGCGACATCATGGCGGAGGCCAACCGGGCACTGGCCCAGATGAACCTCAGCTACGAGGACCTCACCGCCCGGCTCGAGCGTGCGCTCGCCGAGCGCGAACAGCTGACCCAGCGGCTGCAAGAGGCGAACGCGGCGCTCGAGCGCCTCGCCTACTTCGACCCCCTCACCGGTCTCTGCAACCGTCGTCGCTACGACGCCCTTTTCCGCGACCTGCTCCTCCGCGCGGCGCTGGAGCGGCGCACCGTGTCGCTGGTGATGGTCGACCTCGACAAGTTCAAGTCGGTGAACGACACCTACGGCCACGCCGTGGGCGACGCGGTTCTCCGCATGACCGCCACCGCGCTCGTTGGCGCCTGTCACGACGCGGACATCAAGGCGAGGCTCGGGGGCGAGGAACTCGCGGTCGTCCTCCCGGACACCGACGCCCACGCCGCCTTCGCGGCGGCGGAGAGTTTCCGCGAGGCGATCGCTGCGGGTAGCGTGTCGACGCCCCAGGGGTTCCTGCGCGTGACCGCCTCCTTTGGCGTTGCCACCTTCGTGGGCGGCGGCACTCGGGTGGAAGTGGAGCGGCTCGTTCAGGTGCTCAGCGACGTGGCGGACAAGGCGCTCTACGAGAGCAAGCACGCCGGCCGAAACCGGGTGACCGTCGGGGGCGTGGTTCGCTGACACCTGAGCAGGGGTGCGAGCCAAACGCCTTGGGGGAAGGGGACGCCATCGTCCTCCTTCCCCCCTCCAATCGTCTTTTCGCCTAGGAGATGCTGCGCATGAGGCGCAGGCGCTCGTCGGGGCCCAGGCCCTCGAAGCCGAGCGTGGCGAAGGTGCCGTGGTCGAGCTCTTCGATCCGCTCCACGGTCATCGCGACCCGGAAAATGGGCTTCCCGCCGATGCGCAACTCCGCGCTTTCGACGCGCGCGCCGACAACCAGGTCGTCGTCCTCGCCGTACATGGGCACGCGGGTGGTTCGCGCGCCGAGCTCGACAACGGCCCGCATGCGAGTGTGATTGCCAGGCCCGTCGATCAGGAGCACGGCGCCTTCGATCGGGCGAGCGGGCTCGCGCGCCCGTTCCTTGAGACCGGCGCGCTCCCGCTCCGTGACCCAGCTGATGAGCCGGTCCTGATCGCGGGGCGAGACACCCTCGAACTCGACACCCACGAGTCGCTCGGCCGACCAGGTGCTGGTGCGGCTGGTGCGCTGGCGCACGGTGGCGGCGGCGATGAAGGTGCGTCCTGGGCCGAGGGCGAACTGGACCATTTCCAGCGGGGCGCCCGGCACCAGGTCGACGTCGCTCGCGTGAGCGCGAAAGGCGGCGCCGTTGCCTGACACGTCGACCAGCGCACGCGCGCGCACGCCGTCGCCCTGATGCACCAGGACTTCCATGCCCTCGGGCGCGCGGACGCGAAAGAAACGACGACGTTGGACGCGAAGTAGCTTGGGCGGCAAGGAGAGGCGAACACCTTCCTTGCTCGATGCGCTCACGACGCGCGCTTGTCCCGACACCGGCAGACCGGCGACGGTGAACTCGACGCGAACAACGCCGAGAAGCCGCTCAAGCACGAGGTTGCCGTGGATCGGGCGCACCGGTTCGAGGTCGAGACTGTCGTCGTCGACGTCGCGCAGGGTGGTAACAAATGACTCCCGGGCATCTTCCAGGTAGATCTGGATCGGCACGCCGAGGTCGGCGGCCACGCGCAGGAGTCGGTCTCGTTCCAAGGGGGGCTGATTCCCAGACATGCCCAGAGATCGGCTGAAATACGGAAGAGTTGAGCGCTCGGCGCTACTTCCCCGCCAGCGCGCGTGTCGGCGTCTCGTCGAACAGGCGCTGGATCCGGCGGCGGTCGGCGAGGGGCAGGATCGACCAGCTCAAGACGGCCCGGACGAGACGGCCACGGTGGCTCTGTACCCGCACTACGTCCATGGGCCCGGTCGCGACACAATCTCCGTTGACCCACAGCTCGACCGCGTCGAGGCGGCGCCCCTCTGCGAGGTCGGCGTCGCCCTCGTCGAGCGCGATCTCCAGCGTGCCGGGGGCGAGGCGCAGCACGAGATGCTCGCGACCAATCGTTCGGACCATCGCGCGCTCGACGCCGCGGCTAGCCAACGCGCGCCGCTCCTTGGCGCGAGGACCGGACTGGCCCCGAACCCACGCATCCAGGCGGCGCGCGTCTGCAGGGTCGAGGTCGATGAGCTCGATGCCCGCGACCAGGCGCGGGGGGTCGAGGTCATCGCGCATTCGCACGTGCTTCACCAGCCCCGCCGTGATGATCGGGGTGCCCAGGGGCAGCGTGAAGCGCAGGCGCTCGATGGGCGTGCCCGCCTTGAAGCAGCCGTCCCCAGCTTCGAGGGCGACGCCCAGTCCCGTACCGGCGAGATCGACAATGGCACGGCGCACCACGCGCTCGGCGCAGCTCAAGAGCACGTCGGCCCGGGTGGGCGCGTCGACCCGAGCGCTGCCGCGCCGCTGCGCGAGCCTCAGGCGCCCTGGAAGGTCGATGTCGAGGCCGTGGTCGCGCAGCGTCCAGGCCGTGGAGCGGAAGGCGCGCGGCCGCTCGTCCACGCGGACGGAGACGCGGAGCTGCCGCTGTGGCTCGGCGGGCTCACCCTCGTCGAAAATGAGGCGGGCACGGTCGTCAGGGAGCGAAAAAAGACGCCCTGAACGCGGTGAATCATCGTCGACGAAGGCCTCGATGGCCACGCCACGCGGATCTGACTCCGCGAGCTTTCGTCGAAGCTCCGAGATGAAGTGTGCCATTACGTCCATGCTCATCTTAGCGCAGGGCGGAACAATTGATAAGAGCCAAAAATCGATAGTGGCTCTCTGCGAGCCTGTCGCCGGCCCCGGTGGTGCGGTTAGCCCGCGCCATGCTGCTGCCCGATCCGCCCCTCGGCCTCACCTTCGACGATGTCCTCCTCGTCCCCGGCCACTCGACGATCCTGCCGCGAGACACCGACATCCGCACGCAGCTGACCCGCGGCTTGTCGCTGAACTTGCCGCTGGTGAGCGCGGCAATGGACACTGTCACCGGCGCCGAGATGGCGATCGCGATGGCGAGGCTGGGCGGCCTCGGGATCGTCCACAAGAACATGGCGGCGAGTGAGCAGGCGGCGCAGGTGCGGCGCGTGAAGAAGGCGATGACCGGCGTGATCACCGAGCCCGTCACCCTCGGGCCAGGCGTGCCCTTGCGTACGGCGCGCGCGCTCATGCGCGAGCACGGCATCAACGGCTTGCCCATCGTGGAAGGTGAACGGGTGGTGGGCATTCTCACCAACCGCGATCTGCGCTACGAGCGCAACCTCGACCAGCCCGTGCGCGAGGCGATGACTTCGCGCGATCTGGTGACCTGCCCACCCGGCACGGACCTGGAGCGCGCCCGTGACTTGATGCAGGAAAACCGAGTGGAGAAGCTGCTCGTGGTGGGTCCTGACGGGCGGCTGCATGGCCTCATCACCTTCAAGGACGTGGAAGCGACCATCCGTCACCCGCTGGCCGTGCGTGACACCCGGGGACGACTGCGCTGCGGCGCGGCGGTGGGTGTCGGTGGCGACCGCGAGGACCGGGTGGCGCAGCTCGTCGAGGCCGGCGTCGACGTGATCGTCATCGACACGGCGCACGGGCACTCCGAAGGGGTGCTCCGCGCTGCCCGCGCGGTGCGCGAGGCTTACCCGGCGCTGCAGATCATCGTGGGCAACGTCGCGACCGCCGAGGCGACCGAGGCCTGCATCGACGCAGGCGCCGACGCGGTGAAAGTGGGCATTGGGCCTGGCTCCATCTGCACGACGCGAGTGGTGGCGGGCGTGGGCGTTCCTCAGCTCACCGCGATTAGCGAGGCGGCTCGCGCCGCCGCCCGACATGGGGTGCCGATCATCGCGGATGGGGGCATCAAGTTCAGCGGCGACGTGGCCAAGGCGGTGGCTGCTGGGGCCGACGTCGTGATGGCGGGTTCGCTGTTCGCGGGCACCGACGAGGCCCCGGGCGAGGTGGTGCTCTACCAGGGGCGCTCCTACAAGAGTTACCGGGGTATGGGCAGTATCGAGGCGATGAAGGCGGGCAGTTCAGACCGATACTTCCAGGACGACGCGGGCGACCCCGAGGCGGAGACGCGCAAGCTCGTTCCGGAGGGCATCGTGGGACGCGTGCCGCACAAGGGGCCCGTGGGCGACACGGTCTACCAGTTGGTGGGCGGCCTTCGCGCGGCCATGGGCTATACCGGCTGCGGCAGTATCGGCGAGATGAAGGAGAAAGCGCGCTTCGTGCGGATGACGGCGGCCGGCTTGCGCGAGAGCCATGTCCACGACGTGATCATCACCAAGGAAAGCCCCAACTACCGGATGGAGTAGTTAGGTCGCTGGGCCCCGGAGATCGCATGAACAAGGTGTACGCGAACGCGGCGGCCGCCGTTGCCGACATCCCCGACGGCGCCACCATCATGGCCGGCGGCTTCGGCCTGTGCGGGATCCCGGAGAACCTGATCCTGGCGTTGCGCGACCGGGGCGTCACGGGGCTCACGGTGATCAGCAACAACTGCGGCGTCGACGACTGGGGGCTCGGGCCGCTCCTGCAAACTCGGCAGATCAAGAAGATGATCTCCTCCTACGTCGGCG
>SXON01000003.1 GCA_005778355.1 Pseudomonadota bacterium | reverse complement strand
CAATTCGCGGCACGCACGGTGTGGTGCACTGGGCGCGCGTGCTGGAGAACGGGCTGCGCATTGCGGACAGCATCGGTGCCGACCGCACGGTCATCACATTGTTTGCCTTGTTTCATGATGCGCACCTCGGGCACGTCGATCCCGGTGTCGAGCATGTCGACGCTGATCGCGATGCGAAGCGGACCGTTCGCGGTCTTGAAGTCGTCGATCAACTGCTCGGCCTTGGGGTCGTAGTTGTCGACCACTCGGCAGAACTGGCCTCCGTACTTGGGGTAGAGCTCGGCGAACACCTCCGCCATGTGCACCGCGTGCTTGTGGTTGCGAGCAAAGATGATGCTCTTTCCCGGCAGACTCCCGTGCGCGTCGCGGATGCCGTTTTCCATCAGGTTGCGTAGAATGGAGCGGGTGGTGTCCTTGTTGAACAAGTCGCGGTCGAGCTTGCTCGACTCGTAGTCGAAGCTGGTGGCGTCGGCCGCCTGTTGCTCGAGTTGTTGCTTTTGCTCGTCGGTCATCTGGCTGTAGCGGATGCCCTCTCGCTGGAACTTCGTCGTGACCTTCACCACGCGGTAGGGCACCAGGTATTGGGGCGTGCCCTCGACGGCGTCTTTCAGCGAGTAGTAGAAGGTGGGGTCTTTGTCGGCGCAGCCAAACAGGTCGTAGGTATTGAAGTCAACCAGGTTGCGCGGCGTGGCGGTGAGCCCAACCTGGAACGCGTCGAAGTACTTGAACAAGTCGCGATACTTGTTGTAGATGCTCCGGTGCGACTCGTCCGCGATGATGAGGTCGAAGAAACCCACGTCGAAGGTCTCGTAGCACTGCATCATCGCCGGGTAGGTGGCGAGGTAGATGCGCTTGTCGCGGTCCGACGAGGTGGACGAGCTCACCATCACCCGCGGCTCACCGGGGAGATGCTCCTTGAACACGCCGTCGGCCTGCTTCCTGAGTTCCCGCCGGTCGCACAGGAACAGGATGCGCTTCGCCCACTTGGCGCGGGTGAGCACGTCGCACAGCGACACCGCAACCCGAGTCTTCCCGGTGCCCGTGGCCTGCGCGATGAGCACCTTTCGATGTCCGTCGCTGAATCGCTCGGTCACCCGCTTGATCGCCTCGAGCTGGTACAGTCGTCCAGCGATGCCCGGGTTCGGCGCCACCTGATCGAGCGCGTCCCGATTCGCGTGCTGGAAATGGAGGTATTCCAAGCTGTCCTTCGAGTAGAAGCCGTAGATCTTGCGCGGCACCGCCGTGAGCCCGCCCACCGACGGATGGTGATCCCAGATGTGAATGTCGATGCCGTTGGTGTAGAAGGCCACCGGACGCCGGCCGTACTTCCGTTCCAGCGCCTCTGCGTAGCTCCACGCCTGGGTGCGGCCTTCCTCATTGCTCTTGGCAGCCTTCTTCGCCTCGACGACGGCCAGGGGCAGCCCGTCGGCACCCCACAGCACGTAGTCGGCATAGCCGTCGCCCGTCACGTTGTTCGGGATGCCGTGGAGCAGCACCTCCTGCCCCACCTGTTCCGTGCTCGCGCCCTTGGGTCCCACGTTCCAGCCCGCGTCGACCAGGGCGGTGTCGATGAGGAAGCGGCGGGTCTCCGCCTCGCTGAACTTCAGAGTGGCCGCCACCCGCTCTCCGGCGGTCTTCAGCTCGGTCAGCTCGTCGCGAGCCGCCCGCACCTCCGCCGCGTGGGTGGCCCGCTCAGCCTCCAGGGCGGCGAGGGCTTGCTGGAGCAGGGACTCCTGCCGCGCCAGCTCGGTGGCCAGCTCCCGCTTCTCCCTCTTGATCTCGCCCTTTGACTGCTCGTCGGCGGGGACCACTGGCGGCGGGACGAACCGGGTCACGGCGTCCGGGCGGCCTCCATCCACGGTGATGTGGAACCAGACGGCGATGTCGTAGACATGCTGGAGCAGGGGCACGACGATGGCGGGCGGCACGGGCTCGCCGTGGGCCGCCTTGTTGCCGCGCACCCGCACGGCGTGCATCTTCTCGCGCACGACGCGAGGAACGAGGAGCTCGAACATCTCGTTCAACAGCAGGTCGTGCAGTCCAGCGCGGTCGGGCCGGGGCAAGCGCTGGTCGACGTAGATGCATTCCACCACCTGCTCCAGCAGCGCGCGCGCCTTGACCAGCGACGACGAGGGGTCGGAATGCGCGTAACGCTCGGCAAAGGCACCAAGGTCGGCGATGGCGGCCCGCCGGGCGCGCAGGAACTCGAAGTTGACTGACTTCATGATGCACCCGGGCGACGCGGCTTGGCCCGGCGGAGTGTACCGGGTCGGAGCTGCGGGTGGGAGTTCGGGGGGAAGCATCGGTGGTCCGGGGGTGAAGGCGTGCCCACTCGGCGTGAGGCAAGAGTCTGTCCACCTTCAAGCACGAAGCGTGCCGCAGGGTCGGTTTGGATGGACTGCATAGGTCTAAGGCTGGTATATCTAACATGCGGGCCCGAGACGCCCGGTGCAACGTCGAGCCGTCTCGCAGGATATCCTGCATCAGCACCATTATTCCTGCGAGGTGCGGATGGGCAGCGTGCTCTACAGCTGGATTGGCGCCAACGACGTGAAGCTGGCGCGGGTGGACAAGGTCGGCGCGCTCGCGGCCACCTTGCTCGACTCCCGGCTCGGCTTCTCTCGTGCCGTGCTCCTACGCGACCCCCAGGCCGGCGACGAACTCTTCGACCCGGCCGCACTTGATGGCTTCGCGTCGTGGTTGCAGGAGAAGTCAGGCTTGCCAGTAGAAGTTCACGACGTGCCGCTCGACCAGCCGATGCACTTCGGCCAGATCTACGCCGGCGTGCGGCGGGTGCTGGAAGCCTCCGCGATGCCGGGGCAGATGCCCACCTTCAACCTGAGTTCGGGGACGCCCGCCATGGCGGCGGTATGGATTCTGATGGGCCGGGGGCCGCATCGCGCGAGGCTCACCAACTCCTCCATCGCGGCGGGCGTCGTCGAGGCCGACGTGCCCTTCGACGTTTTCGCGGAGTACCTACCCGACGTGCTCCGGGCGGCCGACCGGGGGATTGCCGAACTTGGGGCGGGCCGTGCCTCCGGCGCGTTCAGGGACGTGATTCATCGCTCGAAGGTGATCGCCGCGCTCATCGCCCGTGCCGAGCGCGTGGCGGATCGCGACGTGCCGGTACTCATCCTCGGCGAGTCCGGAACGGGCAAGGAGTTGTTCGCCCGAGGCATTCACGAGGCGAGCCCTCGTGCCCGGCAGCCCATTCAGGTACAGAATTGCGGCGCTATTCCGCGGGAGCTCGTGGAGTCGACGCTGTTCGGGCACGTGCGCGGCGCCTTCACGGGAGCCGAGCGGGACCACAAGGGCGCGTTCGAGGTCGCGAACGGATCGACGCTCTTTCTCGACGAGATCGGCGAACTTCCCCTCAGCGCGCAGGCCAAGCTCCTGCGAGCCGTGGAGCACCGGGAGATCCAGCCGGTCGGCTCGACGGCGTCACGCAAGGTGGACGTGCGCGTGGTGGCCGCGACCCACCGCGACCTCGCGATGATGGTGGCCGAAGGCGGCTTCCGCGAGGACCTCTACTACCGGCTCGCCGTGGCCGTCGTGCAGATTCCCCCGCTCCGCGAGCGCAAAGCTGACCTCCAACTCCTGATCGATACCCTGCTGGACAAGACGAACGACGAGGCATCCCGGAGACCGGGCTACCAGCGCCGCCGACTTTCCACCGGGGCGCGGCGGAAGCTGACCGAGCACTCGTGGCCAGGCAACGTGCGCGAGCTTCAGAACGCCCTAGTCCGCGCCGCCATCTGGTCGAGCAGCCCAGTGATCGAGGCGGATGACGTCGAGTTGCTTTCGGTGCCCGTGGGTCGAGTAGAAACGATTCTCGGCCGGGCACTCGGAGAGGGACTGCAGGTCAAGGCGCTCGTGGATGAGGTTCGCCACCACTACCTTCACCGGGCGCTCCACGATGCCCACGGACGCAAGGCGGAAGCGGGAAAACTCATCGGCATCGGCCGACAATCGGTGGCCGATTGGATGAAGGAGTTCGGCATGGGAGAGAGCGAGTAGTCTCGAACTCCGTAGCTACCGCCCGGCCAACACCCCACCCGCCACCCTCCTCAGCACCCCCCCCTCGAACCGGTCCGCCGCCGCCACCAGCGTGGAATCCGCGAGGCAGCCATGGGACGGCACCGTAGCCTGGTCCGAGACCTCGACCGCCCGTGACCGACGCCCAAGCTCCGAGCGTAGCGCCCGGCGGACCCGCCGAGGGTCGGCCTGCAGCGCCCAGCGGAGGATCGACCATGACAGCTCCGCGTGCCGGGTCTCGTCGGCCACGATCGTGTCGAGCACCTGCACCACGGCGGGATCGGAAGCCGACTGGCGCATCGTCACCGCCGCCGCGAGCGAGCGGCACTCATCGAGGCAACCCTCGCGCAGGTTGCGACGGGCGAGGCCCGTGATCGAAGCGGGACCGGAGCGCGGCGGGCTCAGCCGAGCGGGCCCGAGCCGGGCGCCGGCGTAGTGCGAGGCCAGCGTGAAGGCGAGGCGGGCGTGCCGCGCTTCGTCGTCGATGCCCAGCCGAGCCGCCCGCTGCAACGCCACGGGGGCGCCGAGCGCCCGCAGCTCCCGCGCGAGGCGATGAAACGTCGGCATCGAAGCATGCTCGTGCAACGCGATGCTCCCCCAGTAATGCGCGAGGCGGCCACGCTCGGCCGAGGACAGCCCCGCGAGCCTTGGCGCCGGGAGCTCGGCGTCGAACCAGGCCCGCGCGCGGGGCGAGAGCGCCGCGTGACGGACCCGTCCCCGGACGCGCAGGGGACGGCCGTGAGCACAGGAGCAGCCGATGCCCTCGCACAAGGTCTCAACGGTGTAGCAGCAACTGCCGTCCTCGAAGCCAACGAAAGTGGCCCCTCGCACCTCGCAGAGGAAGCCTGCCTGCCGCGCGAGCACCCGCCGAGCCTCCTCGTCGCTCGGGCACAGCTCGCGCGCGGGGTCGTTCGAGGCGATGCACTCCGCCGCGTCGATCTCGTCGCTTCCGGAGTCGAGCGCGGCCACCAGCGCCGGAAGCGCCACCGCCCCGGCGGCCAGGAGGATGCGGCGCGTGATGTCGGGGGTGGGCACGAGGGCACGATAGGCCAGCGCGAACCAAGAGGCAACACGAGCTACCCGCCCCGGGGACCGCTGGGCGGCCCGTCAAGTGCCGTCGTGAGCAGTTGCTGCGCGAAACGGACGCGTCGTAAGCACAGGATCATCGAACTGGCACGCGGTCCGCGCATGTGCCGCGGCGCGGCACCTAGCCCACGGGCGAAGCTACCTTCTCGTCGCCTGAGGCACTCCGGGCGAGCGGTTCGGGCAGGCGCTGGCAGCGCGAGTGCCACTTGAGTCAGCTTGCGCTCACGACGATTCCGGTTCAAGCAACATCCGGTTACGACGATGTGCCGACGTCGAGCGGCCGCCGGGCGCTGCGGTTGCCCCTCCACTTCCATCGCAGGAGCCGGGCCAGGAGGCCGAGACACAGGACAAAAAATGCAACCCCACGTGCCCCTTCCCGGCACCCTCCGGCCGCGAATACGCAAACGACGCCGACCGACGCCTCGCGGCGGGGGCGATGGCGCCCGGTCGCGTGTTTCTACCGCCGCCGCGTGGCCACTAGCAGCGCGAGGGCGAGTGCGAGCTGGGCGGGCAGGCGCGCGGTGCTGTTACAGGCACAGCCCATCTCGTCGATCACCGCGGCCTCGCCGGGAGCGCCCGGCCGGGGCGAGTTGGAGGCGGTGTCGCGACCCGACGGGTCGCCGGGGTCGCCGTCGTTGCCGGGATCATCGTCGTCCCCCGTCTCCTCGGGTGGCTCCTCCGCCGACACCTCGACGTCGAGCAGCGGGGCCTGGCTTCCGTCGCCGTCTTCCTTGGACGACAAGTGCGTGGAGTTGCCCCCCGCCGCGACGATGGCGAAGGCCACGCGGCCCCCAGCGACGGTGCCTGCGCTCACGTCGATGGTCGCGGCCTGCGCCGGGGTGAGCGCGCCGAAGCTGCCGAGGTAGGCCCCGAGCGCCGGTCGACTGTTCCAGGTGAGGCTGTCTTCCGACCAGATCGTGTCGGCCACCGCGTACACGTGGCCCCCGTCGCCGTCGGCCGAGGTGGCGTCGCGGGCGGTGAGCTGGAGCTGGGCGCTGGTCACCGTCCCCGAGTAGGCGGAGAGGTCGAAGCTCAGGTAGGCCACCGCCACCACGTCGCTGCCGTCGAGCTCAATGGTGAGGTCTTCCGCGTCTGAGAAGACCGACGCGGGCTCCCAGGCCGCCGTCGTCACGTCCTCCACGGGCAGCACGGTCGACGGGTCGCCGTCGTCGACCACGGTGCCGTCATCGGCCGGCTCAGTACCCGTCCAGCCCACGAGCTGCAGGTCGGAGTAGAGCGCGCCAATCGGCGCCGAGTAGCCGGCCTCCCAGTTGTTGAGCGGGAGCCAGAGCGTGCCCACCCGCATGTCCATCCCTGCCGCCTCCAGGTAGAGCAGCTCGGAACCATCACGGTACAAGGCGCAATAGCCCTCGCCCCAGGCGATGGTGAAGGTGTGGGCGGCGCCGTCCCAGTCGAACATCGCGGCGCGCTCCTCCGCGTAGGTGACCTCGTCCCAGCACTTGAGCTTGGCCTGGCCGTGGTCGGCGCTATTGTCGGAGCCGTAGACACGCAGGTTGATCGCCCGGTTGCTGTCCCAGTGACCGCCCTCGTCGAAGAGCTCGATCATGTGGTTGTTGTCGCCGGTGAGGTTGGTCAGGGTGACGTCGTCGATCACCACCGACACCTGCCCCCGGGCGAGCTGCGTGCCGAAGTCCCAGTACTGGCGCGAGTTGCTGTCGTCGATTCGCCAGCCCGAACCCGTGAAGCTCCCGCCATACACCGCCGTGGCGGAGGAGCCGGTGGCGAGCGACTCGCGGACGCTGACGTCTTGCCCGAACGCGAGGGCGAAGAGCAACATCGACTAGTCCTCCTGGCGCAGGGGGCCCTGCACGCGGAAAATCACGTCGTTGAAGTCGAGATCCCCGCCACCGGGGAGGTCTTCGAAGCCGACGATCCAGCTGCAGTTGCCCTCGTAGGTGGTGGCGCCGTGCACCACGCCGTCGCCGTTGCGACTCGACGGGCCGGTAAACCAGGTGTCGCCGGTGTTGTGCACGAAGGCGGCGAAGAGCAGCTCGGTACCCGCGGCGTAGGGACCCAGGAGCGCCGTGGCGCCCGGCGTCTCGCTCCAGGCGTCGAACAGGTGCTCGGAGACCGGCGAGTGAATCCAGAGCTCGTCGTCGTAGCCGCTGTCGGAACCGACGAAGGTGACGGTCACCGGTTGCGACGAGCCGTCGGCCACCACCCGGGCCGCCGGGTTCAGGTCGTAGCCGTCTTCCGGCTCGTAGCAGGGATCGTCGCCCTCCTCGGTCGCCTCGACCTCACCCTCGTCGTCGTGGTCATCGACCGCCCCCGAATCGGCGGTGAAGCCAGCGGTGTCACCCTCGCCCACGAGGGCCTCCTTGTCGGCGGGTGTGCTGAAGCCGTAGTCGGTGCAAGCGAACAGGGGCGCGAGCCACATGGGATCCTCTCGCCTTGGACCAAAGCAATCCTCGTGCCATCGGGGAAACGCTGGTTTTCTAGCAGAGGCGGGGCGCGGACTCCCCAGCGGGGATGGAGAGCCGCAGCCTCGCGCCGCCCTCCTCGCGGTTCTCCGCCGTCAACGTGCCGCCATGTTCCTCGGCAATGCCTCGGCAGATGGCCAGGCCGAGGCCCGTCCCCTGGCCAACCGGCTTGGTGGTGAAGAAAGGCTCGAACAAGCGAGGAAGGACCTCAGAAGAGAACCCAGGTCCGCTGTCTTCCACCACGATCTCGCCGGGTGAGGCGCGGACGGTGACCGTCCCCCCGGGCGCGGCGGCGAGGGCGTTGCGCAAGAGGTTGTGGAGCAGCTGGTCGAGCGCGGCCGCGTCGCCCATCGCTGGGGACGCGGGGGCCTCCACGATTAAGCGCACGCCGGCCTTGTCGGCCTCGCGCTGCACCAGCGCCACCGACCCGCGCACCACCTCGGCGAGGTCGAGTGGGGCACGGGTGCCCGACTGGGGGCGTCCAAGCCTCAACAGTGCCCCGGTGATGTCGCGAATCCGCTGGGCCTGCCGGGCCATCACCTGCAAGTCGGCGGCGACCTCCGGCGGCAGGGTGGCACCGTCGTCGAGGAGCAAGGTGGCGCGACCGAGGGTCACCGCCGCCGGGTTGTTGACCTCGTGGGCCACGCCGGCCGCCAGACGCCCCACCGCCGCGAGACGCTCCCGGGCGACGATCTGCTCGCGGGCCTCGACGAGCTGTTGGCTGCGCTCCACGACGCGCGCCTCGAGCTCACGATTGAGCGCCTGCAAAGCCTCCCGATCGGCAACCACCTGCTGGCGGAGCGCCTCGAGGGCCAGGGCAAGCTGGCGAGGCTCGTCGGTGCCCACGCTGGGGACGGGCACGGAGAACTGCGAGGCGCGGAGCCGATCGGCGTGGTGCGCGAGCGTGACCAGGGGCCGAATCACCAGCGCGTCGAGCACCAGCGCGGCGGAGAAGGCCATGGCCAGCGCGAAGGCGACGAAGATCGCGGCGCGGGCGCGGCCATCCTCCGGGTCGTCGGGCGGCGAGAGCGCGAAGTCGGCCACCATGCCGCCCACCACGCCGAGCACCAGGAGGACACTGAGCTTCAGCGCGAGTCCTGGCCGCTTCATGTAGCGGCGACTATCTAGCGAAGTGGCCGGTGGCGGGTATAGTCGCCCGCCATGCCGAACTGGAAGCACCACGTCTTCGTCTGCACCAACAAGCGCCCGCCCGGGCACCCGAAGGGCTCCTGCGCCGATCGCGGCTGCAGCGACGTGCTCTTCGCGCTCACCGAGGCCATCGACACCGACGACTGGATGGTGGAGAACGTGAAGCTCAACACCACCAACTGCCTCGGCCCCTGCCGGGCTGGCCCGACGATGGTCGTGTACCCGGAGGGCGTGTGGTACGGCAGCGTGACCGAGAACGACGTGGCGGAGATCGTGCGTGAGCACCTCAAGGGCGGAAAGCCGGTCGAACGCCTCAAGTTGGCGGAAGGCTAAGGAGGGGCCATGCTGGGAAAACTGAGGCAGGCGATCACCGGCAAGGAAGACGGCGGCCTTCGCGACGCGATGAAGGACAAGCTGCGTGGCCTGCGCGGCGGGCAGACGGCCGAGCCCCCACCCGCAGCGAAGCCGGCGGCAGCGACGATGCGCGCCCCGCTCCAGCCGGTGGCGCCGGTCGTCCGCGCGCCGCTGGAGCCGACCGCCCCGGTGGTGAGGCCGACGGTCCACGCCACCGCCGTGCTCGAGGCCACGCCAACGCTGGCCGTGGATGTACCGGCCGTCGAGGCGTCGCCCGTCGTGGAGGCACGGACGACCGAGGCCGCGCCTGCAGGCGGTGTCGAGGCAACCGAGCTTCCGCCCGTCGCCGAGCCGGCTGCGGCCGCGGTCGTCGACGTACCCGTGGCCGTCGAGCTTGCGCCTGCGCCCGAGCTCACGCCCGCGGTCGCGGTGGTCGCCGCGCCCGAGCCCGAGCAGGTCGCCGCGCCCGAGGCCGCCCCGGTGTCGCTCGCGGCGGCGGCAGCTGCGGCGGCGAAGGGCGAGAAGAAGGCGATTCACGCCGACATGGGCTCAACCGACATCGAGCACTACATCGCCCGCGCCAAGGCCAACGGCCGCGACCCCGGCCTCATCAAGGGCGGGGAGGGCATGAACGTGGCCGACGACGGCCAGCGTTACTGGGGACCACTGGACAACGAGTCCTCCCGCGCGAAGGCCGCGGGCAAGAAGCTCAGCATCGACCAGTGGGAGTGCATCTCCTGCGGCACCTGCGTGGAGCAGACCGACCGCGTTTTCGTGCTCCCCGACGACGCGAAGGCGTCGCCCATCGCGCAGGACGGCCCCATGGACCTGATCCAGGACGCCATCGAGGCCTGCCCAGTCACCTGCATCCACTGGGTAACGCCCGCCGAGGCCGCCGAGAAAGGGCTCGCGACCGGGGAGTAAGCCCCCCGGCCGTGCGCTCATCCACGCCGAGACCCGCTCAGGAGCCGGTGCAGTAGTAGGACACGATCACCTGGTCGGTGCTCGTCGCGCCGAAGCAGTCGGTGACGGTGACATCGACGTACACGTCGGTCTGCTGGGCCGAGCCGTAGGTGGCCGGCGCGCTCGCGAAGGTCAGCGTGTTGGTGCTGCCGGTCGACGCCGACAGCGTGCCGTAGGTGGACCCGCTGGTGACGCTCCACGAGTAGTCGAGCTCGTCGCCGTCGGGATCGTAGCTGCCGCTGGCGTCGAGGGAGAAGGTCTCCGTGACGCAGGCGTCGCAGTCGTAGCTCGCACCGTACGAGACCGGCGTGCAGCTCGACGTGTTGCTGATCGACTGGTCGGCCCCGGCCGCCGCCACCGGGTCCGTGTTGCTGCCGCGGTCGGCGATGGTCACGGTGATCGAGGCGGGACGCGAGTCGGCGCCGCCGTCGTTGACGGTCAGCGTGAAGGTGTAGTCGCCCGCGACGTCGGGGTGGAACACCGGCTGGGCGTCGGTCGTGTTGGCGATGTCGGCCGTGGTGGTGGCCGAGCCCGAGGGCGCGCCGCTGAGCTCCCAGGCGTAGGTGAGCGGGTCGCCATCAGGGTCGAAGCTGGCGGTGCCGTCGAGCGTGAGCGGCGAACAGGTGGTGAGGAGGCTCCCGGCGTCGTAGTCGGGCACCGAGGTGGGGGCGCTCTCCACTTCGCCGTCGCAGTCGGTGTCGCGACCGTCGGTTTCCTCGAAGGCGCCGGGGTAGATGTCGGCGTCGGTGTCGTCGCAGTCGCCCTCGTCGCCCGAGTAGCCGTCGCCGTCGTGGTCCCAGTCGGAACAGGGCTCGTTCTCCTCGGTGGGGCTGCCGGCGTCGCCTGCCGGGCCCGCCCAGGGGTCGGTGGATGCGCACCAGGCCTCGGTGTCGTCGTTGCCGTCGGGGCCCATGCTCCAGGGGTCGACGATCATCGACGCGCCGGAGGGATCGGGCATCGTCGCGCCGTCGTCCCAGCTCACCATGTCGAGCAGGACGTCGCCGGCCCAGATCTGCAGGTCGTCGGTCTCGTTGCTGAGCACGATGCCCTCATACTCATAGCCGACCTCGACCTCGCCGTTGGTGACGCTGTCCTTGTTGGCGCCGAAGACGAAGTATTCGCCGGGCTCGAGCTCGAGCACGTCTGCGCTCGCCACCTGGTGCCACTCAGCGTCGGTGTCGGCCGCGATGACGAGGCCGTTGAGGATCAAGGTACGATCAGAGGTGTTGACCAGCTCGAACCACTCGCCGTCGGGGTCGAGCACGTCGCCCGGGTTGTTCATGATCTCGTTGATCGCGAGGTCGCCCTCGGACCAGTCGCCCTCGTCGATGAGGCCGTCGCAGTCGTTATCGACGTTGTCGCCGCTCACCTCGCCCGCGTCGGGGAAGATGTTGGGATCGGTGTCGTCGCAGTCGCCATCGGTCGTGGCGTCGCCGCAGCTGGTGTAGCCGTCGTTGTCCTCGTCAAAACCCTCGTCAACCTTGCCGTTCTCGTTGTTGTCGAGCCCGTCGCACTCCTCGGTGCCCACGCAGTCGGCCACGCCGTTGCCATCGGCATCAGTGAAGCCTTCGTCGATCTGGCCGTCGCCGTTGTTGTCGATGCCGTCGCAGGTTTCGGTGTCTTCGCAGTCGGCTACGCCGTCGCTGTCGGCGTCGGGGAGGCCCTCGTCGACCACGCCGTTGCAGTTGTCGTCGATGCCGTTGCAGGCCTCGGCCTGCCCGGGGTGCAGCTCGGCGTTGTTGTCGTCGCAGTCGCCGTCGGCTGGCGTGACACCGTCGCCGTCGGCGTCGGTGGGCGGCACGTAGTCGGAGCCGCTGTCGGTATCTTTGCTGTCTTCTTTCTCCGTGTCGTCTTCCGGTGCGCCGTCGCAAGCGACAAGCGCAAGGAGAGAGAGGATACCGGCGAGACCGAGGCGAGAGGAAAGGGCGCGCATGACCGCTCCACGTTGAGGGCGAAATCGGGGCAGCACACCGTAGCAGAGATGCGCGCCATCGTCACCCGTCCGATGCGCGCGGCGGTGCAGAATACGCGCCGGGCCTTGACGCCATCGGCGACGAGATTAGAAGGGCGGCGCTCTGCAGGAGTAGCTCAGCGGTAGAGCTCCACGTTGCCAACGTGGTTGTCGCGGGTTCAAATCCCGTCTCCTGCTCCACCCCGACGAACGCCGATCCCACAAGGGTCGGCGTTCTGGCTTTCTAGGCCGCCCGCCCATCGTGGAAGGCACGCCCCTTCCACCGCGCGCGCACGCGAAAAACTGAGCCGAGCAAGACGGCCGCCAACACAGCGTTGCCCACCGGGTGCGACCAGGCCATCCAACCGCTCCGCCCGTCGGCGCGATCGAGGCGAAAGCGGAAGGCCACCGGCAGCCCGCAGATGAGCGCGAGCCAGAGCTGCCAGGGCCAGGCCACCGTCATGCCGGTGAGCACCGTGGCCGGTTGAAGCATCGCCACCGCGAAGAGCACGTAGGGCAAGAACGACGACACGGCGAGGAAAAGCAAGGCGGCCAGCGCCACGTGGGGACGCCGTCCCATGCCCTCGTAGAAGTTCTTGGTGTAACCGTGGAAGATCTCGCCGAGCCCCCGGTAGAGGCGCACCCGGAAGGCGCCGGGTTCGGCATACAAGCCGAGGGGCCAACCCCGCTGCTTGAAGGCGTGGGCAAGGCGCACGTCATCGAGCACCTCGCCGCGTACCGCTGCGTGCCCGCCCACCGCCTCGTAGGCCACGCGGGACACGAGCAGGAACTGGCCGTTCGCGAAGGCATCCTTGCGTCCCGGCGTGTTCACCGCGTCGATGTCGGTAGCCCCCCGCACGAACCAGCCGATCACCGGGATCGCCACCTTCTCCCAGAAGCTCTCGAGCCGCCAGGTGCCGAACAACGACAGCAGGCCGAGCTGCTTGTCGGAGAGGACAGCCGCAGCGCGGCGAGCAGCCTCCGGCCCGAGCACCACGTCGGCGTCGATAAACAGGAGATGTTCGCCGTGCGCCTCGGCGGCGGCGCGCGCGCAAGCCCAGGGCTTTCCCGCCCAGCCGGCGGCTGGGGGTAGCCCCACGACCACCCGCAGGCGCGAGTCGCCGCCGCCCGCGCGGATCGCCTTCTCAGGCGTGCCGTCGGAGGAGCAGTCGTCGATGACGATCACCTCGAAGTCAGGATGGTCGCTCGAGAGCGCGCCCCGGACGCAGGCCTCGATGTTGGCCGCCTCGTCGCGAGCGGGTATGCAGATACTCAGCTTTGGAAGCGGTATGTTGCCTGTATCAGGCAGGGCATGGCGACGGTGCCAGGCCCCGACGCCGGCGAGGAAGGCCGACCAGAGGAGGGTGAGCAGCGCGAGGTAGCCCCCGAGCAGAAACTCGGAGAAACCAGGATCACCCCACTTCATCCAAGCACCCGGAGGCGACCGTTCACCACGCAGGCGCGCGTCGTGCCCTCGGGCACGTCCACGTGGGTGAGGACCGCTGCGGGATCGGGCAGCACGGTGATGCCAGCGGGCACGGCCCGACCTGCGGCCACACGCACCCCCTGCCCGATCACGCTGCCCGGGCCAATGCACGCGCCCGCCATGCCGTGCGGCGCCGCCACGAGTTGGCCGCTGCGGCGCACGCGCACCGGCTCGCCAAGCGACTGGTCGAAGAGCACCGCCCCCTGCCGCACCTCCGCGCCCGCGCCGAGCACGCCCAGCTGAATGACCCCCGCGTGGGCCGCGCCGCCCTCGATCACGCTGAACTTCGCCATGGCCTGCCGCTGTATCCGGGCGCCCTCGCCGATCACGCAGCCCTCGACCATGGCGAGCTCCTCCACGCAGGCCCCCGGCCCGAGAACCGCCCCGCGCACCACGGCACCCGCGCCGACGCGCGCGCCCGCGGAGAGGACGGAGAACTCGACCGTGGCCGACGGATGGACGAAGGCACCGTTTCGCTCGACGAGCGCCCCCGCGAGCAACTCGGGACGAAGCGTCCACCGCCGCGCGAAGGCCCAGGCCAGCGCAGCGGGCGTCGCGAGTCGCTCCCACAGGAATGGTCCGAGAGCGAGCAGGTTGGCCCACAGTAAATCCGACCAGTGATCGACCTGGAAGACCCAGGCGTCGGCGACCCGCAGCTCGAGACCCCCGATCGCCGGCAAGGCGTGCTCGCGCGCGTCGAAGCTCAGCTCGACAAGTGAGGCGGGGTCGAGCGGACCTCGCCCGGCGTACAGGTGACCGGTCGAGACGGTTCCCGAGGGTCGCACGCGCACCCAGCCTTCGCGCGGCGCCAACGCTCTCGCCGACGCGGCCGCCATTGGCGCGAACAGCGTCCCCGGCTCGGCGGCGAGCCCATCGGCGAGGGTGTAGTCACGAGCCACGCCGCGGAGGAAGGTGCGGTCGTCGAGCGGGCCGAGGCCCTCCACCACGTGCATCGCGTGCAGGCTACCAGAAGCGGTACACGCGCATCGACGAGGACTCGTGCATCGGCTCGAAGGCGGCCTTCATCGCGCGAACCGCGCCGGTGTGCATGTCGTCGTCGAAGGCGCGCGCGTCGACGTGCACCACGAGGTAGCGCACGTCGGCGGCTCGGGCGGCCGCCACCACCGCCTCCCGCATGACCTCGGGCGAGGCGTTCTCGTGCTCGATGGCAGCTTTCCAGACCTTTCGTGCCGCGTTGTTGTTGGGGAAGTTCAGCGTGCCGGTGAGCGGCTTCTCGTGGATCGTCTGCTCCCACAGGTAGGCGCGCGCGCCGACGACCGGGAAGTTCATCACCGCGCCCGGCGGGGCGTCGGCGAGCGCATGGACCCCGTCGCTCACGGTCGCGTCGAAGTGCCGGGGGAAGCCAGCAACGGGCGAGACGAGCAGGGTCTCCGCGAGGCCGGTCCCGGCGATCAGCCAGGCCAGTACCGGGCGCTCAAAGCCCCGGGCCGCGAGGACCGCGAGCGCCAGCGTGCCGAGTTGCGCGAGACGCCAGAGCAGCGAGAGCGAGGAAAGACCTGGGAGGGGCTCCACCAGCAGGTAGGGGAGCGGGATGGCGCGTCGACCGGAGAGAATCACCGGGGCGCCGTTCTCCACGAGCACCGGGCCGAGTGCGAGCGCCAGCGCCGCGAGCCCAGCCACCAGCAGCGACCAGGGGGGGTCGCGCCGACGGAACGATAAGATCGCGGCGATCATGCCTGTGAAGCCGAGATACACGCAGTGGACGAGATCTTCGCCGTAGCGGGAGAGCTCGCGGAAATCCGGGCTGCGAAAGTCGCCGGGATGGAGGAACACCTCCGGGTCGGCCGGGCCAATGGTTCGCCGGATGGTCATGAGCTCGCGTGCCGTCTTGATCCCGACCACGTTGTCTTCGGCGGTGGCGGCCGACAGCGCGAGCATCGACGGACCCGCAGCCACGACCACGCCGAGCGCCATCGCCCACGCGACGCGCGCACGGAAGCCGGCCGTGGCGCCGGGGAGGCCCAGGACCAAGACGCTCCCAGCGAGCAGGTAGACGAGCACCCCGGTGTAGGCATGGCCGAGCGCGGCGAGGCCGAGCGCGAGTCCCGGCAAGGCAGGGGCCGACCCGCGAGCGCATTGAACGAGGCCGAGCGCGGCCAGCGGCAGGAGGCTGGTTCCGAGCACCGCCTCGCTGGCCCCGTTCTGCACGTGCGCGATCGACATCGTCGATGCGGCGTAGAGCACGCCCCCGACCACGCCACGTCCACCCAGCTTCTCGGCGAGCACGTGGGCAGCGAGCCCCGCCGTCGCGAGATGGACGATGCAAAGGAGGCTCCACGCCGACGCGGCGCCCACGAGCCACACCAGAGGGGCGCCAAGGACGGCGTCTACGGGGTCGGCGGGCCAGAGCGAGCCACCAGCGGGGTGATCGAGCAAGCCATCGACCGATCCCGGGAGCCGGCCAGCTGCGAGTTCGCGGGCGGCGTACCATAGGGTCCAGAGGCTGTCGGCCGTGTCTGTGCGCGCGCCGCCAGGGACCGCCGTGACGGGATGCACGGCCGCTGGCCAGGTGAGGGCAACCGCGAGCAAGAAGTAGGCGATCGCGGTGGCGACCAGAGCGCGGCGAGACACGTGCCCTCGTTTGCCGCCCGCCGCCTCGCGTCAAGGGCTGCGGGGATTTCCCCAAGCGCTATGGATAAGGCTGCGGGCAAGTGAGGCCCTGGCGGGGGGGTGCCCACGGTTCAACGCCTACAGTTTACGCTGTGCTCAAAACTTGAGCACGTCAAATACATAGTCTTTTCGGGTAATTGGGAGAGTTGGTGGCTTCCGGCCCAGAAGGCGAGAGTTGTCCACAGGTATGGAGAAGTCGGCAGGGAGGCGCAGGCGAGGACCGGTGGATACATCGCGTGCCCCAACCCTGGAGTTCTCATGTTGACCATCGCTACCGTGTTTGTGCTCGGCCTCGCTGCTTGTCCCAAGGAGGAGACGCAGAAGACCGGCGTCGTCGCGCAGGAAGGCGGCATCACTTCGGAGACCGAGCTTCCCGACGACAAGGACACCCGCAAGTTCGCCGACCACCTGGTCCGAAACCCCGTCACGAAGTTCAAGCCAACCGACGCCTCGAGCGGCGCCGAGATCACCTGGAACGTCTTGAAGTTCGGGCCCAAGAACCACTTCGAAGCCTCCGCCGTGGTTTCCGCAGGCGGCGAGACGGTCAGCTGCGAAGAGTCCGGCCGCTGGACCGCCGAGAAGGCGACCAGCGGGAGCGAGGGCATCATCAACCTCGACACCAACAAGTCCAGCTGCCCCGGGCGCTCCGGCAACGACAAGTACCGCCTGCAGATCACCGTCTCCGGCGACAACTACCAGGTCGTGATGCGGTAGCTAGCGCCGTCGGCGGGCGAACGCGACCAGCACGAGGGATGCCAGCCCCGCCCCGGGCGCGGTCTGGCATCCACAGCCGCCTTCGCCCGCTTTCTTGTCGCCGGTGTCGGGCTCGTCGCCAGGTTCGCCCGAGTCGCCCACGGCCGTATCGCCGCTTCCCGAGTCGCCGGTGTCACTCGCACCGCCGGTGTCACCCGTGTCGTCGGGGCGTTCCGGCCAGGGATCGGGGCAGCTGCGGCCGCGGCGGTGTCCACTGGGGTCGCCGCTCGTGCCGAGGCCAATCGCCTTGAGCCCGGTGGTCTCGTCGGTGCGGCTGTACCACAGGGCCGAACCCTCCCCTCCGATCGCGAGCACGTCCCAGTGATTGATCACCGCGCTGTCCAGCGAGCCAATGGTCACGGGCGGCTCCACCGTCCACGCTGCGGCGTCGGCGCTGGTCGCGGCTGCGATGGTCCGCACGGCGCTGGTGCTGTCGCCGCCGAAGGTCATCGTGAAGGCGCCCTCCTCGGTGCAGCCGATCGAGGGGCCGAAGGCCCAGGTGCCAGCCCAGTCGCCAAGCGCGGCGTTGTCGATGACCGGGTCCGTCGCGAGGGTCCACGTGTCGCTGCTGGCGGGTGCCGTGGCAAGCATCAGGTGAGGATACTGAGAATAGACAACGTATATAGTGCCGTTTACGAGTGTAGCCGAAGCCAGCCCGATGCCGTTGGCCTCCGGTGGCACGACCGGTGCGGCGGCCACCGACCAGTCGAGGCCGTCGGCGCTCGTCGCATGCAGAATGCCACTGGGCTCGTTTCGCCCGCGCCCCTCGTCGGTGGTGCCACCGGTGAAGAAGAGGTGCCAAGTTGCGCCATCGAAGAGGACGGCCGGCTGCGTGGCCGCGCAGCGATACGACCCAGCGTCGCTGGCATGATCGGGCTCGAAGCTGAAGGACTCGTCGATGGTCCAGGATTGTCCATCGGGACTCGTTGCACGTCCGATCCGATAGTAGCTGTAGCAGTCCTCGGGGACTTCGAGCGTTGAAGCCGCCGACTCGAAGTACATCACGAACTGCTCGGCCGCGCCGTCCCACTCCACGCTCGGCGCGTTGATGCCGCCGAGGAAGGGACCCGTCTCGGGAGGAACGAGGACGAGGCCGTGGTCGTCGTAGGCGGGCGCGGCGAGGGCGAGGGTGAGAAGTGCCAACATCGGCCTAGGATGCCCCGGCGATGACCGACTCGGCCACGCTGAAGCCGTCGTGCGCGGCGGAGATGATCCCGCCCCCCCAGCCGGCGCCTTCCCCGCAGGGCACCAGCCCCGGCAGCGTGCTGCTGTGGCGATTGGTCGCGCGTAAGAATCGGACCGGCGACGTGGTTCGGGTTTCCGGCGCGATGAGCACGCCTTCGTTCGACGCGAAGCCCGGGATCTTCTCGTCGAAACTCCGCAGCGCCGCCTTCATCGCAGCCACGACCGGTGGCGGGAGCAGTCGCGACAGCTCGACCGGCACGACCCCATGCGGAAAAGAGGTGCGCTGGATGGCCGGGGACGGGCGATCAGCGAGGAAGTCGGCGACCCGCTGTGCGGGCGCGGCGTAGCTGCCCGAGAGCTCGTAGGCGGCGCGTTCAATCGCCGACTGGTAGGCGTGCCCGGCGAGGGGGTGGGCGCCTCCGAAGTCTTCAACGGGCACCTGCGCGATGACCGCGCTATTGGCCCAGAGCGAACTGCGGGCCGCGAAGCTCATCCCGTTGACGACGACCGTGCCCGGCTCGTGCCCCGCCGGGACCACCATCCCCCCCGGACACATGCAGAAGGTGTAGGCCGAGCGCCCGGTGCTGGGGTTGTGCGCGAGACGGTACGAGGCGGCTGGGAGGCCCCCGCGCCCGCCCGGGTAGAGGCCCTTGTCGACAAGGGCCTGGGGGTGCTCCACCCGCGCGCCGATCGCGATGGGGCGGGCCTCGGCTGCGGCACCGGCGCGCAACATCATCGCGACAGTGTCTCGCGCCGAGTGGCCCGCGCCGACGATGACGGGGCCACCGAGGATCTCCTCGCCCGTGGCGAGGCGCACCCCAACGACCGCACCCGCGTGCACCACCAGGTCGACGACCCGAGACGAGAAGCGCACCTCGGCGCCGCCATCGAGGAGACGTTTTCGCAATACCGGCAAGATGCGTCGCAGCCGATCCGTCCCGATGTGCGCGTAGGACTCCTCCAGAATGGAGGCGTCCGCGCCCGCCTCGACCAGCTGCCGGAAGATCCACCCGAGGTCGCCATCACGACGGCGCGTGTACACCTTGCCGTCGGAGAAGGTGCCAGCTCCACCCTCGCCAAAGAGTAGGTTTGACTCCGGATCGATCCGTCGCTCGCGCCAGTCGTGCGCGAGGCGGCGCACCCGGGCCTCCGTGGCCTCGCCCCGCTCCAGCAGCAGGACCGGCGCACCGGCCTCCACCAGGCGGAGCGCGGCGAAGAGGCCGGCCGGGCCAGCCCCCACGACGATCGGGCGACGCGACCACGCCGGGCGCGCGGCGGGAACGACGCCCGTTCGTCGCACCTGGTCGCGCTCACTCCACCGGCGAACCCCGGGAAGCTGTCGCGACAGCACTTCGGACTCGTTGCCGACCTCCACCCGCAGGTTCCCGCGCCACGTGGGGACTCGCGCCCGCGCGTCGAGGGCGCGCCGGACCACCTCGACGCTCTGCACGGCGCCAGGAGGCACGGACAAACACTCCGCCGCGATCACGGAAAGTTCGCGATCGTCGAGCACCAGGTTTTGCAGGAGGAGCGCCACGACGCGGTGCTATCACCGGGGCACGAGACGGGTTATCGCGCGCGCCACCTCGGAGACCCCCATGGCGTTGCGCGTGGCTATCAATGGATTTGGCCGCATTGGTCGTTGTGTTTTCCGGAGCGCCTGGGGCGACCCGGAGGTCGAGATCGTCCACATCAACGATCTCACCAGTCCCTTCCAACTCGCGCATCTTCTCAAGCACGACAGCGTCCACGGCAACTGGTCGCGAGACGTGTCGAGCACTGAGAACGGCATCGTGATCGACGGCAAGGAGATCAAGGTGTCGGCCGAGAAGGAGCCGCAGAAGCTGCCCTGGAAAGAGCTCGGTATCGATGTGGTGCTCGAGTGCACCGGGGCCTTCACCAAGCGCGAGAAGGCCGCCTGGCATCTCGACGCCGGCGCAGGCCGCGTGATCATCTCTGCGCCCGCAGAGGGCGAGGACATCACCGTCTGCCTGGGCGTGAATGACCACCTCCTCGACCTTTCGAAACATCGCATCATTAGCAACGCCAGCTGCACCACCAACTGCCTCGCGCCCTTCGCCAAGGTGCTGCACCAGGAGTTCGGCATCGTGCACGGGTTGATGACGACGATTCACTCCTACACGATGGACCAGAACCTGCTCGACGCGCCGCATAAGAAGGCCGACATGCGCCGAGCGAGGGCGGCGGCGCTCTCGATGGTTCCCACCTCCACGGGCGCCGCCAAGGCGGTGGGGCTCGTGCTCCCCGAGCTGAAGGGCACGCTCAATGGTCTAGCGATTCGCGTGCCGACGCCGAACGTGTCCGTGGTCGACCTCGTGT